>NZ_JBSHML010000007.1:0-183224 GCF_053645335.1 Dietzia sp. NPDC055340 | reverse complement strand
GCGCCGGCCGGCGCAGCCGCCGAGGCCGCCGCGCTCTGATCGAGTTCGGTGAGGTCCCGTGCGGTGATCGGCACGATGATCGTCGGTGAACTCGCGTCCAGGCGCAGCTGAGGGCGGGGCATGGCTCAACCCTACGACGGGGTCGGCGGCCGGCCCGCCCGGGCGTCAGCTGCAGGCCCCGCAGGGGCAGGGCCGGCGGGCCGGGATCAGCTCCAGTGCGGTCACCTCGCCGGGCAGTGGGGGCGGGCCGGAGCCGGCGGCTCCGTAGTAGAGGCCCGCCCAGCGCAGCGTGCGTTCGGGCCGGTGGACCGGCACGAGCTCCCAGGTGTGTCCGGCAGGTCCCTCGCACAGCAGGTGTCCGGCATCGAGTGCCTCGCCGCCCAGGACCACGTCCCCCCACCTGTTCAGTAGCGCGGCCGACTCCCGGCCGCCGAGGCCGCGCACCAGCAGTTCCGGATGGCCCAGCTCGGTGAGGCCGATCGTGTATCCGAACTGCTGCTCCGGCGGGATGGGGGCCGCGTGGCAGTCCCGGCAGTCACAGCCCTCGCCGACGTGGATGATGTTGATTCCGCAGCGCTCGATCGTGGCCGCGATCTTCAGCATCGCGGGATCGACCGGCGCGAACAGGGTGTGGGACATGGGTGCTCCTCGATGTGGTGATCTGTCAATCGTGCGGACCGTGGGGCCCGGTATCGAACTGATGGTCGATACAGTGCGGACGATAGGTGTCGGGTACGACACGGACGCCCGGTCGGCACGCCCGACCAGGGAGTTCACGGTGCACACTGGAAGACGTTCGGCGAACGCGGAAGGGGTGGCGCGGAATGAGGATCGCGTTGGCACTGGGGTCCGGCGGGGCACGCGGCTATGCGCACATCGGGGTGATCCGGGAGCTCGAGGCCCGTGGCCACGAGGTGGTGGGCGTATCGGGCGCGTCGATGGGCGCCGTGGTGGGTTCGTTGTACGCGGCCGGCAAGCTGGACGACTTCGAGGAGTGGGTGCGCGGGTTGTCCCAGCGTGACGTCCTACGACTGCTGGACCCGTCCTTCGCCGGCGGCGGCGCGATCCGCGCCAACAAGATCATGGCGGTGATCGGGTCGATGCTCGACGGCATCCGCATCGAGGGCATGCGCCTACCGTTCACGGCGGTGGCCACGGACCTCAAGGCGCGCCGCGAGATCTGGTTCACGCAAGGTCCGGCGGACGTCGCGGTGCGGGCCTCGTTCGCGATCCCCAGCGTGATCACCCCGGCACTGGTCGGCGGACGGCTTGTCATCGACGGAGGCGTGACCAACCCGGTACCGCTCGAGCCGCTCGCCCCGGTCGAGAGCGACATGCTGCTGGCGGTGTCCCTGACCGGCCGGCGCACAGGCATGCGCGTGACGTCGGTGTTCAAGAACCCGGGTCCCGACGACGGCGCCGACGCCGAGACCGGCCACACCCGCAAGGGCCCGGGGGCGGCCCGGTCCGCCGGCACGCTGACCGGCCGGATCCGGACCGCGGCCGCCGACGTCCGCGACGCCGAGCTGGTGCGCTCGATCGCCGCCCGCTGGGGCCAGGGCGCCACCGAGGGCGGAGATCTCCGCGACGACACCACCGCGGGCCCGGACGGCCGGGATGAAACGGGCACGCTGACCGACGCGGCGGCGTCCGCCTCGGATGCGGTCACGGCCAGCGCCACTACGGATGCAGAGCCCTCGCACGAGGTCGAGGAGTCGGTGGCCCGGGGCGAGGCCGAGGTCGAGTCAGAGGACCCCGGCGACGCCTCCCTGCCCGGCACGCTGCGGATCTTCGACGTGGTGATCCACTCGATCGAGGTGATGGAGAGCATCATCACCGCCTACCGGATGGCGGCGAACCGGCCGGACGTGCTGGTCGAGGTGCCGTCCGACTCGTGCACGGCGTTCGACTTCCACCGGGCCGACGAGATGATCGCCCTCGGCCGGCGCCTCACCGCGGAGGCGCTCGACCGGGCCGGGTTCTAGTTGTTCAGCGCCGGCGCGTAGTCCGGGCAGAAGGCGTTCACCGCCGCCTCGAGGACGGTCGCGCCCTCGTTCTCCGGCGCCTCGGGGTGCGCCTCGTAGTAGCTCGCGATCACCACGTCCGCGCTCTCGCCGTCCTCGAGGTCGCGGCACGCGTCGTGGCCGCGGACGAGGAAGTCGACGTCGTCGTGGACGGTGACCCCGTTGTCGCGGAGCGCGTCCAGGTACTCGCGGTCCTTATCGGGATGGTCGTCGCCGTCGTGATCGCCGTGGTCATGGCCCTCGTGATCGTCGCCGTCCCCGGCCTCACCCACGGCGCTCGTGGCCTCGGCGGCGGCGGAGCCGACGGCACTGGTGGCCTCGGTGGCGGCGGACGCGACCGCGCTCGTGGCGTCGGCGACCGTGTCGTCGGCGGTGTCGTCGCCGCTGCAGGCGCTCAGGGTCAGCGCCAGGGCGGCCAGCCCGGAGGCCGCCACCATCGCGCGGCGTCGGGTGCGGTGTGCGTGGGGTGACATGGGAACTCCTTGACCTCGTCGTGCTGCAGAGACGGCCCTGCCGGGGCCTGTGTTGCCGCAGACGGTACGGGACCTTCCCGCCCGGCCTGACGGGAACGAGGGAGGAAGATGACGTTGGTGCCACAATCGTGATGCGCGTGAGATCAGCCGGGGGGCGGTTTATCACGCGGGCGTCCGGGAACGTTGCGGGGGCGGGCCAGGGGACGCGGCCGCGCGGATCGATCACGACCGTCGCCGGGCCGCACTAAGGTGGGTCTCATGGGATCTGCCGTGACTGTCGTTGACCCTCTCGAGGTGGGTGCCGCCCGCCACGCGGAAGGTGTGCAGCGACTCGTCGACAGCTTCCGGGCGGTGCCCGAGGGGTCCCCGGTGCGACTGGCAAAGAAGACGTCCAACCTCTTCCGGCCGCGGGCCTCGTCGTCGTCGCCCGGTCTCGATACGACCGGTCTCACGCGCGTCATCTCGGTCGATCCGGACGCCCGCACCGCCGACGTCCAGGGCATGTGCACCTACGAGGATCTGGTCGACGCCACGCTCGCCCACGGCCTCATGCCGTACGTGGTGCCGCAGCTCAAGACCATCACGCTCGGCGGCGCGGTGACGGGACTCGGCATCGAGTCCTCCTCCTTCCGCCTGGGGCTGCCGCACGAGTCGGTGCTGGAGATGGACGTGCTGACCGGCACCGGCGAGATCGTCACCGCGCGCCCCGACGGCACCGAGCGCGAACGCACCCTCTTCCGCGGCTTCCCCAACTCGTACGGCTCGCTGGGCTACGCGGTGCGACTGCGCATCGCCCTGGAGCCGGTCAGGCGCTATGTCGAGCTGCGCCACGTGCGGTTCAACTCGACCGCCGCGCTCACCGCGGCGCTGGAGCGGATCAGCGTGGAGGGAAGGTACGACGACGACGACGCAGCCGCCGGCTCGGCCGACACCGGTGGCGCAGGCTCCGGCCCGGACCCCGATTCCGCCCGCGTCGACTTCCTCGACGGCATCGTCTTCTCCGCCGACGAGGCCTACCTCTGCCTCGGGCGGCACACCGACGAGCCCGGCCCGACGTCCGACTACTCCGGCGCGACCGACAAGCAGGCGATCTTCTACCGATCGGTCCAGCACGACTGTCCCGAGGGGGCGATCAAGCGCGACCGGCTGACCATTCGTGACTACCTGTGGCGCTGGGACACCGACTGGTTCTGGTGCTCGCGGGCGTTCGGCGTGCAGAACCCGCGGATCCGGAAGTTCTGGCCGCAGCAGCTGCTGCGCTCGTCCGCGTACTGGAAGATCATCGGCCTCGATCACCGCTACGACCTGGGCAACAAGATCGGCGCGCTCAAGGGCGAGGGGCCGCGCGAGCGGGTCGTGCAGGACGTCGAGGTGACCATCGATCACGCCACCGAGTTCCTCGAGTGGTTCCTGCGCGAGGTGCCCATCGAGCCGCTGTGGATCTGCCCGCTGCGGCTGCGCGAGTCCTCCCCGGCGCCGGGTTCGGACCGGCCGTGGCCGCTGTACCCGCTCGACCCGGGCACCACCTACGTCAACATCGGCTTCTGGTCCTCTGCACCTATAGAGCCGGGGATGGCCGAGGGTGCGTGGAACCGGCGGATCGAGGAGGAGGTCTCCCGGCTCGGCGGCCACAAGTCGCTGTACTCGGAGGTCTTCTATTCGCGCGAGGAGTTCGCCGAGCTGTACGGCGGCGAGCAGGCGACGCGCCTCAAGGCTGAGTTCGACCCGAACGGTCGGTTCGCGACCCTCTACGACAAGGCGGTAGGAGCACGATGACCACGACCCGCAGCAGCACGCCCTCGGGCACAATGACGATCGGCGAGATCATCGGCGCTTTCGCGACCGGTGAGCCGCCGCTGCGGATTGAGGCCTACGACGGCTCGGCCATCGGGCCGGCAGACAGCGACCTGGTGCTCCGCCTGAAGAGCGAGAAGGCGCTGCAGTACTTCGTCACCGCCCCGGGCGATCTCGGGCTGGCCCGCGCCTACCTGATGGGCGAGCTCGAGGTGGAGGGCGTGCACCCCGGTGCCCCGCGCGACGTCTTCGGCTCGCTCGAGGTGTTCCGCAAGACCATGACCCGCACGCCCGACGCGCGGACGCTGCTGCGGATCGCCCGCTCGATCGGCCGCGAGAACCTCACCGTGCCGCCGATCCCGGCGCAGGAGGTGCCGCCGGCGTGGAAGCGCGTGGTCAGCGGGCTGCGGCGGCACTCCAAGGAGCGCGACTCGGAGGTGGTGAGCTACCACTACGACGTGTCGAACCGCTTCTACGAGTGGATCCTCGGGCCGTCCATGACGTACACGTGCGCCTGCTATCCCGAGGTCGACGCGTCACTGGAGACGGCGCAGGAGAACAAGTACCGCCTGGTGTTCGACAAGCTGGGGCTCTCCGCCGGCGACCGGCTCCTCGACGTGGGCTGCGGCTGGGGCGGCATGGTCCGCTACGCCGCGCGCCGGGGCGTCCGCGTGATCGGCGTGACCCTGTCCAAGGAGCAGGTCGAGTGGGGCCGGGCCGCGATCGAGGCCGAGGGGCTCGGCGATCTGGCCGAGGTCCGGCTGCAGGACTACCGCGACGTGCCCGAGCGGGACTTCGACGCGGTGAGCTCGATCGGCATCACCGAGCACATCGGACGCAAGAACTACCGCGACTACTTCAGCAAGCTCCACGGCTACCTCAAGCCGGGCGGGATCCTGCTCAACCACTGCATCACCCGGCCCGACAACGCGGGCAAGGTCAAGGCCGGGCAGTTCATCGACCGCTACATCTTCCCGGACGGTGAGCTCGCCGGCGCCGGCACCGTGCACATGGAGGCCGAGAACGCCGGCTTCGAGGTGCTCCACGAGGAGAACCTGCGCCCGCACTACGCCATGACCCTGCGCGACTGGTGCGCCAACCTCGTCGAGCACTGGGACTCCGCGGTCGAGGAGGTCGGCGAGCCCATGGCCAAGCTGTGGGGCCTGTACATGGGCGCCTGCCAGTACGGCTTCGAGCACAACAAGATCCAGCTCCACCAGATCCTCGCCGTGCGTCTGACCGACGAGCAGACCTGGGATCGCCCCCTCCGCCCGTGGTGGCAGCCCTGAGACGACGCGTCCCGCGCACACCGCCGACCCCGGCCCCGACCCCGGCCCGGAGTTTCGGCCAGCCCTCCGGCCCATGACCTGGGGTGCCCTGAACGCACCGAGCAGGGCACCGCAGGTCAGCGCGCAGGGCGCCCCGGGTCCGCGTGCGACCGAGTAGCCGAAGCGGAGCGGGCCCAGCCCACACTCAGTCGAGATTGAGCGCGAGCAGGACCTCGCCTGTCGGGGCCGGTGAGCCGCCGGCGGGCTCCTCGGTGAGACCGATCTGCTCGGAGCCGCGGATGCCCTCGATCTGCGCGGCGGGCGACGGGCCCACCTCGCCCGACTCCATGGTCCCGGCGGGGATCGGAGCGTGGTCGCCCATGAGCCACAGCTGATAGGCGCGCCCCTCGGCGGGATCGGGCAGACCGGTCATCGAGATGACCGCCATGTCCGCCGACCGCGACGCCAACACGGTGGCCAGCCCGTCGCCCGCCACCTGGCCGCGGGTGATCTCCAGGTCGTCGGAGGCCAGCAGCATCGTCACGTCGCCCGGCATGGCCCCGGACGGCGGGGCCGCCACGGGCAGGTTGTCCTCGGGGGACGAGCCATCGGTGATGCGTCCGATGCCCACACCGGCCGCGACCAGCAGGATCGCGGCCGCAGCGGCGCCGATGACGGTCCACATCCGGGGACGGCGACGCGCCCGCATCGCGTCAAGACTGGTCACCGAGCCGCCGCCACCCGGCCGGTCGCCGGAAACGGGGTCGCCGGTGGTGTCGTCGTCATCGTCTCGGGGTCCACCAACGCGGTCCCGCCGCGCCCGGGCGGCCACCTCGTCGAGGACGCGGGCCCGCAGTGCGGGAGGGGGAGCGGTGTCGAGGCCGGCGACGGCGACCATGTCCGCGGCGACCTCCTGCGTGGACGCGATGTGCGCGAACATCGACGCGCGCTGCTCCTCCGGCGCGTTGACCAGCGCCTCCTCGAGGGCCTCGGCCTCGCGCGGGGGCAGGGCGTCCAGGGCGTACAGGTCGAGATCGGCGGGGTCGATGCCGCCCGCGGTCTCAGGATGATCGTGATGGCTTCTCACGCCAACGCACCTCCCAGGCAGCCCTTCAGCCGCCGCAGCCCGTCGCGGATGCGGGACTTGACCGTGGGCAGGGCGGCGCCGAGCCGGTCGGCGACCTCGCGGTAGGTCAAGCCGGTGAAGTAGGCCATCTCAATGGACTCGCGCTGGGTGTCGGTGAGGGTCTCCAGGCATCCGCGCACGCGCGCGGCGTCCTCGTCGCGGCCGATCCGCTCGGTGACCTGCTCGGCGACGTCATCAGACGCGGCGGACCCGGACGCGGCCATGGCGGCGGCGTCGACCTCGTCGCGGCGCGTCGCGGAACTCTCCGCCCGCACGCGATCCACCGCGCGGCGATGGGTGATGGTCAACACCCACGACTGCACCGATCCGAGCGACGGCCGGTAGTCGACGGCCTGCTTCCACACCTGGAGAAACACTTCCTGCACGGTCTCCTCGGCGTATCCCGGATCGCGCAGGACGCGCAGCGCGAGGCCGTACGCGCGGGGCGCGAGGAGGTCGTAGAAGCGGGCGAACGCGTCGAGATCGCCGCCGGCGGCGAGCTCCAGCAGGCGCCCCGGGTCGGCCATCGACGGGGCGGTGGGCTCGGGCACGAGCGTCAGTCTAGTGCGGGGGGCGGCGCGCTGTACCGGCGCGGGCCGCGGCGTGTCGAGGACGGCCATCACGCCGTCACCCGGAAGGTGCGGTTGTGCCAGCCGGTGGCGCCGTCGGGGACGGTGGGGCGGCGCTGCTCGGTCTGGACCTCGCCGCGGCCGTCGGTGGCCCGGACGTGCAGCGTGTGCAGGCCGGGTTCGGCGTCCCAGTCGAACGACCACATGCGCCAGGTGTCGAGAGAGTAGGCCGGCGACAGGCGGGCGTCGGTCCAGGGTCCGTCGTCGACCTGCACCTCGACCCGGTCGATACCGCGGCGCTGCGCCCAGGCCGTTCCGGCGACGACGACGAGGCCGGCCTCGAGCTCCGCCAGCGGGGCCGGTCGGTCGATCCGGCTGGCGGTCCGTATCGGGCCGCGCTCGCCCCAGCCGCGGTCGGTCCAGTAGGCACTCGCCTGGTCGAACCGCGTGACCTCCCAGTCGATCACCCACTTGGTGGCGGAGACGTAGCCGTACAGGCCCGGGACGACCTGGCGGACGGGGTAACCGTGTTCCAGCGGCAGGGGCTGGCCGTTCATACCGACAGCCAGTAGGGCGTCGCGGCCGTCGGTGAGCGCCTCGAGCGGGGTACCGGCGGTCCAGCCGTCGACGGAGGTGGAGAGCAGCATGTCCGCGCCGGGCAGGGGGCCCGCCTCGGCGAGCAGGTCGGCGATCGGGAAGCCGGTCCAGGCCGCGGTGCCCACCAGGCCGCCGCCGACCTCGTTCGACACGCAGGTCAGCGTGACGATCCGCTCCTGCGCCTCGCGGGCGGTCAGGCCGTCCCAGTCGAGTTCGATCTCGTGCTCGACCATCCCGTGGATCCGCAGCCGCCAGTCGCGGGCGGTGATCGCAGGGACGCGCAGCGCGGTGTCGATGCGGTAGAACTCGTCGTTTCCGGTGAGGAACGGGGTCACGCCGGGGGCGTCGGGCACGATGCCGTCCGGGACGGCGGGGGCCGCCTGGCGCGGTAGGACGCGGGGCAGGCGCAAGCCGGTGCGTTCGGCCACGACGTCGGCGGCCCGCCGGCCCAGCGCGACACCGGTGGCGCCGGCCGCGGCGATGACGGCGACGGCGGAGCCGGCCAGGATGAGGAAGCGGCGGCGGTCCGGGCCGGTCGTGGCCGATGGCGCGGACTCGGCCGGCGGCGCTGATCCAGTTGTTTCGCGGCTCCGGTACAGCGACCCCACCAACAGGCGCAGGGTCACCACACCAACGATCGCGCCGAGCAGGGTCGGCAGAGCCCAGAGCGGGCTGCCGTTGGGGCGTAGGGCTGCTGCGAGCGCCCCGACCACGCCGAGGACGACGATCACGGCCGAGCCGATCGGTCGCCGGGGTCGCTCGAGCAGACCCGCCACGATGCCGATGAGCAGGAGGATGACGGACAGCCCGATCAGGAGTGCGGGTTTGTCGGCGGTGCCGAGTGTGTCGATGGTCATCTCGCGTACCGCGGCGGGCGCGCGGTCCACCACGGAGTCGGCCACCGCGAGGAAGGGTGAGGCCGCCGTGTCGAAGGCCGCGGCGATCGCGTGTCCGAGAGACAGCGCGACCCCCACCGCGAGGACGCCCGACAGGGCGCGCGCCGCTGCTACGGGCCGGCGACCCCGGCGGGGGCCCTGCCCGGACCCCGTTGTGTGAGCCTCTGCTGTGTTCATGTGAGGAGTTCGGAGCGGAGCCGCCGACGGACCGGTTCGGAAAAAAGATTCGCACCGCACCCATCCGCTACGTCTGCAGTGCCGAACCACCGGTGACCCAGCACACGGAGCCCACCACAGATCACCTACTGGCGATCAGGGCTCGACCGAAAGGACCATCACCATGGGCACCACGATCTCCCGGCGCATCGCCTCCGTCGCCGCCGCCGCTGCTGTGGGCGGACTCGTCCTGGCCGGCTGCTCCACCGACGACGGCTCGAGCGACGCCGAGGGCACCACCTCGGCCATGACCACCTCGTCCGCGATGGCCTCTTCCTCCGAGACCTCCGCCATGGAGGCCGAGCCCGCCTCGCTCGTGGGTCCCGGCTGCGCCGATTACGCCGAGGCCAACCCGGACGGGCCCGGCTCGGTCGAAGGCATGGCCATGGAGCCGGTCGCCACCGCGGCCTCCAACAACCCGATGCTCACCATGCTGGTGCAGGCCGTCTCGGGCGGCGTGAACCCGGAGGTCGACCTGGTCGACACCCTCAACAGCGGCGAGTACACGGTCTTCGCGCCCGTCGATGACGCGTTCGCGCAGATCGACGACGCGACCATGGAGCAGCTGAAGACCAACCCGGAGATGCTCACCGACATCCTCACCTATCACGTGGTCGAGGGCGAGATGACCCCCGATGAGGTCGTCGGCATGCAGACCACCCTCAACGGCGCCGACGTGGACGTCACGGGCTCGGGCGACGAGCTCATGGTCAACGGCGCGAACGTCATCTGTGGCGGCGTCGAGACCGCCAACGCGACCGTCTACCTCATCGACGAGGTGATGGTCCCCGAGATGTGACCTGACCCGTTGCGGGGACCCTGAATCCCCGTCGTCCGCAGCCCCGGAGCCCGGGCCGACCACCTCGAGTCGGTCCGGGCTTCGCGGCGTCCGCCCTCGGAACGAGGCTGGTACAGGTCGCCGTCCAGACCCCAGCCGCCCCCGGCGCGGTTCAGAACCAGTCGTCGCGCATGTCGAGCGTGGTGCGGTCGCCGGAGGCGAGAAGGTCGAGCTTGGCGTCGACGATCGGCAGCTCGCGGCGCAGGAAGTAGCGGGCGGCCTGGAGCTTGCCGGCGGCGAACGCGTCGGATCCCTCGGCGGCCTCGTCCACCCGCGAGCCTAGCGCGAGCAGCTGCTCGAGCCACATCCACGCGATCACGATGTGCCCCGTCGCCTCGAGGTACTCGGTGGCATCGGCCAGGAACGCCTCCGGATCGCTCGCGCCCACCTCGGCCAACGCGGTGGTCACCTCGATGAGGCGGGTGACGCGGGGCCGCAGCAGCGCGGCCAGCTCGGCGAGCTCGGTGCCGGGCCCGTCCGCGGCGGCCCGGTCGCACGTCTCGGTGATCCGCTCGGTCAGTGCGGCCAGCCCGGCACCGCCCCCGGCGAGTACCTTGCGGCCCAGCAGATCCTGGCCCTGGATGCCGTGGGTGCCCTCGTGGATGGGGTTCAGGCGGTTGTCCCGGTAGTGCTGCTCCACGTCGTAGTCGATCGTGTAGCCGGCCCCGCCGAGCACCTGGATCGCCAGCTCATTGGCCTTCAGACACCACTGCGACGGCCACGATTTGGCGATCGGCGTGAGGACGTCCAGAACGGTCTTCGCGGCCGCCCCCTCCTCCGGGGAGCCGGACTTCTCGTCGTCGACAAGCCTCGCGCAATACAGGCCCAATGCCAGCGCGCCCTCCACATACGACTTCTGGGCGAGCAACATCCGCCGCACGTCCGCGTGCCCGGTGAGCATGACCTGCGGCGACGCCGGGTCCGCGCCGGCCGACCGGCCCTGGGGCCGGCCGCGCGCGTAGTCCAGCGACTTGAGGTAGCCGGTGTAGCCCAGCGCGGTGGCGCCCAGCCCCACGCCGAGGCGGGCCTCGTTCATCATCGTGAACATCTTCTTGAGCCCGGTGTTCTCCTCGCCCACGACGTAGCCGACCGCGCCCGCCTGACCGCCGGGCGTGTGCAGGCCCTGGCCCAGGGTGGGGGCGGTGTTGACGGTGCCACGAAAGCCCATCTTGTGGTTGAGGCCGGTGACGACAACGTCGTTGCGCTCGCCCAGCGAGCCGTCCTCGTTGACCAGGAACTTCGGGACCACGAACAGGCTGATCCCCCGCGTGCCGGCCGGGGACCCGGGGACCTTCGCCAGCACGAGGTGGACGATGTTCTCGGCCATCTGGTGCTCGCCGCCGGAGATCCACATCTTCTGGCCGAACAGGCGGTAGGTGCCGTCGGGCTGCGGCTCGGCGCGCGTGGTGATGTCCGCCAGGTTGGAACCGGCCTGCGGCTCGGACAGGCACATGGTGCCGGTGAAGCGGCCCTCGATCATCGGCCGGACGTAGCGCTCGATCTGCTCCTCGCTGCCGTGCGTGAGCAGCAGGTTGGCGTTCCCGGTCGTGAGCAGGGGATAGCCGGCCGTGCCGATGTTGGCGGCGTAGAACCAGGCCATGCACGCGAGGTACGCGGTATACGGCAGCTGCATGCCGCCCTCCTCGGCGTCCATGGCGGCGCCCACGAGGTCGGCGTCGGCGAACCGGCGCAGCGCCTCGCCGATCTCGGGGATGAGCTCGACGTCCTCGCCGACGAGCCTGGGCTCGGTGAGGTCGGAGGCCCGGTTGTGCGGCGCGAAGTACTTCTCGGCGAGCTCGGCCGACAGGTCCAGCACCGCGTCGATCGTCTCCCGCGAGTGGTCCGCGTACCGCTCGCGGTCGGTCAGCTCGGAGACCCGCAGCCAGTCGTGGAGGAGGAAGTCGAGGTCGGCGCGGGACATCAGGTTCGAGGGGCTCATGTCCTGCAGAATACGTGGGGCGGGCGTCGGCGCAGGCGCACCCGCTGATGCTCTCCGGGGCCCGATCAGAGCGGCACGCCGCGGTCCTCGACGACCGTGCGCATCACCAGCGTCGAGCGCAGGTTCCCGACCCCAGGCAGCCCGGCCAGGTGCTCGTCGTAGAGCTTCTGGAACGCGGCGAGGTCGGCCACGAGGATCCGCAGCAGGTAGTCGGGCTCGCCGAACAGCCGCTGCGCCGAGACGACGTCCGGCAGCTCCGCCACCCCCGCCTCGAACGCCGTGAGCGTGGCCTTCTCGCCCGAGCGCATGGTCACAAAGACGAGGGCCTCGAAGTCGAGCCCTACCGCCGACGGGTCGATCACCGCGCGGTATCCGGTGATCGCGCCGGAGGTCTCCAGCGCGCGGAGCCTCCGGTGCGACGACGACACGCTCAGCCGCACCCGGTCGGCGATCTCGGCGAGCGTGAGCCGACCCCGCTCCTGGAGTGCCAGGAGAATATTTCGGTCAATGCGGTCCATGCGGGACATTCTCCCGCAGAACGGATTGTTCGGCGAGTAACTCGGGAGCACTTTTCGCAGGAACACTCATAGCATTTCAGTCATGCCACTCACCTCTGTCGCCGCGTTCTGGGCGGTGTCCATGCTGTTCGTGCTGACGCCCGGAGCGGACTGGGCGTACGCGATCTCCTCCGGCCTGCGGAACCGCTCCGTGGTGCCCGCGATCAGCGGGATGCTGTCCGGGCACCTGGCGGCGACCATCGTGGTGGCCGCCGGTCTGGGCCTCCTGCTCACCGGGGACCCGATGATCCTGGGTGTGCTCACGGTGGTCGGCGCGCTCTACATCGGTTGGCTGGGCATCGGGATGCTGCGTGAGCCGGGCCGGAGCGAGTTGGGCGGCGGTGCTCTCGATCGCGCGCTCGACCCCGGCGCGCCGGGCATGGTCGGAGCCGCCGGCACTCACGCGGGCCCAGCCCCCGCGGTCGGCGCCGTCTCCAGCGGCGGGCAGTTCGCGCGCGGCGTGGGCGTGAGTCTGCTCAATCCCAAGGTGATCCTGCTGCTCGGGGCGCTGTTGCCGCCGTTCGCCGCCCCGGACGCGGCCCTGCCGATGCCGGCCCAGATGATGGTCCTGGGCTCGGTGCATCTGGCCGGCTGCGCGGTGGTCTACTTCGCCGTCGGGCTGCTGGCCGCCCGGTACCTGAGCGGGCGGCCGCCCGCGGCGGCGACCGTGACCCGGCTTTCCGGCGTGGCGCTCACGGTCGTGGCCGCGGTGCTGCTGGTGCGCCAGGCGGCCGGCTGGATGTGACGGCGGGGGCCGGGCGTGCGGGCGCGAGCGCTCCGCGAGCGGCCGCCGTTCGCGTCAGTTTTTGCCGGTGGCGGCCGCGAACTTGCGGCCCATGTCGAGCATCGTCTTGGCGTAGACCGCCGGGAGCAAACGCTTGCCGCGGTAGTTCTTGCGGGCATCGGGATCGGGGAGGATGAGGAACTCGCCGGCGTCGAGCGCGAGCATGACCTCGGCGGCGATCTGGTCGGCGTCGAGCTTCGCGCGGGTGATGAGTTTGGAGGCGAACCCGGCCGCGGCGGGGTCGGAGGAGTTGAGGCTCGAGGCCAGGTTGGTGCGGAAGAACGACGGGCAGATCACCGAGACGTCCACTCCGAACGGCTCGAGCTCCCAGCGCAGGCTCTCCGAGATCGCCACGACGGCCGCCTTGACCGCGGTGTAGGAGCTCATCGTGGGCGGATGCACCAGACCGGCGAGCGAGGCGGTGTTGACCACGCGGCCGCGGCCCTGCTTCTTGAGCATCGGCACGAAGGTGCGGCAGCCGCGGGCTACGCCCAGGAGATTGATGTCGGTGATGAGGCGCCAGTCGTCTTCGGTGAGCATCTCGATCCGGCCACCCTGCGCGATCCCGGCGTTGTTCACCAGCACGTCGAGGCCGCCCCAGATCTCATTGATCTCGTCGCGCGCGGCCTGCCACTCGTCCTCCGAGCGCACGTCAAGTCGCAGGTAGCGGGCATCCTCGGGGATGGACGCGGGCCGGGAGTCGGCGGGCGCCAGGTCGGCGATCATCACCCGGTCGCCGCGCTCGAGAAACGCTGTGGCCAGCGCGAGGCCCAGACCCGAGGCGCCGCCGGTGATCAGCACCCGCCGGTTGGTGTCGGCAGGGGACGGGGTCGACACGAAAGGCAGTCGGGACAGGCGGCGGGCCGCGGCATCGGCGAGGGGCAGGTCGCTCAGGCGCATGAGCCGAAACTACCCGTTCCCGTCGCTCGGCCCACTGACTGCGCGCGGCTCACCCCTGCCCGACCCGGCGTCGCCGGGCAGCGAGAGAGACGCCGCTCGCCGCATCAATTTTGGGCCTCATCAGCGAGTTCTGACTCGGCGTGTCGCACGCTGATGGTGCCCAAGATCTGACCTGCGCTCAGCCGGCGGCCAGCGGGGCCGGCTGGCCGGCGGAGGTGAGGAAGTTCGCCGCCATCGACACCGCCGGCCCGGATGAGTTGGCGCCCTCGATGAGCACCGCCACCGCGATGTCGCCCGTCGAGCCCACGAACCAGCCGTGGGACGGCCCGTTGCCGACCTCCGCGGTGCCGGTCTTACCGCCGAGCCCCGGCACCGAGTTGGCGGCCGTGGCCGTGCCGGTCTGCACTGTCTGCACCATGTAGCGCCGGAGGGTGTCGACGACGTTCTGTGGCAGGGGCTCCGGCGAATCGTTGGCCACCGCCGGCATCCCGGAGATGAGCTCCGGCAGGATCATCCTGCCGTTGTTGGCCAGCGACGCGGTCATCACCGCCATGCCGAACGGGCTGGCCAGCACCTCGCCCTGCCCGATCGCCGCCTCGACCCGGCCAGGGCCGCGCTCGGTGACGGGAACAGAGCCGGTGAACCATGACGGGCTCATCCCCGGCCCGGAGAATCCGACGCCCAGGCCAAGCTGCGCGGCGGTGTTCTTCATCGCCTCCGGCTCGAGCCGGTCGCTGATCACCGCCTGGCTTGTGTTGCACGAGCGTGCGAATGCGGTCTCCAGCGGCACCTCGCCGAGCGCGAAGTCGTCGTCGTTGGGGATCGTGCGGCCCGACACGGTGATCTGCGCCGGACACGGCACGATCTCCTCCGGGCCCACCACCCCGGACTCGAGAGCGGCGCCCGTGGTGACCACCTTGAACGTGGAGCCGGGCGGGAAGCGACCCTCCAGCGAGACGGGGCCCTGCGCGTCGGCAGCGGAGTTCTGCGCCACCGCGAGGATGCCGCCGGTCGACGGTTGGATCGCGACGATCGAGGCGGCCTGGCCGGAGCCGTCCACCGCGGACTGCGCGGCCTGCTGCATCGAGATCTGCAGCGTGGAGGTCAGATCGTCCACCTGTCCCGCCGGCGCCCCGCCCAGCTCGATCGGCTCGGCATCCGGGTTGATGATGTCCGCCGACCAGCCGCCGGAGGCCTGCAGCGCCTCGAGCCACGCGTTAGGTAGACCGTTCAGCGCCGGCGAACTCAATTCGCGGTCGGTGCGGATGAGATCTCCCCGCTCGGGCAGCGTCACCCCCGGCACGGCGGCCAACTGCTCACGGATCGGGTCGATATCGCTCGGCCGCAGCCCCACCACCTGGTACGGCTGGTCGCCTGCCTCCGCCATTCCGTCGCGGATCGACTGCCCGGTGATCGTCGGCGCCGCACTGTTCACCAGCTGCGCCACCGCGTCCGCGCTCGCGGCGGCGTCCGGGGCGAGCGTCACGGCCGTGACCGGAGTCCACTGCATGAGCGGCGCGCCCGTGCGGTCGAGGATGTCGGTGTCGTAGTCCATCAGTTCGGCGTACTCCAGATACCCGCCCGCGACGAGACGGGAATCCAGGATCGTGGGCTCCCACTGCACCTTCCACTGGTCGTCCACCTTGACGGTGCCCGCCTGTCCTGAGGTGGTCACCGAGCGAGATCCGGCCTCGCCGCCGGTGTCCGTGGGGCCGGGGGTGGCCTCGTCGTCGTCACCCTCGGCGCCGTCGTCGTCACCGTCCCCCAGGTCCCACGTGAAATCCACGGCCACGGGGTCGCGGTCGGGGCGCCGGTCGCCGTCGGGGGTGTCGGCCGACAGCGCGGGGTAGCCCATGCCGGCGACGCTCGCGGTGAGGGCCTCCTCCGCGGCCACCGGGTCGGTGGTGAGGGCGGCCGCCCCGGCGAGGTCGCCGCGCTCGAGGACGGAGAGGAACTCCTGCAGCTCGTCCGCGCCGGTGTCGCCGGTCAGCGCCGCGCAGCCGGAACCCGCCATGACGACGGCGAGGGCGGCAGCCGCGAGGCCGGCGGCGGGGCGGGTCCGGTGACGTGTGTGCGGACGGCGGGTCGAGATCGTCATCACTCCACGAAACCAGAATCTGTCCGCCACCGCTGCCGGGATCGCGGCCGCGGGCGTCCAGCAACTTCACAGGAGACCTCCAGTCGGCGTACGGGAAGCGGCTCTACCGTCAGGTCATCGCCGAAGAGAAGGACTGTGATGACAACCCACGACGACCACCCCGACCAGCATGAACACGACCTGGGCCTGCGCCACGACATGGCCGTCCTGTCGCGACGCAGCGCCCTGAGGGGACTGTTCGGCGCGGCCGGACTGGCGACGCTCGGGTTGGCGGGCTGCGCTGCCACGGACACCGGCTCGACCGGGACGACCGCGGCCGCGGGGAGTGCGGCGGCGACCACCGACGCCGCGACCGACGCCGCCGACTGCGTTGCCGCCGCCCCCGGCGAGACCGCCGGACCCTACCCGGGCGACGGGTCCAACGGCCCCAACGTCCTGGTCGAATCCGGGGTCCACCGCAGCGACATCACCACGAGTTTCGGCACCATGAGCGGCACCGCCGAGGGGGTGCCCATGACCTTGACCATGAACCTGCAGGACCTCACGCAGTCGTGCGCGCCCGGCGCCGGCATGGCCGTCTACCTGTGGCAGTGCGACCGGGAGGGCAGATACTCCCTCTACAGCGACGGTGTGACGGACCAGAACTACCTGCGCGGGGTCCAGACGGCCGACGCCGAGGGGCGCGTGACGTTCACCTCGATCGTCCCGGGTTGCTACGCGGGACGTTGGCCGCATCTGCACTTTGAGGTGTACGACACGCTCGCCGCGGCGGTGGCCGGGGAGAACGCCCGGCTGACCTCGCAGATCGCGCTGCCGCAGGACATGTCCGAGGCCGTGTACGCGGCGGACCCCGGGTATTCGGCCTCGGTCGCCAATCTCTCGCGGGTGAGCCTGGAGACCGACGGCATCTTCAGTGACAGCTGGGATGCGCAGCTGCCCACCGTCACCGGCGACCCGCGGGCCGGGTACTCGCTCACCATCACGATAGGCGTGGCGTCGGCGGAGGAGAACGCGGCGAGCGGTGGCGCAGGCGGTCCCGGCGGTGGTCCGGGCGGCGGTCCCGGCGGTGGCCCGGGCGGCGGCGGTCCGATGGGCGCCCCACCCGAGGGGATGGCCCCGCCCGAGGGCATGAGCCCGCCCGGCGGCCAGCGCACACCGGCCTGATCGGGCGAGAGGATTCGGGCACACTCATGATCATGACCACAGCCACGGACGCCCAGGGCGCCGCCGTCCGCGTGCTCGTCTGCGACGACGAACCGGGAATCGTCGAACTGCTCCAGGTCAGTCTGACGTTCCAGGGATTCGAGGTGGCCACCGCCGACACGGGTACGAGGGCGATCGACGTCGCCCGCACGTTCCGCCCCGACGTGGTGGTGCTCGACGTCATGATGCCGGGGATGGACGGGTTCGACGCCCTGGCCCGGCTCCGCGCGGACGGCTCCACGGCCCCCGTGCTCTTCCTCACGGCCAAAGACGAGGTCGCCGACCGCGTACGGGGGTTGACGATCGGCGGCGACGACTACGTGACCAAACCGTTCAGCCTCGAGGAGGTGATCGCCCGGATCCGGGTGCTCGCGCGCCGGGGCGCGGCACCCCGCGACGAGCCGGGTGCCGACCACCGGATCGCCTTCGCGGACATCGAACTCCACGACGATTCCCACGAGGTGTTCAAAGCCGGTGAGGCGGTCGCGCTCTCGCCCACGGAGTTCGCGCTGCTGCGCTACTTCATGGTCAACGCGGGCGTCGTGCTGTCCAAGGCGAAGATTCTCGACCACGTGTGGGATTACGACTTCGGAGGGGATGCAGGCGTCGTCGAGTCCTACGTGAGCTACCTGCGCCGCAAGGTCGACACCGGCCCGGTCAAGTACCTCCACACCCTGCGCGGGGTCGGATACGTGATGCGCGAGCCCCGATGACACGGGGTCGGTTCGAGCGCATCCCGCTGCGGGTCGTCCTCGTGGTGACGATGGTCCTGCTGGTGCTGGCGGGCCTGGTGGCATCGGGCGCGGCGGTGGCGGTGACCATGCGCGCGCAGCTGATCGACCGCGTCGACGCGCAGTTGATGGACGCGGCGGGCGGATGGGCGCACCGCCCGCCGGGCGCTCCCGGCGTGCTGCCCGGCCAGGCCGCTGGCCCGGGCTCCGACACCGACACCGGCACCGGCGCCAGCCCCGCACCCGGCACCAGCTCCGGCCCGCCGTCCCGGGGCGCGCCGCCGAGCCGCTTCTATGTGGAGGAGCGGTCCGCGTCCGGCTCGGTGGTGCTGTCCGTCGACGAGACGGGCGAGAGCCCCGAGGTCCCGGCGAGCCCCGCCACCGGCACGCCGACCACGGTCACCGGTACCGGCGACGGGGACTGGCGGGTGGTGGTCCTGCCGTCGTCGGAGGGGACCACGATCGTCGGACTGCCCATGGACCGCGAGGTCGACCAGACCGTCGCGCTCCTCATCACGGTCTCCGCCGTGGTGGGGGCCGCGGTCCTGCTCGTCGTGGGGGCGGCGGGGTGGTCGCTGGTCACCCGCGCGCTCCGGCCGCTGGACGAGGTCCGCTCGGCGGCCGGCCAGATCGCCGCCGGGGATCTCCAGCGGCGTCTGCCGCCCCGGCCCCGTGGCACCGAGGTCGGTGATCTCACGGCCAGTCTCGACGAGATGGTCGACTCGCTGCGCGGGGCCCTGGCCGCGAGCGGCGAGTCGGAGGCGGCGGCGCGCGCGGCGGAGTCGATCGCGCGCGCCTCGGAGGAACGCACCCGACGGTTCGCCGCCGACGCGAGCCACGAGCTGCGCACGCCGCTCACCTCGATCCGCGGGTTCGCGGAACTGCACCGGATGGGCGCCCTCCCGGACTCGGATGCCGCCCTGACGAAGATCGAGGCCGAATCACTCCGGATGTCACGGATCGTCGAGGACCTGCTGACCCTCGCGCACCTCGATGCCGAGCGGCCGCTCGACCGCGCGCCCGTCGACGTGGCCGGGCTCGTCTCCGATGTGGTTGATGCCGCCGGCGCCACCGACCCGTCGCGGGAGGTCGACCTGCAGGTCACGGGGGTTCCCGTGGTCACCGGTGATGCGGGCCGACTCCACCAGGTGGTGACCAACCTCGTCGTCAACGCCCTGCGTCACACCCCGCCCGAGGCCCGCGTGTGGGTGACCGTCGCCCACGAGCGGAGCGAGGCGGTGATCACGGTCCGCGACGACGGCCCCGGGATGGCGCCCGAGGACGCCGCGCGGGCGTTCGAGCGCTTCCACCGGGCCGACGACTCGCGCACACGCACGCGGGGCGGCGGCAGCGGGCTCGGACTGAGCATCGTCGACGAGCTGGTCCGCGCGCACGGCGGCACCGTCGAGCTCGACACCGCCCCCGGCGCCGGCGTCGTCGTCACCGTCCGGCTCCCCGCGGACTGAGGCGGGTCCGGTGGCGCATCGCGGTGGCGCGTCACGTCGCGGCCCGTACTCTCGGCCGATATGACCGGCGCCCGCCCCGACCGCACGCCCGCCGCGACCCCCGTCGCGCCGGCCCACGGCACGCCGACCCCGGGCACGCCCGCCGCACCGGTCCCCGTCGACCGCACCGGCGGGTCGCCCCTGACCGCCGGCCTGGCGCGCGTGCTCGACGACCTCGTCCGCATCCCCGGCACCCGCTACCGCGTGGGGGTCGACCCGGTGATCGGGTTCGTGCCCGGCGTCGGCGACGCGGTGGGCACGGTGGTGGCGGCGGTCGTGATGGTCGAGGCCGTGCGCAACCGGGTGCCGGTCCGCATCCTGTTCCGCATCGGCTGGAACTACCTGGTCGACGCGGTGTTGGGCACGGTCCCGTTCGTCGGCGACGTGGCCGATGTCGCGCACAAGGCCACCTCCAAGAACCTGCGCCTGGTCAACCAGACGATCGCCGACGGTCGGACGATAGACACCACCGCCCGCGGCTATCTGCTGCGGGCGGTGGGTGCGGTGGGGCTGATGCTGCTGGTGTTGATCGGCATGGCCGGGCTGGCGCTGTGGGGCCTGCTGAAGTTGATCGGGCTGTTCTGAGCTCCCGCGCCTAGCCGGAGGTCGCCGGGAGGAGGCGTCGGACCACGTCGTCGAGGGTGACGACGCCGCGCACCTCCGAGACGTGGGTGCCCGGGTGATCGCCGGACTGTTCGACGACGACGAGATGCGCCCGCGAATCACGCATCCGCCGGAACGCCTCCGCGACGGACAGATCGAACTCCAGGGACAGGCACGGACGCATGAGTTCACGGGCGGTGGCGGCCCCGGTGACATCGATCGAGTCCCGCGCGTGCACCACGCCGACGGCGGTGTCGTTCTCCAGCACCAGCAGGCGGAGGTGGCCCGTGCGGCGGGCGGTCTCCCGGATCTCCTCGGGGCTCGCGTCGACGGAGACCGACGACATCTCGGACTCCGTGGCCGGGGTGTCGGCATCGCGCTCGCCGAGCAGGTCCCCCATGGTCAGCTCCTGGAGTTCGAGGGCGCTGAGCAGCTGGCGCTGGCGGGACTCGTCGAGCGTCCCGGCCTCACCGGAGTGACGCACCAGCTCACGCAGTGAATCGGCGTCCTGCCCGGACGAGACCTCGTCCTTCGCGTCCACCCCGAGCTTGTGCAGGATCGCGTTGGCGGTGTTGTTGAGCAGGAGCAGCAGCGGGCGGGTGAGCCAGAGGAACCCGCGCATCGGCAGCGCCAGCAGGGTGGCCGAGTACTCCGGGTGCGCGATGGACCACGACTTGGGCGCCATCTCGCCCACGACCAGGTGCAGGAACGTGACGATGATCAGCGCGAGGATGAACGCGATGACGTCCGCCGTCCACAGCGGCAGGCCCCATCCGGAGAACACCGGCGTGAGCCAGTGGTGCACGGCCGGCTTGGTGATCGAACCCAGGGCCAGCGCACACAGTGTGATGCCGAGCTGCGCGCCCGCCAGCAACAGGGTCAGCTCGGAGGCGTTCCGCAGCGCCGCACGTGCGGCGATGCTAGTGGCGGCCGCGTCCTCGAGACGGTGGCGGCGCGCGGAGATCAACGAGAACTCCACGGCCACGAAGAACGCCGAGGCCACGATCAGCAGGGCGGTCGCGGCCAGCACGACCAGTGGGTTGTTCATGGCCCCCGACGGTGCCTCGGCGGCGAACAGGGTGACGGTCTCGGTGTTCATCGGGTGGCCTCCTCGACCGCCACGTACAGCTGGGAGGGCACTCGACGCTCGATCTGCCGGACCTCGGTGTGCAGGATCCGCGAGCGCGACAGCTCCTCGAACACGTCGGTGTCGGGCAGGTCCACGTCCACGCGGTCGCCGATCGTGGGCAGATCGCCGGAGGTCTCGATCACGAGGCCACCCAGGGTCTCGGCGTCGGTGTCGGGCAGCGTGATGTCGAGCAGGCGTTCCACCTCGTCGAGGTGCGTGTCGCCGCTGACCAGCCAGCCGTCACCCTCCCCGACGGGGATACCCGTCGCGGCCTGGGGGTCGTGCTCGTCGACGATCTCGCCGACGATCTCCTCGGCCATGTCCTCCATGGTGACGACCCCGGCGAAACCGCCGTACTCGTCCACCACGACGGCCATCTCCGAGCCCGCGTCACCGAGCCGGTTAGCGACCTCCGGAAGCGGCAGGGAGGTGGGCACGACGATCGGCGCCCGCATCAGCTCGGACACCTGGATCAGGGTGGTGTCCTTGTCGTCGGAGACGATGAGCAGGTCGTGCAGGTCGACGACGCCGATCACGTCGTCCGAGTCCTCGCCGACCACCGGGTAGCGGGTGTGGCCCTTCGCCATCTTCGACAGCACGTCGCAGACGGTGTCCTCCCCGCGCACCACGTCGGTGCGCGAGCGCGGGACCATCGCGTGCTCGGCGGGCTGGCCGGGGAAGTCGAGCATGCGGTCGAGCAGCCGACTGAGCTCGGGGGAGAGCTCGCCGGCCTCGCCGGACTCGGCGACGATGTGCTCGAGGTCGCGGGCGGTGGCCGAGTGCTCCTTGTCATGGACCGGCTCGATGCCGACCAGCCTGAGCAGGGCCTCGGAGGCCTTGTCGAACAGGCCGATCAGCCAGCCGAACAGCCCCAGATAGATGGTGGTGGACCGGGCCAGCCACCGGGAGACCGGCTCGGGCTTGGCGATGGCCAGGTTCTTGGGCACCAACTCGCCGAAGATCATCTGGACCACGGTCGAGAACAGCAGCGCCAGGACGGTACCCACCACCACGCCGACGGCCTGCGGCACGGAGGCGAGGCCGAGGAGCTCGCCGAGGGCCCGCCCGATGAGGGGCTCGGCCACATAACCCACGACCAGGGTGGTGACGGTGATGCCGAGCTGGGCGCCCGACAGCATGAACGAGGTGCGTCGGGTGACGCCGAGGACGCGTTCGGCGACAGGGTCGCCCTTCTCGACGGCGGCGCCCATGCGGGAGCGGTCTACCGCCATGAACGCGAATTCCTGGGCCACGAAGTAGCCCGTCAGCGCGGTGATCGCCAGGACCACGACGACGCCGATAAGTAGTGAGAGCGCGATGCTCATCCGGTGTGCCCCCTTCCGTGAAGGGGGCGGATAGATCGGGCCGGGGTGTCGGCTCGGGTCACTGGAGGTGCTCCTGCGCGTTCTGCTCGGGGTGCCCCGAGTGGGTGTACTCGGGCTGAGTAACCGATTGTCCCGCTCGCCGGTGGGAATGTCGACTCCCACCCCGTCGGGCGTGGTGAATAGCACGGGTTTGTCACATGCCGCTGTCAGGAGTATCACTATCTGACATGACAACTCGGAATCCCGAGGTGGCTCTCGCCGATTCGGACCGCAGGTTCTTCGGCCATCCACTCGGTCTGGCCAACCTCTCAGGCATCGAGCTGTGGGAGCGCTTCAGCTTCTACGGCATGCAGGGCCTGTTGGCGTACTACATCTACTACGCGGTCGGCGAGGGCGGTCTGGGCTTCTCCGAGCAGATCGCCACCTCCATCGTCGGTGCGTACGGCGGTCTCGTCTACGCCTCCGCGATCCTCGGCGGCTGGGTCTCCGACCGGCTCTTCGGCGCGGAACGCACCCTCTTCGGTTCGGCCGTGTTGATCATGCTGGGGCACATGTCCCTGGCATTGATCCCCGATGCCATCGGACTCGGCATCGGTCTGGTGTTCGTCGGCGTCGGCGCCGGCACGCTCAAGGCCACCACCTCGACCGTCGTCGGCGACATGTACCGCCGGACCGACGACCGCCGGGATGCCGCGTTCTCGATTTACTACATGGCCGTCAACATCGGTGGCCTGCTCGGCCCGCTGGTCACCGGCGCGCTGTGGAACACCCACGGGTTCCACTGGGGCTTCGGTGCGGCCGCGGTCGGTATGGCGATCGGACTGATCCAGTACGTCGCCATGCGTGGCTCCACCCTCAAGGGCATCGGTGTGGAGGTCCCGGATCCGCTGCCCCGCGCGCTGCGTGTCCGTTACCTGGGTGTCGGCCTTGTCGTCGTCGTCCTCATCGTGGCGGCCATCGCCACCGGCCTCGTCCCGCTCGAGTGGCTGGCCAACATCGTCACCGCGATCGCCGCGGTCGGCGCCGTGGTCCTGTTCGCGATCCTCATCGGCAGCTCCAAGACGCAGGCCGACGAGCGTCGCCGCGTGATCTCGTTCATCCCGATGTTCCTCGCCTCGGTGATGTTCTGGGCGCTGTTCCAGCAGCAGTTCACCGTGATCGCCATCTACTCGGACCAGCGGCTGGACCGCAACATCGGCGGCTGGGAGTTCCCCGCCAGCTGGGTGCAGTCCATCAACCCGCTGTTCATCATCATCTTCGCGGCCGTCTTCGCCGCGATGTGGGTCAAGCTCGGCAAGCGCCAGCCGTCCACGCCGATGAAGTTCGCGCTGGCCAACCTCATCATGGGTATCGCGGCTCTGATCTTCCTGCTGTTCGTGGGTCATCAGTCCACGCCACTGCTGGCCATCGTCGGCATCCTGTTCCTGTTCACGATGGCCGAGCTGCTGCTCTCGCCGGTCGGACAGTCGCTGGCCACCAAGCTCGCCCCCGAGGCGTTCAAGACGCAGATGGTGGCGCTGTTCTTCCTCACCGTGTCCATCGGCAGCGCGCTGTCCGGTGTGCTGGCCGGGTACTACGACCCCACGGACGCCAGCGCCGAACGCTCTTACTTCCTGTTCCTGGGCATCGCGTCGATCATCGTGGCGATCGTGATCGCGCTGCTGTCGCCGTGGATCAAGAAGAACATGATGGGCGTCCGCTGATCGGCTGAGCCCGACCGGGCCCGGCGGCCGATCCGCCGGGCCGAAGTGAGGCTGTGCCGTTCGGCGTGAAGCTGAGCGGATGCCCGGCCACTCAGTCGGCGGAGCCGGTCTGCCAGACGTCCCACGGCACGGACCAGTCGCCGTTCTTCCACTGCTCGAGCGCTGGCCCGCCGGTGCCCCTGACCTCCACCACGTCGCCCGTGGTGGCCTGGTCGAAGTACCACTCGGCGTCGGCCGACGACAGGTTGAGGCAGCCGTGCGAGGTGTTGGTGTTGCCCTGCGCCCACACGGTCGCGGGCATGGCGTGGAAGTAGATGCCGTTGTTGGAGATGCGGACACCGTGCGCGACCGTGGTGCGGTAGCCGGCCGACAGTGGCAGCCCGTAGGTGGTGGAGTCCATGAGCACCGAGCTGGCCTTGTCGAGCACCGTGTAGGTGCCGGGCTGGGTCCAGAAGTGCATGGTCACGTCGCCGTAGGTGGCCCAGCCGCCCTTGCCCATCGACGTGGGCATGGTCTTGATCAGCTCCTGGCCGTGGTACACCGAGACCGTCTTGGTGGCGTCGTCGGCGATCGTGACCCGTCGCTCGCCGATCGAGAAGTCCACCGCGGCGTCGTCCGCGCCCCACTGGCCGCCGCCGAGGTTGCGGCCCTCCAGATCGAGGTCCACCTCCACCTCGGTGCCGGTCGCGTAGTAGTCCTTCGGGCGCCAGTGCGCGGTCGAGTCGTCGAGCCAGAACCAGTTGCCCTCGACCTCGGGAGTGGTGCTGACGTGCATGTACTTCTCGGCCTCGTCGCGATCCGAGACGGGCTGGTCGAACGTGGCGGCCACGACGATGCCGACGCCGTACTCGCGCCCCGACTCCAGCGGGGCGCCGCCGGTCGTGACGAGGTCGACACCCACGGTCGACTGCGGGTTGGCCATGGTGAACGACCGCGTGTCCGTCCTGGGACTGCCGGTCTCGCCGTTGTAGGTGGTCTCGAGCGTGTAGGTGCGGCCGTACCCGAGCGGGATGTCGGGCTGCCACTCGGTGCCGTCCGCGGAGATCGTGCCGTCGATCCGGTTGCCGGAGTCGTTGGTGAGGACGACCTCGGTGATGGTGCCGTCCTCCACCGCTGCGGACACGCCGTCCCGGATGGCGACGTCCGTCGCGCCGTCCGCGGGGGTCACCGTGAGCTCGGCCGGCCGGGGCGCCTGCGAGGTCTCGGACGGGGTGGTCTCGCCCGCGGAACCGGTGGGCACGGGGACCGTGCACCCGGAGATGACGAGGACCAGAGCGGCCAGCCCGGCGAGAAGGGCGAGCGGAACCAGGGTCCCCGGGCGTGTGGGACTGCCTGACCGGGAGAGGGACATGCGTAACTCCGAATGCGACTGCGCGAGATCGGCCGGTGAGTACCGGCTTACGTTCCACATGATGCCTGCCGGGTACGACACGGGACGAGCTGGAAACGGGCCCGACGGCGTGTCGTTGCGCAGTTGTGACCGGAGGGAGTGAGAAGCGCTCACATAGTGTGACGTGAGTCTCTTTCATCTGCTGGTCGCGCCCGCGATCGGGCGGGTAGAACAGAGGCCATGGGTATCGAGCTTCCAGTGACCATCGTCGGCGGCCACGGCAAGGTGGCCCTGCGCGCCGCCCGGATCTTGTCGGAGGCGGGAGCCGAGGTGTATTCGGTGATCCGCAACCCCGATCACGCCGAGGACGTGCGTGCGACCGGCGCCACCCCGGTGGTGGCGGACGTCGAGAAGCTCGACGACGACGAGTTTCGTGAAGTCCTGCGCGGCAGCGGCTCGGTGGTCTGGTCCGCCGGCGCCGGCGGCGGCAACCCGGAGCGGACGTACGCGGTGGATCGCGACGCCGCCATCCGCTCGATGGACGCCTGCGTGGCCGAGGGGGTCGAGCGCTACGTGATGGTGTCCTACGACGGGGCGGGCCCCGACCACGGGGTGCCCGAGGACAGTTCCTTCTTCCCGTATGCCGAGGCCAAGGCGGCGGCGGACGCGCACCTGCGTGAGACGGATCTGAAGTGGACGATCCTCGGCCCGGGCGCGCTGACCGACGAGCCCGGCGGCGAGTCGATCGGCGTGGGGGACGACAAGAGCGAGGACCGCAAGACCAGCAGGGACGTCGTGGCGGACGTGATCGCGGCGGTGCTGCGCAGGCCGGACACCATCGGGCGGACGATCGACTTCTCCGACGGTGACACCCCGATCGGAGAGGCCCTCACCAGGGAGTGAGCCCGTGCCCGGGTCCGTGCTCACGGCGGCCGCCGGACCACGGTGCGCGTGAACGTATAGACCAGCGCGCCGCGGGGCTCTACTGTTTTCGTGGCCAGTAGCGCACACACGTGGGGAGCCGTCCGAGATGATCCGTGCCCGTGGACTCCGACAGACCTTCCACAGTCGCAGGGGTCGCGAGAAGGTGGAGGTGCACGCCGTCGCCGGGGTGGACATCGACGTCGCGGACGGCGAGGTCGTCGGGTTCCTCGGCCCGAACGGTGCGGGTAAGACCACCACCCTGCGCATGCTCACGACTCTGCTGCGGCCGACCGCCGGGGAGGCGACCGTCGCCGGGTATGACGTGGTGACCCAGTCAGCCGAGGTTCGCAGGCGGATCGGGTACGTCTCCCAGGTCGGCTCGACCGGTTCCGAGCCCCGCGCCGGCGAGGAGGTCGTGGACCACGCCATGCTCTACGGCTTGAGCCGGGCCGACGCGACGGTCCAGGCCCGGAAGCTGTTCGAGGAGCTCGAGCTGGACGGGCTGTGGGACCGGAAGTGCTCGAAGATGTCCGGCGGGCAGCGCAGACGGCTGGATGTGGTGATGGGCCTGGTGCACTCGCCGTCGCTGGTGTTCCTCGACGAGCCCACCACCGGACTGGATCCACAGGCGCGTGCCAATCTCTGGCAACACATCCGCGGGCTGCGGGAGCGCCGCGGCGCGACCGTCTTCCTCACCACCCATTATCTGGACGAGGCGGATGCGCTGAGCGACCGG
Source organism: Dietzia sp. NPDC055340 (assembly GCF_053645335.1). Classification (NCBI taxonomy): domain Bacteria; kingdom Bacillati; phylum Actinomycetota; class Actinomycetes; order Mycobacteriales; family Dietziaceae; genus Dietzia; species Dietzia sp. NPDC055340. The sequence continues at coordinate 155,956 of NZ_JBSHML010000007.1, read as the reverse complement.
ATCGTGATCATCGACCACGGGGAGATCGTGGCCGAGGACACCGCCGAGAACCTCAAGCGCCAGGTCTCCGGAGACCTCGTGGAGGTGGAGGTGGCGGACCCCGCCCGCGCCGCCGACGCGGCGGGGGTGCTCGACCGCGCCGTGCGGAACCGCGCGAATGTCTCCGGTCGGGCGGTGAACGACGTCGTCGTCGCCTCCACCCGACTGACCGCGCGCATCGACCGCGCGGCGCTGGCGCTGCCCGACATCGTGCGCGAGATGGACTCCGCCGGCATCGCGCTGGTGTCCGTTGACGTCACCCGCCCCACGCTCGACGACGTGTTCCTCGACCTCACCGGCCGCTCGCTCCGCGACAGCTGACCGACAGGCCCCGTTCTCCGCCCGCCCAGGAGCCCCCAGTGTCCTTCTTCCGCGAATCGACCATCATTTTCCGTCGACAGCTGCGCATGAACCTGCGTAACCCGGCGTGGGTGCTCATCGGGATCATGCAGCCGGTTCTGTACCTCCTGCTGTTCGCGCCGCTGCTCACCCCGCTCACCGAGCAGTTCGGCGCCACCAACGCCTACACGTTCTTCGTCCCCGGCCTGCTGGTCCAGCTGGGGATCTTCGGCGCCCTGTTCGCCGGCTTCGGGCTCATCGCCGAGTGGCGTGAGGGCGTGGTCGAGGCCGAACGCGTGACGCCGGCCAGTCGCACCGCGCTGCTGTTCGGCCGGGTCATGCGCGACATCCTGCAGCTGCTCGTGCAGGCACTGATCCTGGTGGGGCTGGGCTATGCCATGGGGATGGAGGCGCCGATCCGGGGCGTCGTCCTGGGCATCGGGCTCACCGTGCTCACCGGCGCGGCCGGCGCCGCCGCCTCCAATGCGCTCGCGCTGACCTCCAAGAGCGAGCAGGTCATGGCGCCGCTGACCAACATGCTCATGATGCCCATCATGTTGCTGTCCGGGATCCTCCTGCCCATGACGCTCGGACCGGCCTGGCTCCAGCGGGTCTCGGACCTCATCCCCTTCCGCTACATCGTCGACACGGCGCGGTCCGCCTTCGCCGGGACCTTCGTCGCCTCCACGATGCTGTGGGGGATCGGGTGGGCCCTGGTGCTGTTCGCGGCAGCCATCTGGTGGGGCACCCGCGTGTTCCGGCGGGAGAACGCCTGACACCGGGTTCGCCGCCTGACGTCCCTCTCGCCGCTGCCTCGCGCGGTCCCGGCGGGCCGAGGCACGGTTTCCGTACGTCGCCGCCGGGGTTATCCTCCACGGGTGAAGATCCTGGTGGGCGGCTCGTGGACCACGGTGGTCTGCGCCCTCCTCACCGCCCTGTGGAGCGTCCCGCAGTTCCTGGTCTCGGGAACGGTGACGCTCAGCACCCACCCCTTGTTCCCGGTGCTATTTTTGTTCCCGGCCCAGATCGGTGTGCCGGTGAGTCTGCTCATCGCAATGAACTCTGTGCTGTTGGTCGGCCGCCGACGCCTCACCACTCTTCCGCGCGCACTCATGGGCGGCGGCCAGATCCTCACCGTGGCACTGCTGATCATCTGTGCACTGCTGTTGCTGATGCCCACGGCGTTCGGGCGGGAGTTCATCGTGATGGCGTTGGCGTTCCAGGTCGGTCAGGTGGTCGTGGCGTCGGGCCTGGTGATGTACCTGTGGCAGCGGCGGACGAGCACGCGTCGGCGCGCTGCAGAACAGGCGCGGTGAACGCGGTCCGCTGACCGGGGGCGCCCCGACTCCCTGACATGTGTCCAGGCGACTGACACTATGGACCGCATGCGTGCCATCCACATCTCCAGCCATGACGGACCCGCCGCCCTCGAGGTGGTCGACATCCCCGAACCCGACGCGGGGGAGGGGCAGGTCGTCATCGACGTCCACGCCTCGGGCGTGACCTTCCCGGAGGTCCTGCAGACCCGCGGCAAGTACCAGATGTCGCCGCCGCTGCCGTTCGTGCCGGGCTCGGAGATCGCGGGCGTGGTCCGTTCGGCGCCGGAGGGCTCGGGCCTGTCCGCCGGCGACCGCGTGTGCGCCTTCCCCGGACTCGGCGGCTTCGCCGAGGTGGTCGCCACCGACCCGTCGCAGGTGTTCCCGCTGCCCGACAGCCTCAGCTTCACGCAGGGCGCGTCGGTGCCGATGAACGTGCTGACCGTGCATTTCGCGCTCGCCCACCGCGGCCGACTGCAGGCCGGGGAGACGGTGCTCGTGCACGGGGCTGGTGGCGGGATCGGGATCGCCGCCACCCAGTTCGCCACCGCGATGGGTGCGCGCGTGATCGCCGTGGCCTCCACCGAGGAGAAGCGGGACCTGGCGCTGCAGGCCGGCGCGTCGGAGGCCATTGCGCCCGAGGGCTTCAAGGACGCGGTGAAGGAGCTCACCGGCGGGAAGGGCGTCGACGTCGTCGTCGACCCCGTGGGCGGTGACAGGTTCACCGACTCGATCCGCGCCCTCGGGCAGGAGGGCCGGATCCTCGTCATCGGGTTCACCGGCGGCGACATCCCCACCGTCAAGGTCAACCGCCTGCTGCTCGGCAACAAGAGCGCCGTGGGCGTGGGTTGGGGCGAGTACTGGATGAGTAACCCCGGCTACCTGCAGAAGCAGTGGGCCGAGGTGCAGCCGCTGCTGGCCGCTGGCAAGCTCGACCCACTCGTCGGAATGGAATTCCCGCTGGAGAAGGCCACCGACGCGCTCGAGCTCATGGACGGCCGCGGCGCCGTCGGCAAGATCGTCCTCACCCACGGTCGCTGAGGCGGCGCGCGACCGCTGCACCGCGCTGACCTGCGGTGCCCTGCTCGGGCCGGGCAGGGCACCCCAGGTCAGAGGGGGATACCGGTGACCGGTTCCCCGCGCGAGCCGGCCGCGTCAGCGCTTGAGCGCCTGCAGCCGGCGGCCGGCCTCGTCGAGCACCTCGGGCCGCTTGCAGAACGCGAACCGCACCAGGTGCGACCACTCGCTGGCGAAGCGGTCGGTGAACGGCGCGAACGGCACCGCCGCCACCCCGATCCGCCCCGGTAGTTCGAGGCACCAGGCCGCCGCGTCGGTCACCCCGAGCGGGCGGGGATCGGCGGTCAGGAAGTAGGTGCCCTGCCCGACGACGAGATCGAACCCGACGCCCGAGAGGACGTCCACGAGCTGATCGCGTCGTTCCTCCAAGCCGTCACGCAGCGAGTCGATCCACTGCTGCTCGTGCTGAAGCGCGTGGGCGACCCCCAGCTGCAGCGGCGTGGCTCCGGTGAAACTCATGTACTGCTTCGCGGCGCGCACCCCCGCCACCAGGTCAGCGGGTCCGGTGACCCAGCCGACCTTCCAGCCGGTGCAGTTGAGCATCTTGCCCGCGCTGGAGATGCGCAGCGTCCGCTCGGCCATCCCCGGCAGCGTCGAGATGGACACGTGCTCGATGCCGTCGAAGGTGAGGTGTTCGTACACCTCGTCCGAGATCGCGATCGCGTCGAACTCGTGGCACAGGGCCGCGATCTGCTCAAGGTCCTCGCGCGGCAGGACGGCCCCGGTGGGATTGTGCGGCGTGTTCACCAGTACGGCACGCGTCCGCGGGGAGAATGCGGCCCGCAGCGAGTCCACGTCCAGCCGAAAGCGGCCGTCCTTCAGGACCATCCGGGCCGGGCGACGGGTGGCGCCGGCCATCGCGATGGTCGCCGCGTAGGAGTCGTAATACGGCTCGATCACGACCACCTCGTCGTCGGACTCCACCAGGCCCACCACCGCACCGGCGATCGCTTCGGTCGCGCCGACCGTCACCAGTACCTCGATGTCGGGGTCGCGCACCAGCCCGGTACGGGCACGCTCCAGCTCGGCGATCACCTGTCGCAACTCCGTCACGCCCGCCTCCGGCGGGTACTGGTTGTGACCCTCGCGCATCGCCCGCGCCGCCGCCTCGATCATCGACGCGGGGCCGTCAGTGTCGGGAAAGCCCTGGCCGAGGTTGATCGCATCGTGCCTGGTGGCGAGCTGCGACACCTCGGCGAAGATGGTGGTGGAATGCGGGGCGAGTCTGCGGACCGTCATGGGGGCAGCCTAGGACTGTCGCCGGAGTTTCCTACCACGCGGGGACGGATACCATGGCCTCATGACCGATTCCCCCGCCGCTACGTCCGCCACCAGGGTCGGGCCGTGCACCCAGCGCCGCACGGTCCTCATGGCACTTCCCGGGATCGTGCTCCTGCCGGGCATCGCCTCCGCGTGTGGCATGACCCCCACGCCCGAACCGGCCTCGACGGTGCAGCAGACCACGACCGTCCCCTCCACGACCATCGACGCCGCCGAGATCCCGGTCGGCACAGCCAAGCAGTTCAAGGCCGGCGACGAGAACGTGATCGTCGCGCAGCCCGCCGAGGGCGAGTTCGTGGCCTACTCCTCGCGCTGCACCCACCAGGGTGGAAACGTGCAGGTCGTCAAGGGCATGACGCTGCGGTGCCCGCTGCACGGCGCCGAGTACGACGCCACCGACGGCCGCAACACCCTCGCGCCTGCGCCGCGGCCGCTGGACGCCATCCCGGTCGCGGTGTCGGGCGACAAGCTGACGCTGGGCTGACGCGCAGCCCCGCCAGCCCCGCGCTGGCGGCGCTGGCCCGCCGCGACCCGCCGCCGCCTGGCCCGTCGCGGCCCGCCGCCCCACGGCCCGTCGAGAAGAGTGTTTCGCACACATCGGTCGAGTGAAATCGCCCGAAACGCTCTTTTCGATGAGCCCGTTGCGGCCAGCGCCGCCGCCCGGGTTGCGGCGGCGCGCGTGCAGGGGTAGAGATGAGAACACGTTCTCAGGGCGGGGTGAGATTCCCCACCGGCGGTGATGTCACCGGTCCCACGACCGGAGGCGAGCCCGCGAGCGCCCCGCTTCGGCGGGGGTCAGCAGACCCGGTTGGATCCCGGGGCCGACGGTCATAGTCCGGATGGAAGAGAACATCGCGCCACCTGCGCGAACCCCGGCCCACCCGGCCGTGGCGAGAGGGGTGACGCGGCATAAGCCCTGGGCCGTCTGTGTTGAGCCCGCGAAAGGGGCACACGATGAGCCTTCTCGTCTCATTCCTCGACGCGCAGTTGTTGATCGGCGGAGTCCCGATCCTGTGGCGCGAGATCATCGGCAATCTCTTCGGATTGGCCGCCGCGATCGGCGGCATGCGCCGCGTGGTCTGGGCGTGGCCGGTCGGAATCGTCGGCAACCTCACCCTGCTCACCGTCTTCCTCGGCGGCGTCTTCCATACCCCGCAGGACGTGGATCTCTACGGGCAGGCGGGCCGCCAGGTCATGTTCCTGGCGGTAGGCGTCTACGGCTGGTGGCGCTGGTCGGGCGAGAAGCGGCGGAACGCCTCGGCGGCCGCGGGCCTCGGCGGCAGCGCGGAGGGCGTCCCGGCCGTCCGGCCCCATTGGGCGACGGGTCGCCAGCGTGCGGGCCTTGTCGTCGGCATGCTCGTCGGCACCCTGGTCTTCGGCTGGGTCTTCGCCGAGCTCGGCTCGTGGGGCCCGTGGGCGGACGCCTGGATCTTCACCGGCTCCGTCCTGGCCACGTACGGCATGGCCCGCGGCTGGACCGAGTTCTGGCTGCTGTGGATCGCGGTCGACATCGTGGGCGTGCCGCTGCTGCTCAAGGCCGGCTACTACCCGTCGGCGGTGCTCTACCTGGTGTACGCGGCGTTCGTCATCTGGGGCTTCGTGGTGTGGTGGCGCGTCGACCTGGCCGAGCGGGCGGCTGCCGGCAGTCTCCCGCGAGCCCCCCGAGCGCAGGAGACGGAAACGGTCGCCTGACGCGCGGCCGTCACCGGCTCCGGTTTCGCCGCGTGGTCAGACCCGCTCACGTTTTCCCAGGACGCGTCCGCGCCAGAGCTGCATTGCGATCACGCGACGAGCACACCCTTCGGCGCGCGACCATGACCTCGGCGCCGACCGCGCCGACCGCGCCGACCAGGTCTGCCGCGTTCAGCGCCGACGTCCCCGCACCGCCGCCACCACGATGAGCGACAGCGCCGCGAGCGCGAACCCGAGCCCACGGAAATCGATCCACGCGAACACCAGCCCGGACAGCAGCCCGCCCGCCGCGCCGGACAGGGCCACGGCCACGTCGGCCTGACCCTGCACCGTCGCGCGGACGTCGAGCGGCACGGACGTGGTGAGCACGGTGGTGCCGGCAACCAGCCCGAGGCTCCAGCCGACGCCCAGCAGGATCAGCGCGAGCGCGACCAGTGCCGTCGACTGCGGCGGCGCGATCGCGGCGATCACTCCGGACGACAGCAACACGACGCCCGCCGCGATAGCCACCGTCCGCGTGCCGTACTTGTCGACCAGCCACCCGGACAGCGGCGCGGGCAGGAACATCGCGGCGACGTGCAGCGAGATGATCAGCCCGACCACGGTTACGGCGTGGTCGTGGGCGCGCATGTGCACCGGCGTCATGGTCATCAGCCCGACCATCACGAATTGCGTCAGCGCCATCACCACCACGCCGGTGATCACGTCGGCGTTCCACACGCGCGGCCGCTCGGCGGGCTCACCGGGGGAGCGCGGAGAGAAGGAGGGAGAAGGCGAGAGAGAAGCCGAAGAAGTGGACGACGACGACAACAACGCCTCCACCGCGTCGCCACTCACCGGGCCGGGTGCCCCCGCGCCGGGGGCGCGGGGCGCGCTCGCGTCGGGCCCGGCGGCGTCGTCGGGCTCGGTCGCGTCGCCGAGCTCGGGGGCAGCAGCTCGTCCGGGGCCGTCCTCGACTGCGGCCACGGCCGCCCGGCGTCGCGCCTCGATCAGCGGGTCCGGGCGCAGGAGCAGGGAGATCACGATCGCGGCGCCGCCGTACGCTGCCGCGGCGAGCAGGAACGGGCCGGCCAACGTGGGCAAACCGAGCGAGTCGGCGACCGAGCCCATGGGTCCGACGAGATTGGGGCCGGCGACGGCTCCGAAGGTGGTCCCGAGCAGCACGTAGGACAGGGACCGGCCGCGGCTCTCGGGCGTGGCCAGGTCGGCGCCGGCGTAGCGGGCCTGCAGGTTGGTGGCGGTGCCGGAGCCGTAGACGACAAAGGCGAGGAACAGCAGGGGCAGGGACCCGAGCGCGGCGGCCACGACGATCCCGATCGCCCCGAGGGCACCGAACGCGAAGCCGGTCGCCAGGCCGGGCCGCCGACCGCGGGCCTGGGACAGCCGGCCGACCAGGATCGCCGCGAGGGCGGACCCGCCGGTGAACAGCGCCGACGGCAGCCCGGACAGTCCCGGCCCGCCGAGCAGGTCCTCGGCCAACAGCGCGCCCACGGTGACGCCTGCAGCGAGACCGGCCCCGGCGAGGAGCTGGCCAAGGACGAGGACCGTCAGAATCCGTTTCTGCGCCGGATTGGCCGCCGGGTCGGGCTCGGAGAGGGCAGGTGTGGCCCCAGCGGTGAATCCAGCGGCACCGCTGCCCTCGGCGGCCCGCGGACGGGTCATCTCTCGACCCAGCTTCGGGCATGGAGCAGCACGTCCACGGCGGTGGCCTTGCCGGCGGGCCGCAGGTCGTGGCGGAGCGAGACCACCTCGAGCGCCTCGGCGCCGCGGGCGAGTTCGGTGATGCCGGGCAGCACGGTCGGATCCTGCGGCCCGCCCACACCGCGGCGCAGGTTCTCGGCGGCGTGGCCGAGGTAGACGAGGTGTCCGCCGGGCCGCAGCCAGCCGCCGGCGGCGCGTAGCACGCCCACGAGGTCGTCCATTCCGAGGTGGAGGAAGCCGATCACCACGAGGTCGACCTTCTCGGTCGGCTCCCACGCGGTGGCGTCGCCGACCACCCAGTCCACGCTGCCGCTGCGCCCCTCGTCGGAGTCCTTGGCCCGGGCCTGCTCGATCGCGACCTCGGAGAAGTCCACGGCCTCGACCCGCCAGCCGTGCGCGGCGAGCCAGCGGGCGTGCCGACCGTCGCCGCAGGCCAGGTCGATCGCGGTGCCGACAGTCAAGCCCGCGTCCTCGGCGGCCGTGACCTCGGCGACGATACGGGCGGCCGGGGTGGTGCCCCAGGCGTCGGGCTGCGCGAGGTAGCGGGCGTTCCATTCGGCTGCGTCCACGTGGGCGTCCTTTCGGTGTGTGGGGTCGGGGCCGGCGGCGGTCTGGGCCGGCGAGCCACCGGGGTGTTCGGTGTCGTCGGTGGAGGTGCTCGGTATCGCCGTGGGGTTCCAGTCTCCTCTACAGGGCGCTGCCGGGCACGGCGCGGCGCTCACTCTGGTGCCAGTGATACCCGCAAGGGTATCCGCCAGTGCCCATCGACGTGAGATCGTGGGTGCCGAGCCGGAGGTGATCATGACCGAGAACGCAGTCCGCGACGATGCGTCGTTCTTCGCCCGCGGCTGGGTCGTGGCGAGCCCGATGCTGGAGCGGTTCGGGCTGGTCAGGGCTCGTCGGCGCCTTGTCGCGGGGCTGAGCGGCACGGTGGTGGAGGTGGGCGCCGGCAGCGGTGTGACCTTCGAGCACTACCCGCCGGAGGTGACCCGTGTCGTGGCGGTCGAGCCCGACCCGCACCTGCGCACGCACGCCCGGCGACGCGCGGCCCGCGTGGCGGGCGAGGGCGCGAGGATGTCCATCGAGGTCGTGGACGCGGTGGCCGAGGCGCTCCCGCTCGCGGACGGCGAGGCCGACGCCGTGGTCTTCGGGCTGGTCCTGTGCACGGTCCCGGACGTGCCGGCCGCGCTCGCCGAGGCCCGGCGGGTCCTTCGGCGCGGCACGCAAGATCGCCACGGCGCCCAGGAGCGCCCCGGCGCGGAGGATCGGCCCGGCGGCGAGATCCGCCTGCTCGAGCACGTGCGCGCGCCCGGCCGGCTGGGCCGGTTCGCCGACGGCATCGCGCCGGTGTGGGGCCACGTCGGCGGGGGCTGTCGGCCGAATCAGGACACCGAGGCGCTGCTCGCGGCAGCAGGCTTCGACGTCGCGGCCCTGCAGACGCGCCCGTTCCCGCCGGTGGTCCCGCTCATGCCGATGCTCAGCGGCGCCTCCCGGCCTCTCGGGACCTACGCGCCCTGAATGTCACTGTGACGCCCGGTTGCGCACCCGGATTGCTTCATTCCGGGCGCGCACGTCCCCGGCGTGAGCCAGGCGACAGGGCGCGCACGTCCCCGGCGTGAGCCAGGCGACAGGGCGCGCACGTCGCGGGCGCGGGGCATGCCGGCTCGGTTCAGCGCGCCCGCACCTCGCGCATGGGCGGCCGCTCGCCGGGCGCCACCCGGATCGACTCGGAGACGAACTCGCCGGTCTCGGCATCGCGCCGGTGGAGGGTGAGGGTGTCGCCGGGCTCGTCGTCGTCGCCAACACCGCCACCCACGCCAACACCGCCACCCACGCCAACACCGCTACCCAGGCCAACACCACCGCCGCCCCAGGCCACGCGCCCGTGCCGCCGCAGCCGCTCGAGCACGGCCAGGTGCTGGTGCATCGCCATCACGGACAGCGCTGAGTCGGGGGAGTTGCGGTGCACGCGCCGCCCGAGGTCGACCTGGGCGAGCGCGTCGAGCCCGTACTCCTCGTACAGGTCGATGAGGATCCCGATGTCCACCCCGTACGCGCCGGCGAACGGGATCGACTCCAGCGCCGCGCGGGTGCCCGCGTACTCGCCGCCGAGCGGCTGGATGAACCCGGTCAGCGCGGGCCAGTGGGTGGCCAGCAGCGGCCGCGCGACGAGCTCGGTGACGCGGCCCCCGCCGGCGGGCAGGACGGTGCGGCCGTCGTCGAGGGGCCGGTCGAAGGCGCCCTTGCAGAACACCACGCCCGGCTCGGTCAGCAGCGGTCCGAGCAGCCCCACGGCGAAGTCGGTGTCGAACTCGCGCAGGTCGGAGTCGAGGAACACGACGATGTCACCGTCGGTGGCGGCCAACGATTTCCACAACGCCTCGCCCTTGCCGGGCACGTCGCCGAGGGCGGGGAGGATCTCGCCCTGCGCCACCACGCGGGCCCCGGCGCCGGCGGCCACCGCCGCGGTCGAGTCGGTGGAATGTGAGTCGACGACGACGAGCTCGTCGATCAACGGCGCCCCGATCACGAGTTCGGTGCGCAGCGCCTCGACGATCAGTCCGACCGTCGTCTCCTCGTTCCGGGCCGGCAGCACGACCGAGACACGGCGCCCCGCCTTGGCCGCCACGAGCTCGTCCGGGCGGAAATCGGCGGCCCGGTAGGTCCGGCGCGTCGACCAGGCGCGAACCGGGTCGATCCGGTCCGCGAACGCCGTACGCGAGTTGTCGGTCACCTCCGCGATCCTGCCAGAGCGGGGGAGACCCGGCCGAGAGCGGGAGAACCCGTTCACCCCGGTGTGCCACGATGCAGTCATGGATTTCTCCCCGTCCCCCCGCGCCGCTGACCTCACCGCGGCGGTCCGGGAGTTCATCGCTACTCGGATCGCGCCGGTCGAGTCACAGATCCACGCGGACATCGCCCGTCGTCGCCTGGCGGGGGAGGACTCGTGGGCGGTCGACCCGCGCGTCACGGAGTTGCAGGCGGCGGCCCGTGCGGAGGGACTGTGGAACCTCTTCCTACCCGCCGGCCACGAGGGCCCCTACGCCGAGCGCTACGGCACCCGCGGCGGCGCCGGCCTGACGAACAGCGACTACGCCCCGGTCGCGGAGGAGATGGGCCGCTCGTTCCTGGCGCCGCTGGTGTTCAACTGCAACGCCCCCGACACCGGGAACATGGAGGTCCTGCTCAAGTACGGCTCGGCCGAGCAGAAGGACCGCTGGCTGGACCCGCTGCTGGCGGGCGAGATCCGCAGCGCGTTCCTCATGACCGAGCCCGAGGTCGCGTCCTCCGACGCCTCGACCATGGCCGCGACCGCCCGGATCTCCGGCGACGAGGTGGTCCTCGACGGCCACAAGTGGTGGTCCACCGGCGTCGGCCACCCGGACTGTCGGGTCGGGATCTTCATGGGCGTCACCGACCCCGACGCCCACCGCTACCTGCGACATTCCATGGTCCTGGTGCCCATGGACGCCCCCGGCGTGACCGTGGAGCGGATGCTCACGGCGCAGGGGATGTTCGACGAGCCGCTGGGCCACGGCGAGGTGCGACTGGAGGGCGTGCGGCTGCCGGTCGACAACATCATCGCCGGCCCCGGTCGCGCCGCCGAGATCGCGCAGGGCCGCCTCGGCCCGGGGCGCGTCCACCACTGCATGCGTCTCATCGGCCTGGCCGAGCTCGCGCTGGACCTGGCCTGCCGCCGGGCGTCGGAGCGGGTGGCGTTCGGCAAGCCGATCGTCAACCTGGGCGGCAACCGCGAGCGACTGGCCGAGGCGCGCATCGCGATCGACCAGGCGCGGCTGCTCGTCCACCACGCCGCCTGGAAGCTCGACACCGACGGACAGGCCGCGGTCGAGGTCAGCGCCATCAAGGCCGCCGTCCCGCGCATGGCGCAGCAGGTCATCGACATGGCGATGCAGCTCCACGGCGGCGCCGGGATGAGCGACGATTTCCCGCTGGCCGGCGCGTACGCCACGGCGCGGGCACTGCGGCTGGCGGACGGCCCGGACGAGGTCCACCTCGGCGTCGTCGCCCGTGCCCTGCTCGCCCCCTACCGCGACGCCGCCGCGGCGCGCACCACCGCCGAGGAGAGCCGATGAGCGCACGCGACCGCCAGACCTCACGCGACCACGACCCGGCGCTGCGCCGACGCGTCCCCGGCACGGGGGAGGTGCGCGGGGAGGACTCGTTCGACGTCGAGGCCGTGGCCGCGTGGTTACGGTCGATCACCCCCGATGACCCGTCGGTGCTGGCCGGCGTGGAACTGGGCGACGACGACAACCCGGTCCTGCCGGAGGTGCGGCAATACACCGGGGGCGCCTCGAACCTGACCTACCTGCTGCGATACCCCGGCGTCGACCTGGTCCTGCGTCGCCCGCCGATCGGCACCAAGGCCCGGGGCGCGCACGACATGCGCCGGGAGCACCAGGTGCAGTCGGGGCTGCGGCCGGTGTACCCGCTGGTGCCGCGCATGGTCGGATACTGCGACGACATGGCGGTCATCGGCTCCGAGTTCTACGTGATGGAGCGGATGGCGGGCACGATCCTGCGCAAGGATCTGCCACGTGAGCTGCGCATGGACCGCGTCACCACCCGTCGACTGTCCGAGGCGGCGGTGGACGCGCTCGTCGACCTGCACTCGGTGGACATCGCGGCGGCCGGGCTCGAGGAGCTCGACCGCGGCGAGGGCTACGTGCGGCGGCAGGTCGAGGGCTGGTCCGCCCGCTACCGGCGGGCGCGCACCGCCGACGTGCCCGATTTCGCGCCGGTGATGAAGTGGCTCGAGGCCAACCAGCCCGAGGATTCGGGACACTGCCTGATCCACAACGACTTCCGGTTCGACAACCTGGTGCTGGACCCCGACGACGTCACGACCGTCGTGGGCGTCCTGGACTGGGAGATGGCCACCGTGGGCGATCCGCTCATGGACCTGGGCGGCGCCCTGGCCTACTGGGTGCAGGACGACGACGGCCCGGTGTTCAAGGCCTTCCGCCGTCAGCCCACCAACGCCGCGGGCATGCTCACCCGCCAGCAGGTGGTGGACCGGTACGCGCGGCTCGCGGGGATCACGATCACCGAGGAGCAGTGGCGGTTCTACGAGGTGTTCGGCCTGTTCCGGCTCGCGGTGATCGCGCAGCAGATCAACCACCGCTACTTCCACCGGCAGACCACCAACCCGGCGTTCCGGGCATTCCGTCCGGCCGTGGGGCTGCTCGAGCAGCGCTGCCTGCGCATCATCCGTACCGGGCACGGTGATCTCACGCCGGGCCGGATCGGGGTGCGCGACGTGCTGCCCGAGCTGCTGGCCGTGCCGCGGGTCGCGATCCCGCTGGTCGCGGGCGGCGTGCACGACGTGCGCACCAGGGTGGGCGGGATCCTCGGCGCGATCACCGGCCACGACGGAAGGGAGAATCGCTGATGGGTGCCATTCATCTCGTCCGCCACGGGCAGGCCTCGTTCGGCTCCGGCGACTATGACCGGCTGTCGGAGACCGGGCATCTGCAGGCGCGCCTGGCCGGCGAGGACATGGCCGCCCGGGGACTCCGGCCGGACGTGATCATCCACGGCGGACTGCGTCGGCAACGCGAGACCGCCGAGGGCATCCTGGCGGCGCTGCGCGAGCACGCGGACTGGGACTGCCCGGTCGAGGTCGACGAGGGCTGGGCCGAGTACGACGCCGACGAGGTCCTCGAGGCCGCGCGGGTGGCTGGACTGTCGGCCGAGCACGGCACCCTCGACACCGCCGGCTCGTCCGCGGAGGCCAAGCAGGCCTTCCAGCGCAAGCTCGACGCGGCGCTCGGCCACTGGGCTGGGCTCGAGGCGTTCGCGCAGTACACGAGCACCACGACCGCCTCGCTCGCCGCTGCCGCGGAGCGCTCGGGAACGGGGAAGACGACGGTCGTGGTGTCGTCGGCGGGCACGATCTCGTTGGCGGCCGCCGGTCTGCTGGCGGACAGCGAAGGCGTGGTGGGGCTGTGGACCCGGCTGCAGCGCGTCACCGTCAACACGGGTATCGCGCGTGTCGTGGTGGGCCGCGAGGGCATGAACTGCATCTCGGTCAACGAGCACCAGCACCTCGAGCGCGCCGCCGGCCCCGAGGACCCGCGCAGGCTCGTCACCCTGCGGTGAGCGGGACGGCGAGCCGCTGGGTTGCGCGCGGCTGAGCCGCGCGGTCGCCGATGCGGTGGCCCGCGTCACCGTATCGTGGGCCCAGGCGGCCGCGACAGCGGCTGTGACAGCTCTGACGAGGAGTCCCGATGCCCACGTTCCACCGCGGCCACACCACGATCGCCTACACCGACACCGGCGTACCCGAGGGCCGCGAGGACGCCCCGGTGGTGTTCTTCGCCCACGGACTGTTGTTCTCGGGCTGGATGTTCCACCGCCAGATCGAACACCTCCGGGCGGACTACCGCTGCGTGACCATCGATTTCCGGGGCCAGGGCAACTCGCCGCGGGCGCGGGGCGGGTACGACATGGACACGCTCGCCGTGGACGTGGCCGAGTTGCTGCGCCACCTGCAGATCCCCGTGGTGAACTTCGTGGGCCTGTCGATGGGCGGTTTCGTGGGGATGCGCCTGGCGGCCCGGCAGCCGGAGTCGGTCCACACCCTGACCCTCATGGACACCGCCGCCACAGCCGAGGAGCCCGCCAATCGCAGTAAGTACAAGACGCTGTCGAAGGTGTACCGGCTCACCGGGGTCCGGCCACTGCGTGCCCGGGTCGCGCCCATCATGTTGGCCCCGGGGAACATCGACGCCCCGTGGGTGGAAGACTGGCTGGCGGCGCTCGATCGGACGGACCGTGCGGGCCTGGCCAAGGCGATCGAGTCCGTCGCGGACCGGGACCCGTGTGAGGACGAGGCCGTCCGGATCATCGCGCCGACCCTCATCATGGTCGGCGCCGAGGATGCCGCGACGCCCCCGGCCAAGTCGCGGCGGCTCGAGGAGCTCATCGACAACACGAGCTTCCACGAGATCCCCGGAGCAGGGCATTCGCCCAGTATGGAGCGCCCGGACGAGGTCAATGCCATCCTTTCGGCGTTCCTCTCCGAATACAACGCATAGCCATATAAAAGCGCCCCACTTCATGCGCGGACAAGGGAACTGATGACAGCGGATCAATCGTCACCGGACACACCACCGGCAGACCCGGCGGTGAAGGGGCCCGTCGCGCACGGACCCGCCCGCGACAGCGGCTGGGTCGGTGTCCTCACCGGCCGGGTGACCGCCTGGGTGATGCTGCTGGTCATGCTGGTGGCCGCCGGTGCGGTGTTCGCGTTCGCGTCGTCCGGGTCCGCGTCCGAGGCTCCCAACACGCTGCCCGACGACGCCGAGTCCGCCCTCGTGGCGCAGATCCAGTCGGAGTTCCCCGACTCCGGCTCGGTTCCGGCGGTCCTGGTCGTGAGCCGGACCGACGGCGGCGAGCTGGGGCCGCAGGGCATCGCCACCGCGGTCGGCGCGGGCGAGCGGATGTCCGAGGTCGTGGGCGTCCCGGCCCAGGGGCCCATCCCGTCCGAGGACGGTGCGGCCGCCCTGATGCTCGTGCCGGTCGACTCCGAGATCCTGTCGGGCAGCGAGGGGAATGAACTCGTCGCCGACATGCGCGCCGCCGTCTCGGACGGTCTCGACGACGGAGTGAGTGCGCAGCTCACCGGTGGTCCGGCCTTTGCCGCCGACACCGCCGCAGCGTTCGAGGGCGCCGATTTCCGGCTGTTGGCCGCCACCGCGCTGGTCGTGGCGGTGCTGCTCATCATCACCTACCGCTCCCCGGTGCTGTGGCTGGTCCCGCTGATCATCATCGGAGTCGCCGACCGGGTCGCCTCGCTCGTCGTCGCCGCGCTCGGGGAGGTCGTGGGCGTCACCGTCGACGGCTCGACGTCGGGCATCGTCTCCGTCCTCGTCTTCGGCGCCGGCACAAACTACGCGCTGCTCCTCGTCTCCCGCTACCGCGAGGAACTGCGCAAGAACGAGGACAGGCGCGGCGCCCTGCGCGCCGCGTACCGCGGTGCCGTGCCCGCGATCCTGGCCAGCAACATCACCGTCGTCCTGGCTCTGCTCACCCTGCTGCTGGCGACCCTGCCCAACTACCGCTCGCTCGGTATCTCCGCGGCAGTCGGGCTGATCATCGCCGTGATCTTCGCGCTGATCGCACTGCCCGCCGCGCTCGCCGTGTGCGGCCGGGGTCTGTTCTGGCCGTTCATCCCGCGCCCCGCCACTCCCGCCCCCACGGGCTCCGCGGTGGGCTCCGCGACGCGGGGCGAGCATGAGCAGCACGGCAAACACGAACTGCACACGTCGACGACCCCCGCCGGCTTCGACGACGAGGTCCCGCCCGGGATCTGGGGCCGGATCGCCTCGCGTGTGGTCCGGAGGCCCGTCACCGTTCTGGTGTCGTGCGTGTTGCTCCTGGTCGTGCTGGCGTGCGGGCTCCTCGGCACGCGCGTGGGACTGAGTCAGACCGAGCAGTTCCGCACCGCGTCCGAATCAGCCGCAGGTCTGGAGACGGCGGCCGAGCACTACCCGGCCGGCGTCACCGACCCCGTCACGATCGTCACCCGTACGGGAACCGAGGGGCAGGTCCTCGAGGCCGTCCAGGACGTCACGGGCGTGGTCTCCGCTACCCCGTCGGGAGAATCCGGCACCGGCTGGAGCCGGGTGAACGTCGTCTTGGACGCCGCTCCGGCCACCGAACGCTCGGAGGAGAGTGTGCTCGGCCTACGCGACGCCGTCGACACGGTCCCCGGCTCCGAGGCGCTCGTCGGTGGTTCG
Organism: Dietzia sp. NPDC055340; assembly: GCF_053645335.1. Taxonomy (NCBI): domain Bacteria; kingdom Bacillati; phylum Actinomycetota; class Actinomycetes; order Mycobacteriales; family Dietziaceae; genus Dietzia; species Dietzia sp. NPDC055340. The sequence continues at coordinate 139,743 of NZ_JBSHML010000007.1, read as the reverse complement.
GTCGCCAAGGCGGTCGACACCTCCGAGGGCAACGTCCGCGACTTCACGCTGATCGCGCCGCTCATCCTGCTGGTGGTCTTCGTCGTCCTGATGCTCGTGCTGCGGTCCCTGATCGCCCCGTTGCTGGTGATGGCTGCCACGGTGTTGTCGTCGGTCGCCGCGCTCGGGCTCGGCACCTTCGTCACCACCCAGATCCTGGGCTTCCCCGGACTGGACGTCTCGGTGCCGCTGTACAGCTTCCTGTTCCTGGTGGCGCTGGGCGTGGACTATTCGATCTTCCTGACGATCCGCGCCCGGGAGGAGGCGGCCACCCACGCCACCCGCGAGGCCATGGTTCGTGCCGTCGCGCTGACCGGCGGCGTCATCACCTCCGCCGGCATCGTGCTGGCCTCGGTGTTCGTGGTGCTCGGCGTGCTGCCGCTCATCGTGCTCACCCAGGTCGGCGTGATCGTGGCGCTCGGCGTGCTGCTCGACACCTTCGTCGTTCGCACGCTCGTCGTCCCGGCACTGTTCACCCTGGTCGGTGACAAGGTCTGGTGGCCCGGTAATCCGCGGAGCGGCGCCGGCGCCCGTACCTCCCGGAATGCACACGACACCTCCGGTTCCGCTCACAGCACCAACGCCACCCCCGCCGATACCGCACAGGAGATCCACTCATGAATCCGCTCCGCGCTACCCGAATCCGCTCACTGGTCACCATCTCGGTGATCGCGCCACTGCTCGCCGCCGGTCTCGGGGCCGCCCCGACCGCAGGCGCCCAGGACCTCACCGACGGAGGACGCCTGGGGGGCGGTTCCTCGCAACTGCTGCCCGACGGCGTCGCGCTCGGCTCCGTGGGGGGACCCGAGCTCAGCCAGGTCGACTCCGTCGACCTGGAGAGATATGCGGGTCAGTGGCATCAGGTGGCCGCCATCCCGCAGCCGTACACGCTGCAGTGCACCAACGACACCAAGGGCGAGTACGAGATCACCTCCCCCGGCACGGTGTCGGTCCGCAACACTTGCGGTTCGGCCGTCAGCTCCGATTCCGTGATCGAGGGTGAGGCCACCGTCCGCGACACCGACACCAACGCCTCGCTCCGGGTGAACTTCCCGATGGTTCCGTTCCAGGACGAGAACGGGCCCGTCAACTACCGGATCACCTATCTGGCCGACGACTACTCGGTGGCCATCGTGGGTGATCCCACCCGGTCTTCGGGATTCGTGCTCAGTCGTGAACCGGTGCTCGCTCCCGAGCAGTGGTCGACGGTGCGACAGGTGATCGAAAACCGGGGTTGGTGGTCGTGCGCCTTCCTCACCGTTCCGATGGCAGAAGGCCGCGGCGATGTGACGCCGCTGTGCCTGCTGCCCTGACGAGAGTGATGGGTGCGGTCCGATGAGCATCGACGTCAGCTGCACGGTTCCCGTGCCCCCGGCCGAGGCGTGGCGCTACCTCGCCGCGCCGGGCGCGCTGCGGCGGCTGTCCCCACCGTTCATGTCCTTGCGCCCGGTGCACGAGGCGGGATCGCTGCGCAACGGCGAGGCCGTACTCGAACCCCGAACCGCCCTGCCGGGACCGCTGGCCGCACGGTTCGGCCCCCGGTGGGTCGCGCGGCACGACCCCCAGGGTTTCGTCGACGGCGAGCGCTTCGTCGACCGCTGCGTGTCCGAGCCCTACGCCACGGCGACCGGCTGGGTGCACGTGCATACCGTGACCGCCGGACCGACCGGCACCGCCATGCTCGGCGATCGCGTCGAGGCCCGCGTCCCCGAGCCGATGCTGACGCGTGTGTTCGCCTACCGGCACCGCCAGATGGCCGCCGATCTGGCGACGATCGCGCAGTTCGGCTCGGCAGCGGCGCCGGCGGCGACGCCCCTGACCGTCGCGGTGACGGGTGCGTCTGGCCTTATCGGCACGGCGGTGACCGCGCTCCTCGGCGTCGCGGGGCACCGCGTCATCCGGCTGACCCGCCCGGGCGGTGGCCTCAACGCCGGTAGAGACGACGCCGGGAGTTACGACGACGACAACGCCGTCGACCCCGCCCCCGCTCACCGGTCCGAGCGCATCTGGGACCCGGCCGCTCCTGCGACTGATCTGCTCGACGGCGTCGACGTCCTGGTCCACCTGGCCGGCGCGTCGATCGCCGGTCGTTTCACCTGCAGCCACCTGCGGAAGGTTCGCGACAGCCGGACCGACCCCACCCGCCGGCTGGCGGAACTCGTGGCCGCGCGCGACGGCGCTACCGCGATGGTGTGTGCGTCGGCCGTCGGCTTCTACGGCGCCGACCGCGGCGGGGAACCACTGTCCGAATCGGCGGCCAACGGGACCGGGTCGCTCGCCGCGATTGTCGCGGATTGGGAGCGCGCCTGCGAACCCGCCCGGCAGGCCGGTGCGCGCGTGGTGAACGTGCGGACCGGGCTCGTGCTCTCGGCGGCCGGCGGGATGCTGCCGCCGCTGGCGGCGATCACCCGGACCGGCCTGGGCGGTCGCCTCGGCTCCGGGCGGCAGTGGATGTCGTGGATCTCGCTCGACGACCTCACCGACATCTACCTGCGGGCGATCGTCGACCCGGCGCTCGCCGGTGTCGTCAACGGCACCGCGCCGGAGCCGGTCACCAACGCGGACTTCACGCGGGAACTCGGCGCTGTGCTGCATCGCCCGACGGTGGTCCCGGTGCCGGGGTGGGCACCTGGGCTGCTCCTCGGCACGCGGGGCGCCGACGAACTCGCGTTGGCGGATCAGCGGGTCCTGCCTCACGCGCTGACCGAGCTCGATCATCACTTCCGCTACCCGCGACTGCGTGAGGCGCTGGAACACGAACTCGGTGCGGAGAGCCTGCCCACCGCGCTGTAGCGGCGCTTGGCGTGACGAGCAGGGTTCCCCGGCGCTGTTGTCGGACGCTCAGCGCTGCAAGATCATCGGGACGAGCACGCGCCGCGCGAGGCCACGGATTTCGTCCTCGGACTGCACGAGCGGCGGGCCGTCGGGCATCACCACCAGCGAGTGGAGGAACCGGCCGACGGCGCTGCCGACCTCGCGCGACAGGTCCTCGACCTCCGTGTCGGTCATCGCGCGGGTGTGGACGTCGGCGTCCCACGTGTTGCGGACGAACTCCGCGACGATCTCGGTGATCGCGGCGAGCACCGAGTCGGACTGCCCGGCCAGCACGGCCATGGTCTCGATCTTGTCCACCTCGATGAGCCGGCGGACCAACTCGCTCTCGCGGATGTCGAACACCGTGCCCACGAGCAGATCCTCGACGTGCCGCACCGGGTCCCATTCCAGCGACTCGAACGACGTGAACCGGGCGTTGACGGACATCATCAACCGCTGTGCCTCGTGCGCGTAGATGGCGCGGAGCATCTGGTCGCGCGTCCCAAGTCGCCGGTAGAGGGTCACCCGGGTCACGCCGGCCGCTCGTGCGATGACGTCCGTGCTCGACGCCTTGATCCCGCGCTCGGCGAGGACCGAACACGCCACCTCGATGATGCGGATGTCCTCCGCGTCATGAACGACAGCGGCGCCGCCGTCCGCATCCTCCGCAGAAGGGCTGTCGGAGGATGCATCACCGGACGCTGTGCTGTCAGGCACTGCGTCGGCAGGACGGTCGGCGCCGCGGCGAGTGTTACGTGTCACTCTTTCATGTTACGACCTGTGGGTGGGCCGTGAGGCGTCACCGTGGAGCTGGTCGACGCAGATGGTCAGCGGGACTGCTCGCCCTCGACCGGGTAGGCACTGTAGCTGCTGGGCGAAGTCCCAGGCTGTGGGGCCTGCGGCCCGTCGATTGCGGCTGTGCCGGCCTGTCCGGGTGCAGCCTGGCCAGATGTAGAGGGGTCGGGCGCGGCCCCACCCTCGGATTCGGGAACCATGTCGAACACGCCGGGCCTCGGCTTGCTCGCGCGGGTCTCCTCCTCGTCGACCGAGGTGGTGCCCTTCGCCGCGGCCTCCGCCATGGCGACGGACCGCGCGATCTCGGGATCGGTGGAGGTGTCGAACCACGCGTCCGGCGCGGACGGCAGATCCGCATCCGTGTCGACCTCGGAGGGTTCGTAGCGGAACACCCCGTCGTCGTCCTTCTTCGCGACGGCCTTGACGAAATTCTCCAGCGAGTCGCCGAATTGCGACGGGATCATCCACATGGTGGCGGCGTCGCCCTTGGCCATCTCCGGCAGATTCTGCACGTACTGGTAGGCCAGCATCTCCGGCGTCGGCTTGGACGCCTTGACCGCCGCATTGACGCGGGCGATCGCCGCAGCCTGGCCCTCGGCGACGAGGTAGCGCGCCGCACGCTCACCCTGCGCGCGCAGCATGCGGGACTGGCGATCGGCCTCGGCCGAGAGGATGGCCGCCTGCTTGTTGCCCTCGGCGTCGAGGATCGCGGCCTGCTTGGCGCCCTGCGCCGTGGTGATCGCAGCCTCGCGCTGGCCCTCGGCGGTGAGGATGGTGGCGCGCTTCTCGCGGTCGGCGCGCATCTGCTTCTCCATCGAGTCCTGGATGGAGGGAGGCGGATCGATCGACCGCAGCTCGACGCGGGCCACACGCAGTCCCCAGCGACCCGTCTCGGAGTCGAGCACGCCACGCAGCTGCTTGTTGATCATGTCGCGGCTGGTGAGCGTCTGCTCGAGCGTCAGACCGCCGACGACGTTACGCAGTGTCGTGGTGGCGAGCTGCTCCACAGCGATGATGTAGTTGTTGATCTCGTAGACCGCCGACTTGGGGTCGGTGACCTGGAAATAGACGACCGTGTCGATGCTCAGCGTGAGGTTGTCCTCGGTGATCATCGACTGCGGCGGGAAGGTGACGACCCGCTCGCGCAGGTCGACCTTGGCACGCACCCTGTCGATGAACGGGATGATCAGCGTCAGCTGACCGCTGGCGGTTCGTTGGTAGCGACCGAGCCGCTCGATGACGGCGGCCTCCGCCTGGGGGATGAGCTTGACCGAGCTCACCACCACCGAGGCGATTAATATGACGATGACGGCAAGGAAGATCAATCCACCCATGGCATTCCTCTGGTTGTGTCGTGCGTGTCGGGTTTATTGGTCAGACCGATGCGGAGTCCGCGACGGTCCTAGAAGCCGCGCACGACGATGGCCGTGGCGCCCTCGATCTCATGCACGAGGATCTTCTCGCCCGCGGCGAACGTCTCGCCCTCGATGAGCGGCCGCGCCGTCCAGGTGTCCCCGGAAATCTCGATCAGCCCGCTCGAGGAGTCGATGGCCTCGACGACGGTTCCGTCCCGCCCGGTCAGCGCTGCGGTGTTGGTGTCGTGCTCCGGCAGTGCCGCGAGGAGACGACGTCGGACGACCGGGCGCACGGCGACGAGCATGATGACGGAGACGAGGGCGAACGCCAGAGCCTGCCCCCAGATCGGCACGCCGAGGAACGCCGCGCCCGCACCCCCGAGCGCCCCGGCGGCCAGCATGAGCAGAAACAGTTCGCCACCCGCCGCTTCTCCGGCGGCGAGCAGCACTGCTGCCCCGAGCCAGATCAGTCCTACGTGCATGTCACGAGACTACCGGCATCACGCTGCCCGGGAGGGCGGTCCCGAGGGTCGGATCGGGGCGGACGAGCGCCGGAGCGGGACCGCTGGTGGTCGGACTAGGCTCGTCCGCGTGTCGATACTCAAGAAGTTCGCGTGGCTCTCGGTGGCCACGGCGATCGTCACCATCGTGCTCAAGATGGCGGCCTGGTATGTCACCGGTTCGGTGGGCCTGCTCTCCGATGCCGCGGAGTCGGTGGTCAACCTGGTCGCCGCCCTCATCGCGGTCGGGGCGGTGACCGTCGCCGAGCGACCGGCCGACGACGACCACCAGTACGGACACTCCAAGGCCGAGTACTTCTCGGCGGGCGTCGAGGGCGCGATGATCTTCATAGCCGCCGCGTTCATCCTCGTGGTGAGTGTCGAGCGCATCATCAATCCGGCACCGCTGGAATCCATGGGCGTCGGCCTGGCGATCTCGGTGGTCGCCGCGGTGATCAACGGGATCGTCGGGGCGGCTCTCGTGCGAGCCGGCACCACACACCGCTCGCCGACCCTCAAGGCGGACGGCAAGCACCTCATCACCGACGTGATCACCTCCGTCGGCGTGGTGGTGGGCCTGACGCTCGCGTGGCTCACCGGGTGGGAGATCCTCGACCCGTTGGTGGCGATAGGAGTGGGGCTGAACATCCTGTTCATCGGCTACAAGCTGGTCAAGGAATCCGGGATGGGGCTGATGGACGCAACCCTCCCGGAAGAGGACAACCGGGCGATCGAGGAGGTGCTGGATCGCCATCGCGAGCCGGGGCGCGTCGACTTCCACGAGTTGCGCACCCGTGAGTCAGGCAAGTGGCGCTTCGTCGAGTTCCACGCCCTGGTGCCGGGGGACTGGAGCGTCGATCGCGGGCACGACCTGGTGGAGACGGTCGAGCAGGAGATCCACGCGGCCCTGCCGAACTCCCACATCGCCAGCCACCTCGAGCCGATCGAGGACGAGCGCGCCTACAACGACGTCCATCTCTGATCTGCCCGCGGGGTAGGTCGCGCGGGGCGCGGGCCGCAGAAAGCCGGCCGGGTGTGCCGCCCGCGCTGCCGGGCCGCGGGGTGCCGGCCGGGCCGGGTCTGCCGCTCGCGCTGTTGTCGCGTGGTCGCAAATCTTGCTGGCGCCAGGGCCTGTCCTGGGAGAATGTGAGCGGGTCAGACCACTCGGCGAAATTCGGTTCGCGCAAGTCGCGCAGTCCGGCCCGGCCCCGGTCGTATTCTTATCCGCGTGGCACACCCGATCATGTTCGACGCCGACGATCCGCTGCTCGCCCGGCTGCGGGGCATCTGCATGGAGTTCCCGGACGCCGCGGAGAAGATCTCCCACGGCCGGGTGGTCTGGTTCACGACCAAGGTGTTCGCGGTCTACGGCGGCAAGGTCAAGGGCGACCACGCCGATCCGTTGCTCGATCGGGCCCTGCTCGTCCTTCCGGATCCGGCCGAGCGTCTGGCGCTGGACCAGGACGAGAGGTTCCACGTGCCCGCCTATTACGGCCCGGCCGGGTGGCTGGCCCTGCCGCTGGACGCAGGCGACGTGGACTGGGATGAGGTGGCCGAGCTGGTCGAGTCCTCGTACCGCCAGACGGCGGGCGTCCGCCGGGTGGCGCGGCTGGACGAATCCCGCTGAAGGGCCCGGCCGCCGCCCGACCGGCCGACCGACCCTGCAGGCCGGGGCCGGCCGGTCAGCCGGGGAACCGCACTAACCGGCGGCGATCTCGTGCGGCCGATAGCGCGGCAGCCGCGACGCCGGCAGGATCGCCAGCGCGCTGATCCCGGCGAGGATCAGCAGCCCCATCTTGAGGGCCCGCAGGCGCTCCTCCTCGTTGAGCTGCACCGCGTAGTCGATCTGCTCGGCGGTGGCGTCGGTCCGGGCCAGCACCTCGTCGAGGTCGTCGTTGGACACGAAGTTCACGCTGTCCAGGTCCACCTGCGCGATGAGCTCAGGCGGCAGCGCCGGGTGCTCGACCACGGCCCTGCCGATGCCGACGCTGAGCAGCGCCACGAGTAGCGCGCCGACCACGGCCGTGCCGACCGCGGAGGCGAGGTTCTGGGTGCTGCCGCGGATCGAGCCCACGTCGCCGGCGAGCTCGGCCGGGGCGGAGGTGACGAGGACGTTGAACACGAGCGTCACGAGCGCGCCCTGGCCGATACCGAACGCCACCAGCCCGATGATCGTGGGCAGCGTCTCCCAGTTGTTGTTCACCACGAACGACAGCCACACCAGCGCGGCGGTGGCCAGCGTGAACGCGGCGACCCCGATCGTGCGCGGGCTGAACCGCTTGTAGAAGCGCACGATCAGCGTCGCGGTGATGAACACGGTGATGTTGAAGGGCATCATCGCCAGCGACGTCTCGAACGGGGTGCGTCCCTGCACCACCTGGATGTAGAGGGGCACGGTGAAGTTCAGGGCCGCCTCGAGCGCCACCACGATGAACATCGCGTACACGGCCGCACGTTCGCGCCCCGAACCGAGAACCGACAGGTCGACCAGCGGGACCTTGCCCTCGCGGATGCGGCGCCTCGTCCACAGGAAGAACGCCTGGCCCAGGACGATGCCCACCACGATGAGCATCGGGGCGGGCGAGATCCCCCCGAGGTCGAACGGCGCGCCGGGCCCGGCGAAGAACGCGCCCCACGCGTTGAGGTTGTTGAACCCCAGGGTGAGGACCATGATCGCGATGCCGATGAGGAACGCGGCCACCACGTCGATCGTGATCGACGAGTCGCCGCGGTCGGACCGCAGCGTGAAGCTCAGCGCGAACACGGCGACCGCGATCGCGAACACGATCCAGAAGACGGGCCGCCAGCCCACGAGGGTGCCGAGGGTGCCGCCGATGAGGAACGCGCTCACGCCGGCCAGCGCGCGGGCAGACCCCAGCGAGCCGATCGCGGTGGCCTGCTGGTCACCGCTGTAGTTCTCGGCGATCAGCGCCACCAGCGCGGGGACGATGATCGCCGCCGCGGCGCCGGCGAGGGCCTGCCCCGCGATCGCCCAGCCCACCGAGGGGGAGAAGATCATCATGAGGGAGGAACAGGCGAAGACGACGACGACGATACGGAAGATCCGCACCCACCCGAGGCGTTGACCGAGTTTGGCCCCGGTCATCACCAGGGCTGCCACCACCAGGCCGTAGATGACGATCGTCGACCCGGCGACCGTGGGAGGGACCCCGAAATCGGAGACCATCCCGCCGATCGAGATCGGTAGCGCGGAGACGTTGAACGACATGACGATCTGGCCGAGGAAGAGCCCGACCATCGGGAGCCAGGACCGGCGTTCCTCCTGCTCGTGGTGCATGGGCGTCGTGGTGGTCATGAACGTGTCCTTTCCGCTGCGACGGTCCCGCCGATCCGCGCGTCCGCATCGGAGGCGAAGAGGTTGAGCCCGAGGGCTCGCGAGAGGTAGGCGATCGCCCGCTGGCCGCGCACGCTGTTCCCGGCCGAGTTCAGGCGGGGCGAGAACGCGCCGATCGCGCCCTTGCCAGGGGCGATCGCGACGATCCCGCCGGCCACCCCGGACTTGGCGGGGATGCCGATCTCGAACAGCCACTCCCCGGATCTCTCGTACATGCCGCTCGCGGCGAGCATCGCCAGCGTGTCGCGGCAGACCTCGGGGGAGACCACCTGCTCGCCGGTCACCGGGTTCGCGCCGCCGTCGGCGAGGGTCGCGCCCATGACCGCCAGATCCTCCGCCGTCACCAGGAGGGCGCACTGCCGGGTGTAGACGTCGACGATCTCCAGCGGGTCGGCGTCGAGCCGGCCGTAGCTCTCCAGGAGTCGCGCGATCGCCTTGTTCCGGTGATTGCTGCCCATCTCCGAGGCGTACACCGTGCCGTCCATGGTCAGCTGACGGCCCGCGAACGCGGACAGGCCGGTCCGGATCAGCTCCCACTTCTCGGCCGGGGTGGCGCCGGGCATCAACGCGGTGGTGGCGATCGCGCCCGCGTTGACATCGGGTTCATGGGGTGGCCGTCGTTCAGTTCGATCGCCATCACCGAGTTGAAGGGCAGGCCGGTGTTGTTGACGCCCACCCGGTCCTTGACCACCTCGTGCCCGTACTCGCGGCAGACGAGGGCGTAGACGAATGCCTTGGACACCGACTGGACTGTGAAGGTGTGGGCGCTGTCGCCGACCCTGTGAACCGCACCGCTGACCTCGCTCACGGCGAGACCGAACAGGCCGGGGTCGGCCTCGGCGAGGACGGGGATGTAGTCCGCGACCGTGCCGTCGTGCAGGTCGCGGTAGCGCTCGTGGGCGGTGACGGTGAGCGATTCGACCTCGTCCCAGCCGGGGAGCCGGCCGGTCGACACGCGTTGCGGGACTCCCGCCGATTCCGATGTGATCATCAACCTCCCGTCGCGGCCCGCAGGCCTGCTGTCCGCCCTGACCGCCTGTAGTAACTCCGACCCGCCAGATTCTGTTGGTGCCAGTATCCGCGCACCAGTAGCGGCAGATCCGGAATCCAGAAATCTTCTCCCACCGGAATGACGCCACCGCGGGCCCCGAGCTCGACATCTGCAGAGACGACGCCGGGCCCCTCTGTGGTCCGCCGGGAGGCCAGGACGGTGCCGTCCGGGTCGACTATCTGCGTGGCTCCCACGAACTCGGTCTCGTAACTGACGGAGAGATCCGATCCCGGTGCCAGCAGGAAGTCCGATCGGATCGATCCGCAATGGGAGGCCTGCAGCACCGGCACCCCCAGCCGCCGGGCGAACTCCGCGGGCGCGTTCTCCGACAGCGCGCGGTTGCGCCGGGCGACCGGAGCCAGCGCCCGCGAGGCGAGCCCTCCCCAGTTGCTCGGCACGGTCCACCAGTGCGTGCCCGTCATCGCGATATCGATCCGACCCCGCAGCCTGTGCACGGTCTGGTTGCGGATGAGCTCCCAGCAGCTCGCGACCCCCACCCCGCCGAGCGCGGTGTCGAACGCGCCGTCGTCGTGGCCTCCGGTGTAGAAGCAGTTCTCCCACATCGTCGGCAGGTCCTTGTCATGAGTGTGGACGCGGCCATCGGGTTCGACCAGGTGATAGCGGTTGTAGACCTCGTCGTCGTCGGCGATCAACATCGAACCGCCGATCGTCGCGCCGTACCGCGCGGCCAACCGTCGGAACATCTCCACCGCCGCGTTATCGCGCGGCAGCACCGCCGCGTGGACCTCGGCGCGCATCGGCACCGGCGACGTGCAGAACTCGGGCACCGCGATGAGTTTCGCGCCCCGCTCGCCGGCCTCGACGATCATCGCCTCCAGGCGTTCCAGCGTGAGGTCGACCCGCCCGGGCACGCCCTCCAACTGGATCGCGGCGGCGTGCACGCGGCGGAGCGGGGAGTCGACGTGATCCGGCATGGATTCTCCTGGAGGGCGGTGAGCGAGATTGATGCTGCGCGGCCATCGGGCAGGCCACGTGACCTAGGATCGAAGTCTGCAAATCCCCACGGTTTGTCAGGTGGATTGTTCTCTAGCCTCCCTCGAAAGGACCCATGGAACTCGGAATCGACACCCGGCTCACGCTGCTCGCCGCCGGGCTGATCTTCCTGCTGGCACTTGTGCTCGGCGTGTGGAAGTACCGGCAGATGGCGACCAGCCCGGAGCACTTCGCGCACCCTTACGTCGACATCTCGCACCGGGCTTCGCTGCTGTATTCGTTCGCCACGCTGCTCATCGCGGTGTTCGTGGAGTTGAGCAGCTGGCCGACGTGGGTGAACCTCGCGGCCGCCTCCGTACTGGTGTTCTTCTTCCTCGTGGCCATCGGGGCCTACATCGTCCACGGCGCGAAGCAGGACACGACCAACCAGTTCGAGAACCCCACGGCGTCGCTGCACATCGGCATGTGGGCGCTCGTCGTGGGCGAGATCGGCGGATTCGCGGTGCTGCTGGCCGGGTTCATCGCCGGGCAGTTCTTCAGCTAACTTCTCGCCAGGGCGCGGACCCACCGTGAGGTCTGTGACGGATGCGTCAGATGGACGACGTGTAGCCCCGGAAACCGGCCCTCCAACGTCGGCATCACCGGCTTGAGCTTCTTCCGCGTGCGCCAACCCCATCGCAGAATGTGGTCCTCGTCGATGAGGGCTTTCCACAGTGGCGGCTCGTAGTTCCCGTTCCAGAGTTCCTCGCGCTGCAAGCGTCGGCGGACCGTCCGACGGATGAGGCGGGTCATCTGGATCCTGGTCGGGTAGTCCAGCCACAGGATGGTGTCGGCTCGGGAGACGATAAGGGGCCGCGCTTCGCGGTACTGCAATTCAACGACCCAGCACGGTGCTGAAATCAAGCCCTCTACGTCTTCGAGAAATGTCTCTCGTGGCGTCCAGTTCGGACCGTGGTAGAGGCTGTCCAACTCGACGCGCCCGCAACGCAGGACTTCTGCCAGCTCATCGCACAAGGTCGTCTTTCCCGAGCCAGAGACTCCAGCGACCGCGATGCGCTTGGGTCCCCAGGTGATCCTGTCATCTGCATCGAGCACTGTCCTATTATCCGGCCTTCGCAAGCAAGTCGGGAGCGAGCTCCCACACATCCACTTACTGGCCCAATCAAGTGGGGCACGGCTTAGCTATAGGAGACACGCCCTGGCCGGCCGGGTCGCGTGCGTCGTGGCATCGCGGGCGGGGCCCCGGCCGCTACGCTGGCGGTATGCCCATGCGCCCCCGCCCGCGCGGCTCGAAGCCCCGGAAGTCGACCTCCGAGGGTATGGATCTCGGCACCCGCGCCCTGGTACTGGGGATCGGGTCGCTGCTGTTCTCGTGGGTGCCGCTGCTCAACATCGTGGCGTTTCTCGCGGCGCTGATGGCGGTCGCCTTCGGACTGATCGCCCGCTGGCCGGCGGGCGGCATGATGGCCGGCGGTGAGCCGAACGAGCGTCGGGGCCTGTGGGGCGTGATCCTGGGCGCGATCGCGCTGGTCGTCTTTGTGGTGACCGCGGTGCGCTACTCGGTGATCTAGTACTCAGTGCTCCAGCGGCCGGGGGCCTGTTCCGGGACCTCGGGCAGGCGCTGGAGCGGATGCCGGGGGGTCGGGGTTCGCAGGGCGGCGCTCCGGTGAGGGGGTTTCGGTGGCGGGACGTCAGCGCCCGTTGGAGACCACCCAGCCGATCGCGGTGCGCATCCGGCTGGCGAACCGACCCGGCTGGGTGGCGCACACCGCGTGGCCGCCCTGGATCGGGAACACCGCGCTGTGCGGCAGCAGGTCGGCCATCTCGTCCTGGATCGACTGCGGGAACGCGATGTCCCGCATCGTCTTGACGATCGCCACCGGAAGGTCGAGTTCATGCAGCCACGACGTGGAGTTGAAGCGCGCGACCTGACTGATCACCGTGCGATGCGCGGCGAGGGAGACCGACGACAACTCCCGCAACGCCCACGCGGTAGGGCCGGGCACCTCCTCCTCGATCTCGCGGGCTACCTCCACCGGGACCGCGTTGAGGAGCGGGGCCGTCCGCGCGAACCCGCCGAGGGTCGCCTTCTCCAGGGCGTTGCGCTGCGCGCCGGTGCCGGTGGCGGCCAGCACGAGACCGCCGAGCCGGGAGGGATCAGGACGGGCGGCCAGCTGCGCCACGATCCCGCCCATCGAGTACCCGCCCACCGCGGGCTGCTCCAGTTCCAGGTGGTCGGCGACCCGCAGGACGTCCTCCGACAAGGTCTGGAAGTCGAAGTTCCCGGTGTGGCCCATGCCGTGATGGCGCTGGTCGTAGGCGATGAGCCGGTACTCGCCGTGCAGGCGCTGAAAGGTCTGATACCAGTTGAGCATGCCGGTGGCGGCCATGCCGTGCAGCAGGATCACCGGCTGGAGGTGCTCTTCGCCGGTGTCGTACAGCCTGGTCACCACGTCGTCGGCGAGGGTGACGATCCGGCCCGTCGGCAACAGCGACATGTCCGGGGCCATCCGGGGCAGCCGCCGCGCTGAGCGGGGCAGTGCGATGAGCGGGTTGGTGCGCATGGGAATCCTCCTCGCAGACGCCTGACCGGTAGTCGTGTCAGCGATTGTCCGCCACACGCACGATCGCCGCAGCACCCACCTCCGGCTCAGCCGGCCGTCACGAGCCCCTCGGCCACCAGGAAATCCCTCGCGACCAGCGCGGGGTCCTCGCCGTCCACGTCGACACGCATGTTGAGTTCCACCATCACCTCGTTGGTGAGCAGGTCGATCAGAGGGGCCAGCACCTGCTCGATCTGCGGATGAGCGTCCAGGTAGCTGCCCCGCACCACCGTGGCGAGGTTGTAGACGGGGAAGAACCGCTTGTCGTCCTCCAGTACCACCAGATCGAGGCCCTTTACCCGGCCGTCGGTGGTGTAGACCTCGCCGAACGCGCACTCGCGGCCCACGGAGGTGGCCTGGTAGATGATCCCCGGCTGCATGATCGGCGTCGGCACGGTCGCGGCGTCGAAGCCGTAGGCCTCCGCCAGGCCGGGCCAGCCGTCCCGACGCACCGAGAACTCGGTCTCCATGCAGCTCACGGCCGCCTGCGGATCGGATCGCACCAGGTCGGCGTACTCGGAGAACGTGGTCACCCCGGTGGCCTCGGCCGTGGCCCGGTTCATGGCGAACGAGTAGGTGTTGTCCACGGTGGTCGGCGGCAGCCAGCGGATGTCGTGCTCGGCCAGGTCGGCATCGCGCACGGCCTCCCACTGCTGCTGCGGGTCGCGCACCGGTTCGTCGTTGCCGAGGTAGCTCATCCACGCGGTGCCGGTGTACTCCATGCCGATGTCCACCTGCCCGGTGACCAGCGCCTGCCGGAAGCTGTTGGAGCCGGCCAGCGAGGACATGTCGGAGACGTCCATGCCGGCCGCGGCGAGCAGGAACTCCACCAGGTAGCTGGCGATCACGCCCTCGGTGAAGTCCTTGCCGCCGACAGTCACCTTCACGCCCTCGAGCTCGGGCACGACGCCCTGCGAGCCGGGGCCCACGGGAAGCGGCACCGAGCCGCCGTTGTTCAGGCCGCAGCCGGTCGCCACGAGCACCACGGCCAGCAGAGAGGCCAGCAGCCTCCGCACCCGCGCGACGCTTCTCATCGCAGCCCCTTTGGGTTGAACAGGACCTCGCCGACCGCGCCGAGCCAGTCCACGAGCAGCGCCAGCGCCACCGCGAGGACTGCACCCACGACCATCGTCTTGTAGTCCTGGAGCCGGTACCCGGTGTCGATGAAGATGCCCAGCCCGCCGGCGTCGACGAGAAAGCTCAGCGTGGCCGTGCCCACCGCCAGCACGAGTGTGGTGCGAAGGCCGGCGAGGATGAACGGCACCGCCAGTGGCAGCTCCACAGTGCGCAGGACTCGCGTCGGCGCCATGCCCTGGCCGCGCGCGGCGTCGATGAGCGCGGGGTCGACGTTGTGGATGCCGACGATCGTGTTCCGCAGCACCGGCAGCAGCGAGTAGAACGCCACCGGCAGCACACCGATCCAGAACCCGGTCCGGTTGGTGACCAGGAACAGCAGCACGAGCAGACCGATCGCCGGCGCCGCCTGCCCGATGTTGGCGATCCCGATCGCGACCGGCGCGAGGAACCGGGTGCGCCGCCGGGTCAGGATGATCCCCAGCGGCACGCCCACGGCCACCACGATCAGCGTCACCGTCACGGTGATCTGGACGTGCTGGAGGGTCCGCTCGGTGATGGACGCCGCGTTGAGCGACGCCGCCTGGGTCTCGGTCATCGGGCTCGCGAACGCCCACCACAGCACCCCGACCACCGCGATGATCACCGCCGCCGGCTGGATGGCCAGCCGGGCGGTGTCGCCGCGGGCCAGCGTCTCGGTGGCGGTGGGCGTGCTCATGACGGGTCGGCCGGGTTAGGGTGCCCGGCGCGGTCGGCGGGGGCGGCGGGCTTGTCGTCGTGGTGCCGGTGGTGGATGCGTCGCAACTCGTCGACCAGGTCGTCGATCCCGATCGTGCCCCGGTACACGCCGTCGCGGTCGACGACCACGGTGGTCGCACTAGCCGTCGACAGCAACCCGTCCAGTGCTTCCTGCAGCGTCGAATCGACCGTGACCGTGCCGCTCACGAGCTGGCCCCCCGAGCCCAGGTCCGGCATCTGCGCCACCCGGTCCCCACGGACCCAGCGCACCGGGCGGCCGGCCTCGTCCAGCACCACGGCCCACTCGTCATCGGATCGGCGCAGGCGGGCGGCGAACTCGGCCGGGTCGTCGGACACCCTCGCCGTCGTCGTCGTCCCCAGGTCCACGTCCCCCACGCGCCGGAGGGTGAGGGTCTTGAGCGCGGCGTCGTCCCCGATGAACCCGGCGACCGTCTCGTCGGCCGGATTGGCCAGGATCGCCTCGGGGGTGTCGAACTGCAGGACGGACGAGCCGGGGCCGAGCACCGCGATCCGGTCGCCCAACTTCACGGCCTCCGAGAAATCGTGGGTGACGAAGACGATCGTCTTGTGCAGCTCGGACTGCAGCCGCAGCAGCTCGTCCTGCAGCGACGCGCGCGTGATGGGGTCCACCGCGCCGAACGGCTCGTCCATGAGCAGCACCGGCGGATCCGCGGCCAGCGACCGGGCCACGCCGACGCGCTGCTGCTGCCCGCCGGACAGCTGCGCGGGATAGCGATCACGGTAGTCACCGGGGGCCAGGCCGACGAGCTCGAGCATCTCGTCCACGCGCTCGCGGGTGCGCTTCTTGTTCCACTTGAGCAGCCGCGGCACCGTGGCGACGTTCTGCGCGACCGTCATGTGCGGGAACAGCCCGGAGGCCTGGATGGCGTAGCCGATGCTGCGGCGCAGGGTGTCGGCGTCGAGGCGGCGGTTGTCCTCGCCGTCGATCGTGATGGTGCCGGAGGTGGGTTCGATGAGGCGGTTGATCATGCGCATCGTGGTGGTCTTGCCGCAGCCGGACGGCCCCACGAACACCGTCGTGTGACCGGCCGGCAGGTCGAGCGAGACGCGGTCGACGGCCGGCCGCTCCTGGCCGGGGTAGATCTTGGTGACGCCGTCCAGGACGATCGGCACGCCCGAGACAGCTGTATTGGGGCCGTCGGTGCGGGTTCTGTTGGTGCGGGGCCCGTCGGCGTGGGCCTCGCGGCCGGTGGAAGTGGTCACTGGTTCCCCCTGATGGTGAGGCGGCCGAGTAGGACGAGCAGGGCGTCCAGGACAAGAGCGAGGACGACGACGAGGACGGTCGCCGTGAGCGCCATCGGCAGGGCGGTGGGCGTTCCCACGCGGGACAGGGCGGCGAAGATGAGGTTCCCCAGGCCGGGCCCCTTGACGTAGGCGGCGATCGCGAGGATGCCCATCGACATCTGCGTGGACACCCGGATGCCGGCCAGGATCGAGGGCCACGCGAGCGGCAGCTCGACCCTGCTCAGCACGCCGAGTCGGCTCATCCCGACCCCCCGCGCGGCGTCCACGGTGGCGGCCGGCACCGCGTCCAGGCCGACGATCGTGTTGCGCAGGATCGGCAGTACGGCGTAGATGACCAGGGCGGTCATGGTGGGCAGCACGCCCAGCCCGAGCAGCGGGATGAGTAGGCCGAGCAGCGCGAACGACGGGATGGTCAGCGCGGTGGCGGCGAGTCCGGTGGCCACGGCCGAGCCGGTGCGGCTGCGGTACACGGCCACCCCGACCGCCACCGACAGCACGGTCGCGAGCAGCACGGCCTGCACGGTGGCGCTGACGTGCTGCCAGGAATCCGTGGCCAGCTGGACCCGGCGGGTCGAGAGGAAATCCATCAGGGCGGTCATCGCGCCTCGGCTCTGTTGGTGGGCGGTGTGAACACGTTAGCCGTTTCCGCACGTGTAGAGGGCCGAGTCGGGGGATCCGGTCGGCGGTGCAGCGGGGGCTGGGGCACGATGGTGTGATGATGCCACGGCCCTCCCGCCCTCTCGGACCGGATCAGATCGAGCGCCTCGACGAGTTGCTCGCCGCCAGCGGCCGGATCGCCCGCCGCCACTTCCACGGTGACCTCGCCGCGCTCGGTGCCGCCGACAAGAACGCGGCAGGCGCTGGTCACGGCGTTGGTGGCGGTGCCGATTCTGCTGCCAGCGTGGATTCCGGCGGCGCCGATTCCGCCGGCGGCCCCGGCGCCCACCGCGGCTACGACCCGGTCACCGAGGCCGACCGCGCGATCGAGGAACTGCTGCGCGCGGGGATCAATGCGATGTCGCCGGGCGATCGCGTGGTGGGGGAGGAGAACGGCCCCATGGGCCCCGCCGACGCCCCCCGCACCTGGTACCTGGATCCGATCGACGGCACGAAGGCCTTCCTCACGGGTATGGCGGGTTGGGGGACGCTCGTCGGCGTGGTCGAGGACGGGCGCGCGGTGGCGGGCTGGATGGATCAGCCGATCCTGGGCGAGACGTTCTCGGCGGTGGGCGGCCGCGCCGTGGTGCGTCGCCCGGCCGCGGACGGTGGTTCGGTGCAGATCACGGACCTGCGCACGTCGGACTGCACGGAGCTGTCCGAGGCGATCCTGTACACGACGCATCCGTCGATGTTCGGTGACAGCGGCTCGACCCGCGACCGCTACGACGAACTCGGCCGACGCGTTCGTCTCCAGCGCTTCGGCGGCGACTGCTACGCCTACTGCATGCTCGCCGCCGGCCGGGTCGACCTGGTCGTCGAGTCCGACCTCAACTCCTACGACATCGTGGCGCTGATCCCGATCATCGAGGCCGCGGGCGGGGTGATCACCGGCCCGGACGGGCGGCAGCCGCTGGAGGGCGGCACGGTGGTCGCGGCCGCGACGCCTGAGCTCGCCGAGCAGGCGTGGGCGGTGCTGGGCCGGGACTGATTCCGGCGCTGTGGCTGATCGACGGCCACTTCCGGGCCCACCGCGGCCCCGCCGGCACGGTCGGGGCCGGCCACGGCGCGCCCAACACGTCCGCGGCACCGCCTGGCCCCGCCCAGCCCGGCTGGTCTACACCTTTGCGATCCTTGTTGGCACCACTGCGGTGAAAGCTGCGAATCTTCGCAATGGTGTCGACATTTATCCGCGGCGCGAGTCTGCTGATGGTCACAGCGGGGCCGCGTCGCAGCGCATCACCCACACGGGAGGCCCGCCGGGTACCTCGGCGTGCGCGACGGTGGCGAAACCGAATCGCTCGTAGAGCCGCACGTTTCGCGGATCGGAGGTCTCCAGCGCGATTGCGTGTGCGGCGTGCGCGGCGTGTCGCGCTGCGGCCTCGAGCCCGAACCGCACCAGCGCACTGCCGAGCCCAGCACCCTGCCGGTCAGGGCGTACGCCGAGGGTCTCGAGTCGCCACGGTGCGGGCGCCGCGGTCTCGGATTCCGCAGCCGGTGGCGCGCTGTCGCCGGGCGCGAGCCGACCCGCTCGATCGCCGTGGAGCGCGATGATCTCCTGCACGGTCGCGGGGTCGGGCTCGGGGGCGTCCGGCGGGAGGAGCGCGATCACCCCGCCAGCCGGATCGGTGACGCCGACAATCCCGTGCTGGAGCGCATGACGCAGGTAGAGGAACTGGATCCTGCGCAGTCGCTCGGCGTAGCCGTCGTCGGGGATGACGAAGCGGGTCCAGGGATAGTCGGCGAACGCGGCCGCGAGGGTGTCGGCTGCGCCAGCCAGATCCGTCGGCGCGGCGGAGCGGACATGGGTACTCATCGGGTTGATCACCCGGCGCACGCTATCCGACCCGGTGGTGCCGCTACCCGCGTGCCCGCGCCACCGGATGCGACGCGCGTCAACACCGGATAGAACCACGTCATGGAGCGGCGATCCCGGGGTGATGCATCCCCCGACACCAGGTCAGGACCCGGCAAGCGCAAGCTGGGCACCATCTCCACGGCGATCCCCGCCCGGATGGACCGCCTGCCCTGGGCGGGCATCCACTGGAAGGTCATCCTGGGCCTGGGGACGGTGTGGATCCTCGACGGCCTGGAGGTCACGCTCATCGGCTCGCTGGCCGCGCGGCTGGTCGAGCCGGGCAGCGGCCTGCCCATCACGGAGGGGCAGATCGGTCTCGCGGCGTCAATCTACATTCTCGGCGCCTGTCTGGGCGCGCTGTTCTTCGGGCGGCTGACCGACCGGTGGGGCCGCAAGAAGCTCTTCATGCTCACGCTGGTCGTGTACTGCATCGCCACGTTCGCCACGGCGTTCTCGGTCGAGCCGTGGATGTTCTTCCTCTGCAGATTCGTCACCGGCGCCGGGATCGGTGGCGAGTACGCGGCGATCAACTCGGCGGTCGATGAGCTCATCCCCGCGAACTACCGCGGCCGCGTGGACATTCTCATCAACGGCACCTACTGGTTGGGTGCGACGTTCGGCTCCTTCTATTCGCTGTTCTTCCTCAACACCGCATGGTTCTCCGAGGGCCTGGGTTGGCGCTTCGCGCTCGGCGTGGGCGCATTGCTGGGCGTGGTCATCATCTTCGTCCGAAGGCACGTCCCGGAGAGTCCGAGATGGTTGTTCATCCACGGCCGCGAGGACGAGGCCGACGAGATCGTGGAGGACATCGAGGAGCAGGTCGAGGAGGAGAAAGACGAGCCGCTGGAGCGGGTCGGCCGCGACGAGCAGATCACCATCCATCAGCGGGCCAGTATCCCGTTCACCGAGATCGCCAAGACGGCGTTCGGCAAGTACCCCAAGCGGGCGCTCCTGTGCCTGGCCCTGTTCATCGGTCAGGCGTTCCTCTACAACGGCATCACCTTCAACCTGGGCACGCTGTACCAGAACTACTACGGCATCGACTCGGGCAGCGCGCCCCTGCTGCTGGCGCTGTTCGCGATCGTGAACTTCCTCGGCGCGCTCACCCTGGGCCCGCTGTTCGACAGGGTCGGTCGCAAGAAGATGATCGCCGGCACGTACATCGGGTCAGCGCTGGTGACGGTGCCGCTGTACTTCGTCTTCCTGGGCGAGGTCGGGGGCCTGTGGGGCTTCGTGGTGCTGTTGTCGTTGACGTTCTTCATCGCCACCGCGGGCGCCTCGGCCGCCTATCTAACGGTGTCGGAGATCTTCCCCATGGAGACCCGCGCCCTGGCGATCGCCTTCTTCTACGCGATCGGCACCGGCGTCGGCGGCATCATCGGCCCGCTGATGTTCGGTAACTTCATCGAGAGCGGCGATCGCGCGGTGGTGGGCATGGGCTTCCTCATCGCGGCCGGGGTGATGGCGGTCGGCGGCATCGCCGAGATCATCCTGGGCGTGGACGCCGAGGGCCAGTCGCTCGAGGACATCGCGGCCCCCATCACCGCCGCGGACCCGGATGCGGGTCACGGCTCGGACATGGACCAGAATTCCGGCACGGATCGGAAGCCGGACACGGACCGGGAGTCGGGCACGACGAAAGGGGGCTGATCAGGCGTGACAGAGCCGCTGTTCGGCGTCCGCCGCGAGCCGGCGATCCTCGGCCCCGGCGCGGTACACGTGCCCGACTGGCTGAGCCGCGAGCAGCAGGAATTTCTCCTGCGGGCCTGCGCGGACTGGGCCGCGGTGTGCGCGCCGCGCTCGATCGTGCTCCCGGGCGGGGGCCGCATGTCGGTGCGTACGTTCAGCCTGGGACGCCACTGGACGCCCTATAGATACGACGACGACAACGCCGACGTCCCGCCCATCCCCGAGTGGCTCGTGCGCGCCGCCCGGTCCGCGCTGTCCGCGGCGGCCGCGGTCGATCCGCGCGTGGCGGAGACCGACTCGGCCATCTATACGCCCGATGCCGCGCTGGTGAACCTCTACGGTCCCGGCGCGACGATGGGCCTGCACCAGGACCGCGACGAGGCCAGCGGCGACCCGGTGGTCTCGCTCAGCCTGGGCGATGCCTGCACGTTCCGGTTCGGCACTCCCGAGCACCGCGGCCGCCCGTACACGGACGTTCGTCTGGAGTCGGGGGACCTGGTGGTGTTCGGCGGGCCGTCTCGGATGGCGTTCCACGGGGTGCCGAAGGTCGTCGACGGTACGGCTCCCGCCTGGTGCCGCGACGTGCTTGGCGCGGCCCCCGGTCGGGTGAACATCACCCTTCGTCGTACGCGTCCGTAGGTCCGGCTGTCACTGGTGAGCCCGACCCGCCTACGCTGGGTCCATGAGCGCGAGTGTGAGCACGACTTCATCTTCTGGTCGTGGCAAGGCCATCCTGATGATCGTCCTGGTGGCGGTCGTGGCCGTGGTCGCGGCGGTGCTGACGGTGATCGTCTCGCAGAAGACCTACGACCCGAGCGAGCGCACGCTGAGCCCCAAGATCCAGGTGGCAGCGGGTTCGGACCATGTCGACGAGGCCGCAGGGCTCGCCATCCGCGTCCCCGAGGGGTGGCAGGCCGAGTCGGGCGACCTGCTGTTCGGGACCACGGCGCTGCTTCCCGAGAAGGTGTCGACGGACGGCGGCGCGGGCGGACTCGTCTTCATCGGTGCGCTGACCGAGGAGATGCTGGGCGGCCAGGAGGTCAACAACGAGCAGGCCGCCTACGCGCTGGCCTCCGCCATCGGCCAGACCGTCCTGCCGGTCCCGGGCCAGCCCACTGACGAGAGTTTGGAGCCGATCTCGAGCCGCGTCGGCGACGGCTCGGCGTTGTCCTTCCGGGTGATCCCCATGGCCCAGCAGGCGATGCTCGGCCCGGAGGGGGCGCTGATCTACACGGCAGTCGTGGGTGAGGGCGCCGACAGGTACTGGCTCACCTACATCGGCTCGCCGGCCGACGGCAGCATGGATTCGCCGCGTGCTGAGTGGGCGGACGAGATCGTCGAGCGCTTCCGCCCGGCCTGATCTCGCGCTCCTGACAAGGCTTCTTCCCCACCGACAGCAAGAACAGGCCGGACCCTTTCGGGGTCCGGCCTGTTCTCGTATCGCCGCGGGAGGCGCGGGATCAGACTGCTGCGGGAACGCAGGGTCAGAGGGTCGTGACGACCTCGTCGTAGTCCAGGCGCGGGAGGCGGTCGAACCAGGCGTTCTCGGCGGGCTTGCCGATGTTGACCGCGACGAGCACACGGTGGCGTCCGTCGGGGAAGAACTCCTTGGCGATCGCCTCGGCGTCGAGGCCGGTCATCGGGCCGGCGGCCAGGCCGGCCGCGCGGATGCCGAGGATCAGGTAGCCGATCTGCAGGCCGGCGTTGAGCTCGGCCGTGCCGATGCGCGCGTCCTCGTCGGCGAACAGGTCGCGGGCGCCGGGGAAGTGGGGGAAGACCTTCGGCAGCTCGTCGTGGAAGTCCACGTCGGCGGCCAGTAGAGCCACGGCCGGGGCGGCGGCGGTCTTGGCCTGGTTGCCCTCGGCCAGGAGGGGGATCAGACGGGCCTTGGCCTCCTCCGAACGCAGCACCACGACGCGCAGCGGCTGGTTGTTCATCGAGGTGGGGGCCCACTTGACCAGGTCGTAGATCGCCTCGAGCTGCTCGTCCGTCACCGGCTCGTCGGTGAAGGCGTTGGCGGTGCGGGCCTCGCGGAAGAGGAGGTCCTGGGCGGCCTCGTCAATCTGGATGGCCTGGGCGGTGTTCAAAGAAGTTGTCATGTCTAGTAGAACGGGCCGCCGGTCCGGAATGATTCCGGGACCGGCGGTGACGCTCCTCACGTGGCTCGTGATCAGGGGCGCTTGCGGGTGAAGCCCACCACCGGGTTGCCGTTGGCGAGGCCCTCGACGGGCGCCACCATGCGCTCGACCTGCGTCTGCGCCTGCTCGCGCACCGGCGTCTGCGGGTCGAGCACCGACATGTACTCCTTGTGCTCGGCCAGCGCGTCGATGGCCGGGTCGACGAATCCCGTGACGTCCACGTAGTGGCTCGGCCGGGGATCGGACTCGAACCACATCTGCGGGCGCCCCTCGCGCGAGTCCACGCCGACCGCGGCCACCAGATCGTCGTAGGCGGCGCCCACCGCGTCGCCGAACTCCATGTGGTCGGACTGGTTGGGCATACCCGGGCCGAACTCCGGGCCCGAGTACAGGGACACCACGATGTCCGGCCGGTGCTTGCGGATCGAGTCGGCGATCGCGTCCCGCAACTCACCGTTGTTGACGATCTGACTGTCCGGGAAGCCCAGGAACTCGACGGTGTCGACCCCGACGTGCGCCGCCGACCGCCGCTGCTCCTCCTCGCGGATCGGCCCGGCGATCTCCTGGGCCATGCCCTCGATCCCGGCCTCGCCACTGGACGCGAGAACGTAGACGACGCTGCGCCCCTCGGCCGTCCACCGGGCCACCGCGGCGGACATGCCGTACTCGGGATCATCAGGGTGCGCCACCAGGATGAGGCAGCGGGTCCAGTCGGTCGGGAAAGGTACGGGGAGGGCGCCCGTCTCGGGCTGGGAGTCCTGCTCTGGCCGGTCCGTGGAATCGCTCATGGCACGAGTATGGCCCCGCCCGCGCCCGCTGCATCCGGACTCGGCCAATACCGCGGTCGTAGACTGTCGCCGAACTCGAAGTAAATGCTGTTGTCGTCGTCGTACTTCCTTGGAGGCCCCTCGTGTCCGCACTCTTCCCCGACTACCGCCCCGCGTGGGAGACCGACGACCACCGGCTGCTGCGCGAGCACGCCCGCGCCTTCTTCGCCAAGGAGATGACCCCCAACCAGGAGAAGTGGGCCGCGCAGAAGCACGTCGACCGCGAGACCTGGGTACGCACCGGCGAGGCCGGCCTCATCTGCCTCGACGTGCCCGAGGAGTACGGCGGCCAGGGCGGCGACGCCGGCATGGAGTACCTCGTCACCGAGGAGCTCGTGTACTCCGGCGACACCGCGTTCGGCATGGGCGTCGGCTCCACCATCACCCCTCACTACGTGGCCAACTACGCCACCGAGGAGCAGAAGAAGGCGTGGCTGCCCAAGATCTGCTCCGGCGAGTGGATCTCCGCGATCGCCATGACCGAGCCCGGCGCCGGCTCCGACCTGCAGGGCGTGCGCACGACCGCCAAGCGCGACGGCGACGACTACATCATCAACGGCTCCAAGACCTTTATCTCCAACGGCGGCTCCGCCGACTTCGTTGTGGTCGTGGCCAAGACCGACCTCGACGCCGGCCACAAGGGCATGGCCCTGTTCGCGGTCGAGGCCGACACCCCCGGCTTCGAGCGCGGCCGCGTGCTCGAGAAGATGGGCCGCCACGGCGCCGACACCGCCGAGCTGTTCTTCAACGACATGCGCGTGCCCGCCGCCAACCTGCTCGGTGGCGAGGAGGGGCAGGGCTTCTACCAGCTGATGAACCAGCTGCCGCGCGAGCGTCTGGCCATCGCGGTCGACGCGCTGGCGATGGCCGAGGCCGCCGTCGTGGAGACGCTCGAGTACACCCGCGAGCGGCAGGCGTTCGGCAAGCCGGTGCTCGACTTCCAGAACACCCGCTTTGAACTGGCGCACTGCAAGACGCAGGCCATGGCGACCCGCACGTTCGTCGACTACTGCATCGAGCAGGAGCTGGCCGGCGAGCTCGACGCCGTGACCGCCTCCATGGCCAAGATGCAGGCCACCGACATGCTCGACGACGTGGTGGACCGCTGCCTCCAGCTCTTCGGCGGCTACGGCTACATGATGGAGTACCCGATCGCGCAGAAGTTCGCCGGCGCCCGCGTCATGCGGATCTACGGCGGCACGAACGAGATCATGAAGGAGGTCATCGGGCGGGCCCTCTGAGTTCGGTCTCTGCGGGCCCGGATCGGCCGCCCCGGGCCTGCCTTGGCAGCCCGCCCCGCCCTGGCCCGCCCCGGGCCCGCCTGTATGGCAGCCCGGCCCGCCCTGGGTCGGCCTGGCTCGGCCCGGCCCGGCCCGCCCGCCCGTTCCATTGAGAAGAGGGTTTCGCACGTATCGGCCGGGTGCCAACGTGCGAAACCCTCTTCGCGTTTACCGGTGGGGGCGCGGGACGGGCCGGCGGGGATGGAGAGGCCGGCGAGAGTGGCGCGGGAGGGGTCGGAGAGGGTCGGTTGCGGCGCTCAGCTGAGGCGGTCGATGATCTCGACGAACTCCTCGGCGTAGGCCAGGTGCTTGCGCAGGCGCTCGAGTCGCTCCGCCGCTTCAGCGCCGATCTCGGTGATCGTGGTGCGGGCGGCGGCATCGTCGTCGGCCCCCTCGCCCACGCCCCCGGCCTCCCCGTCCGCGCCATCGGCACTGGTCCCCGCCCCGCGCGCGTCGAGGGCGCGGCAGAAGTCCTTCATGCGGTCGAGGCTGAACCCGAGTGGCTTCATGCGCCGGATGAGCAGTAGGCGCTCGACGTCGGCCTCGGTGTAGAGGCGGAACCCGCCGGGGGAATGGGCGGACGGGCTGACCAGGCCGAGTTCGTCGTAGTGGCGCAGGCTGCGGATCGATAATGCCGTGCGCTCGGCGACCTCCCCGATCTTCATGGTCTGCTCGCCCTGAGTTTCCCCGGCCACAACTCTCCCGCTACGGTAGCTTTTTACTCTCTCGCCACGAGAGAGTCGGTACTACGACTGTAGGTGATCTGTGAGCAACGAGTTCCCGACCGGTGTGCTGCCCTCATTCCGGGCGGCGTTCTCCTCGCCGGCCAGACTGCGGACCGAGGTGTTGGCCGGCCTGGTGGTGGCCCTGGCGTTGATCCCGGAGGCGATCTCGTTCTCCATCCTCGCGGGCGTCGACCCGCGGGTCGGCCTGTTCGCCTCGGTGACGATGGCCGTGACGATCGCGTTCACCGGCGGCCGGCCCGCCATGATCTCGGCCGCCACCGGTGCAATCGCGCTGGTCATCGCCCCGGTTGCCGCCGAGTACGGGCTCGACTACCTCATCGCGACGGTCCTGCTGGGCGGCGCGCTGCAGATCGTCCTCTCGGTGCTGGGCGTGGCCAAGCTGATGCGGTTCATCCCGCGGTCGGTGATGATCGGCTTCGTCAACGCGCTGGCGATCCTCATCTTCATGGCGCAGATCCCGCATCTGATCGGCGTGCCGTGGCTGGTGTACCCGCTGGTGGCGGTGGGCATCGTGATCATGGTCGGCTTCCCGCGCCTGACGACGGTCGTGCCGGCCCCGCTGATCGCGATCGTGGCGATCACGGTCGTCGTGCTGGCCGTCGGCTGGAACGTGCCCGATGTGGCGGGTCAGGGTGAGCTTCCGACGTCGTTGCCGTCGTTGCTCCTCCCCGACGTGCCGCTGACCATGGAGACCCTTCAGATCATCGCGCCGTTCGCGCTGGCCATGGCGCTGGTCGGGCTCATGGAATCGCTCATGACCGCCAAGCTGGTCGACGACATCACCGAGACCCACTCCGACAAGACCCGCGAGGGCTGGGGCCAGGGCGTGGCCAACCTCGTCACCGGTCTCTTCGGCGGCATGGGCGGCTGCGCGATGATCGGCCAGACGATGATCAACGTCAAGGAATCCGGGGCGCGCACCCGGCTGTCGACGCTGCTCGCGGGCGTGTTCCTGCTCGTCCTGGTGGTGGTGCTCGGCGACATCGTGGGTCTCATCCCCATGGCGGCGCTGGTCGCGGTGATGATCATGGTGTCCGTGGGGACGTTCGACTGGCATTCGGTCCACCCGCGCACCCTTAGGGTCATGCCGCTGCCGGAGACCCTGGTCATGCTGGTCACGGTGGTGGCGACGGTGTGGACCGGCAACCTGGCGATCGGCGTGGTCCTGGGCGTGCTAACCGCGATGGTGATGTTCGCCCGCCGCGTCGCGCACATGACGACGGTGGAGAAGGTCCCCGGGCCCCGCGACGGCCACGACGACCGTGCCGACCGCGACGACGACAACGACGACGACACCGAGTTCACCACCCGCACCTACCGCGTCACCGGCGAGCTGTTCTGGGCGTCGAGCAACGATCTGGTCTATCAGTTCGACTACTCCGGCGACCCCGAGCACGTGGTCCTCGACCTCACCGACGCCGACATCTGGGATGCCTCGACCGTCGCAACGCTCGATGCCGTGCAGCAGAAGTACGCGGAGAAGGGCAAGACGCTGTCGGTGATCGGCCTGGACGGCGCGAGCCAGGAGCGGCTCAACAAGCTCTCCGGCCGCCTCGGCGGGGCGTTCTAGGCGCTCCGGCCCCGCGGTCGGGCGTTCGCGGAACCACCGGCGAGTGACCGACCTCACTCCCCGGCGATCACCTGCACACTCATCACTAATTCAGGAACGAATTGTGGAAGGTAGATGCAACTACGAGGTGGCCTCACTACGGTGGGAGTTGATTATGAGCCCAGGAGAACGAGAAGTACCCCGTACCCCTGATTCCTCGGACCCGGTTTTCCGTCCGCCCACCGCGGCAGACGGCATCCGGATGTGGGAGATCGCCCGCGACAGCCGGGTCCTCGATCTGAACTCGTCCTACGCCTACGTGCTGTGGGGTGCCGAGTTCGCCGGGAGTTCGGTGGTGGTCGAGGTCGAGGGCCGTGTGGTCGGCTTCGTCACCGGCTTCATCCGTGCCGACGAGCCGGACACCATCTTCGTCTGGCAGGTGGGCGTCGACGCCGATCAGCGCGGCAAGGGTCTCGCGGCCCGCCTGCTGCACAATCTCATGGACCGCACCGGCGAGCAGCAAGGCACCGTGCGCCTGCGCACCACGATCAGCCCGGACAACGAGGCTTCCAAGCGCACCTTCGGCGCCGTGGCCCGCGACCGCGGGATGTCGCTGACCAGCGAGGACTACCTGGGTGCCGATCTTCTCGGAGAGGGCCACGAGCAAGAAGACCTCTACACGATTTCCTAGGACTGGGCGCGGGCCGCCCGGCCCGCCGCCGCTGCCCGAACGCTTTTTCATTGGAGTGAGTCAAGACAAATGACCGAGAACACGCACGATTCGAGCACCGATACCTCGATTTTCACCGACCGCGAGTCGGAGGTTCGTAGTTACTCACGCAACTGGCCGGCGGTCTTCGACACCGCCAAGGGCACGACGCTGACGACCGTCGACGGCGAGGACTACCTCGACTTCTTCGGCGGCGCCGGCGCGCTGAACTACGGCCACAACGACGACGACATGAAGAACGCCCTGCTGGAGTACATCACCCGCGACGGCGTCACCCATTCGCTGGACAAGTACACGGTCGCCAAGCGCGCCTTCCTGGAGACCTTCTCCAGCACTATCCTCAAGCCGCGTGGCCTGGACTACAAGGTGATGTTCCCCGGGCCGACCGGTACGAACGCAGTCGAGTCCGCGCTGAAGCTGGCCCGCAAGGTCACCGGCCGCGAGGCCATCATCAACTTCACCAACTCGTTCCACGGCATGACCCTCGGGTCGCTGTCGGTGACCGGTAACTCGATGAAGCGCGCCGGCGCCGGCATCCCGCTGGTCCACGCCACCCCGATGCCGTACGACAACTACTTCGGCGGCGTGACCGAGGACTTCCAGTGGATGGAGCGCGTGCTCGTCGACTCCGGTTCGGGCATGAACCGCCCGGCTGCCGTGATCGTCGAGTGCGTCCAGGGCGAGGGCGGCATCAACGCCGCGCGCGCCGAGTGGCTGCAGGCCCTCGACGCGCTGTGCAAGCGCCACGAGATCCTGCTGATCGTCGACGACGTCCAGATGGGGTGCGGCCGCACCGGCGAGTTCTTCTCCTTCGAGTTCGCCGGCATCAAGCCGGACATCGTCTGCCTGTCCAAGTCGATCGGTGGCTACGGCCTCCCGCTGGCGGTCACCCTGTTCAACCGCGAGCTCGACGAGTGGACCCCGGGCGAGCACAACGGCACCTTCCGCGGCAACAACCTGGCGTTCATCACCGCCGATGTGGCGCTGCGCAAGTACTGGGCCGACGACGCGCTCCAGAACCGCACGCTGGAGAACGGCCGCATCCTGCGCGAGCGCTTCTCGCCGCTCGTCTACAAGTACGAGGGCAAGCTCGAGCTGCGTGGCCGCGGCATGGCCTTCGGCATCGCGTTCCTCGAGGACCCGGATCTGGCCGGCCAGGTCATGGCCCGCTGCTTCGACAACAAGATGCTGGTCGAGACCGCCGGCCCGAGCGACGAGGTCGTCAAGTTCCTGGCGCCGCTGACCCTCACCGACGAGGAGCGCGACCGCGGAATCGAGATCTGCTACGAGGCCGTCGACCACGTCCTCGCGCAGCAGTACGCCTGATCCAGTAGTACGGGACCACCCCTCAAGGAGGCACCATATGATCGTTCGCACCACCGCCGAGATCACCGATACCGATCGCCACATCAAGGGCAACAACGGCAACTGGGAGTCCAAGCGCATCGTTCTGGCCAATGACCGCGTGGGTTTCTCGTTCCACGAGACCACCATCGCAGCCGGCACGACCAACGATTTCCACTACGCCAACCACATCGAGGCCGTCTGGCTCACCCGCGGCAAGGGCACCTTGCGTGACCTCACCAACGACAAGGAGTACCCGCTCGCGGCGGGCTCGATGTACCTGCTCGACGGCAACGAGAAGCACCAGGTGATCGTGGAGGAGGAGATGCAGATGCTCTGCGTCTTCAACCCGCCGGTCGTGGGCGACGAGAACCACGACGAGAACGGCATCTACCCGCTCCTGCGCCTGCAGGACGACGGGTCGGTCGTCCGCGAGAAGTAAGACCCCGCACAGGGCAACCCCGCACAGGGCCTGGCCGCGTCGACGTCAGTCGAACGGCCAGGCCTTCTGCATGTCCTGATCCAGGCCCGGCTCGATGAGGTACTCGGTGCCGAACGCCAGCGCGTAGACGGCGGGCGGCATGCCCAGCATGAGGCCGATGTCGCTGGTCTGGCTGGCGTGGCACTCCATCGCGCGGCGCTTGAGGGCGAGCACGTCCTCGGGCAGGTCGACGGCCCAGGCGATCTCGGACTCGGGTACGCCGACGGGCTGTCCGTCGTCGCCGGTGAGGATCATCTCGCGGAGCTCGGCCACGTCCGAGCCGGCGGCGGCCAGTGCGTCGAAGAGCTCGGTGACCTCGGGCCGGTCGAGCATCTCGAGCTGCGCGGACTGGTTGGTGGTGGACTCCATCAACCGGGGTCGGCGTGCCGCGAGCTCGGCGGCCCGGCGGGTGAGCCGGTGCACCGCGATGTGGTCGGGGTGGCCGTAGTTGCCGTGGTGGTCGTAGCCGATCACCACGTCGGCGGTCTCGCGGTCGAGGATCCGGGCGAGTCGGCCGGCGGCCTCGTCGACGTCGGCCCGGTGCAGGCACAACGGGTCGTCGTTCTGGGCCCAGCCGGTCATGCCGGAGTCGCGGTATGCCAGCCAGTCGACGCGCGCGACGCCCAGGACGCGCGCGGCCGCGCGGGCTTCCCCGCGGCGATGTTCGACCACGTCGCCGTCGTCGTCCATTCCCTCGGGTCGTTGGCCGTGGTCGCCGTCGGTGGCGAACACCGTCACCACGCGGTGGCCGGCGCGGGCGGCGAGCGCCATCATCCCGGCGGTCTGGGACGATTCGTCGTCGGGGTGGGCGTGGACAAACACGATCGTGGACACCCCGACAGTCTGCCCTCCAGCGCGTGCGCACGGCGGGTGAGGCGCCGGGGCACGTCCGGTTCAGGGCATGTCGAGGGCGCGGACCCAGTCGCCGTGGCCGTGCGCCGTGGCGAGGGGCTGCCCGTTGACGGCGACGACGAAGATGCCCCTGTGTCGCCGGATCGATTCCGGGACCTGCGCCGCGATCTCGGGCAGGAGGGTCACCCCCTCGACGGAGATCCACACCGCGCCGGCGCTACGGCAGAGCTCGGTGACGCGTCGGACGAACTCGGCCCGCTCCGGGGGCTCGAGGTAGCCGAGCACCGCGGTGTGGAAGACGACGGGCGTGGAGCCGGCGGGGCAGGCGGCGACGGCGGACTCGACCTGCTCGACGAGGTCGCCGGTGATGATGTTCGGCGGGTCGGCGGCGGCGATGTCCAGGGCCGCGTCGAGGCGGGGCACGCGCTCGGCCTGCTGGCCGGGCCAGATGAGGCTGCGGAGCCAGGCGCGGGAGTCGGGGTCCGCGGGGTCGATGGGGGCCAGGTCGACCCCGCCCCGGTGGACGATCTCGGGCAGGGAGCGCGGGCGGGGGACGCCGTCGCGCAGGTCGCACTCCAGGACCGGGACCTCGGCCGGGGTGACGGAGGTGGCCAGCTCGGCGGGCTGCAGCTCGTAGGTGTGGCCGCCGCCGAGGTCGTAGCGGTAGGCGTAGCGGTCCGGGTACAGGCACAGTCCGGCGGCGGCGCCCACCTCGACCAGCGAGAGCGGGCCGGGCAGGAGCGAGAGGAACGGCAGCAGGACCGCGCAGCGCTTGGCCTCGTTGGTCTGGGTCGAGTGGGTGAGTGCGATCTGCTCGACCTCGGCCCAGTGGGCGTGCAGGAAGTCGCGGAAGGCGGCGTAGTCCTCGGTCTCGGCGGCGCTGGCGTGGCGGGCGGCGGCGAACACCAGGACGGGCTGCCGCTTGATGCGGGGTAGGCGCGCGATGAGTTCGCAGGTGGCGGGGTCGGCGGCGATCCCGCGGGCCCAGGAGAGGTAGACGGGGGTGCGGCCGCGGACCTCGTACTCGGCGAATTCGGCGTAGCGGGTCGAGACGTCGTCGACGTGCGCGGAGTCCATGGCCCCAGCGTGGCATATGTCGGCGGCCGTGACTCGCGACCCGGGTCGAAGGGCTGTCGAGGGGGCTAGCCTGAGGGCGTTCGCGCGGGTATGGTTGGTGACGTATCAACAGTTCGGCGTATTGCTAATACGACGACGACCTCACGCCCGCCGACCGTAGGAGAGCCTCATGTCAGACGAGACCGAGTTCATCGCGGCGAAGAACGCCTCCACCGACGGCGAGTTCGTCCGCGACGCCACCTACATCAACGACCGCGTGGTCAAGGGCCTGGAGCCGGGCAGCGACCCGGTGGGCGAGAAGATCGGCGAGATGCGCTGGCCCGTCGAGGCCGGCCGCTACCGACTCATGGCCGCCCGGGCCTGCCCGTGGGCGAGCCGCTCGATCATCGTGCGCCGGCTCATGGGCCTGGAGGACGCCATCTCGATGGGGCTCGCCGGCCCGACGCACGACATCAACTCGTGGGTCTTCGACCTCGACCCGGACGGACGCGATCCCGTCACCGGCCTGCACCGCCTGCAGGAGGCGTACTTCAACCGGATCCCCGACTACCCGCGCGGCATCACCGTGCCCGCCCTGGTCGACCTGCCCACGAACTCCGTGGTGACCAACGCGTACCAGAAGCTCAACTTCGACATGCTCTCCGAGTGGACCGACTTCCACCGTGACGGCGCCCCGGACCTCTATCCGGAGGCCCACCGCGACGAGATCGACGAGCTCGACTCCTGGATCTACCCGACCGTCAACAACGGCGTGTACCGCTGCGGCTTCGCCGCCGAGCAGGGCGCCTACGAGAAGGCCTACGACGAGCTGTGGGCCTCGCTCGACCGCCTCGAGGAGCGCCTGGCCACGCGCCGCTACCTGGTGGGCGAGACCATCACCGCCGCCGACATCCGTCTGTTCACCACCCTGGTGCGGTTCGACGCGGTCTACCACGGCCACTTCAAGGCCAACCGCAGCAAGATCGCCGAGATGCCCGCGCTGTGGGGCTACCTGCGCGACCTGTTCCAGACCCCCGGCTTCGGCGACACCTGCGACTTCCCGCAGATCAAGGAGCATTACTACAACGTCCACCGCGACGTGAACCCCACCGGGATCGTGCCCAAGGGACCGGACCTGGCGGGCCTGCTCACCCCGCACCACCGCGAGGAGCTGGGCGGCAGCCCGTTCGGCAGCGGCACCGCCCCGGGCCCCATCGCGGAGCCCTCCGAGCGAGTCCCCGCCGGTCACGGAGCGGAGTAGGCCTAGACTGGCACGCTGTGACCCCGGCGCCCCCCGCGATCGGCCGCTATCGCCGTAGCCTCCGACAGTTCATCATGTTCGGGATCGTCGGCGGCTCCGGCATGGTCGTCAACATGATCGTCACGGTCTTGATGAACAAGGCTAACGGCGGCACCCAGAACGCGCAGGACGTCCTGTTCCCCATCTCCGGCACGGAGTTCAACTTCCGCTTCACCACGCTGGTGTGGATCGTCGCGTTCCTGGTGGCGAACTTCTACAACTTCATGCTCAACCGGAACTGGACCTTCGGCGCGGGCGCCAAGGCCCCGTTCTGGCAGGAGTTCTGGCCGTTCCTCGTGGTCGGCTCGGTGGCGGCGATCGCGGGCATCTTCATCAAGCTCGCGTTCACCAACCCCACCTCGCCGCTGTACCTGCCGGAGCCGTTCTGGCATGAGGACGCGGGCATCCACTCCCGTGAGTACTGGAGCCAACTGCTGACGATCGTCATCACGATGCCGATCAACTTCATCGTCAACAAGCTCTGGACGTTCCGCGCGGTGCGCAACCGCCATCAGGCGCGCACGGCGGGTGTGGCCGAGCCCGCGCCGGACGCCGTGACCTAGGGGGCGCCTCGTGGAGTCCTCGCCGCTGCTGTTGTGGTTCGACCTGACGGGCGTGTTCTTCTTCGCGCTGTCCGGCAACCTACTGGCGGCGCGGAAGGACATCGACATCACCGGCGGCCTCGTGCTGGGCCTGCTGGCCGGCCTGGGCGGCGGCATCATCCGCGACGTCCTGCTGGGGGTCACGCCGCTCGCGCTGGCCAAGCCGGTCTATCTCATCCCGCCGGTCGTGGCGGCGGTGGCGGTGTATCTGATCGGCCCGATGGTGCACCGGGTGTCCACGCTCATCGTGATGTTCGACGCGGCGGGCCTGGGCCTGTTCTGCACGTTCGGTGCGGCCCGCGCGCTCGATCACGGCATGCCGGTGGCCTCGGCGATCGGGCTGGGCGTGGTGACGGCGGTCGGCGGCGGCCTGATGCGCGACGTGGTGGCCAACGAGATGCCGGCGGTGTTCAGCGGGTCGAACCTGTACGTCGTCCCGGCCGCGACGGGCGCGGGCCTGACGGTGGTGGCCGTGGAGACGGGCACGTGGGGCCCGGTCACCGCGACCGCCCTGGCCGCGTTCGTCGTCGCGTTCCGCCTGATCGCCTGGTGGCAGCAGTGGCGCGTGCCGCTGCAGATGCGCGGCTGGACCGTGCGTGACCTCGAGGTGCTCCGCCGTCGGGAGAGGTCGGTGTACGGGCGCCCCGCGCGGGGCGGTGGCGGTGCGGCGGGTCCGGCGCACGACCCCGAGGGCGACGACGACAACGCCCCCACCCACGGCCCCGACACCCGCGACGGTGACGGTGACGACGCCGGAGGGGCGCCCGGGCCGGGTGGCCGCCGGTAGGGTGTGCCGGTGCAGTATTACCTCAGCCTGCTGGGTTTCGCGGCGATAGATTCGCTCAACCTCCTGGCGTTCGCCGTCATCGCCGGGCTGTGGCTGACCGCAGCCGGGAGTGGGCAGCCGTTCGCGCCCAAGGCGGCGCGGTTCACGGGCGGTGCGTTCTGCGGCATCGTGCTGTTGTCCCTGGTGTCGGTCTGGGTGATCGGCAACAACCAGGAGTTCGTCCGAAGCCTGTTCCACAACGTCTGGGCGATGGTCGTGTTGGCGGTGATCGGCCTGGTCATCACGGTGATGGGGATGCGCAGGCCCGCGGAGGCCGCGGAGGAGAACGTCGAGGCCCCGCTCGCGCAGACGGTGTTGCAGAAGTTCGGCATCCTGGCCACGGGTGTCTCTCTCGGGGTGATCCAGTCGGGCACGTCGGCGCCGTTCGCGGCCGGCATGGTGCTCATCTCGTTCGCCGAGGAACCGTGGTGGGCCCAGCTCCTGCAGATCTTTTTCTTCGCGGTGATCGCGATCCTGCCGAGCGTCGCCCTGATCGTCACGCTCGCGCGCGTCAGCTCCTCCAGGGTGGCCACCGCGACGCACAAGATCGGCCGCTTCCTCTCCTTCGGCCGGGTGGCCGGGCGGATCCTCACACTCGTGGTGGGCATCGCGCTGCTCGTGGTGGCGGC
Organism: Dietzia sp. NPDC055340; assembly: GCF_053645335.1. Classification (NCBI taxonomy): domain Bacteria; kingdom Bacillati; phylum Actinomycetota; class Actinomycetes; order Mycobacteriales; family Dietziaceae; genus Dietzia; species Dietzia sp. NPDC055340. Next base: position 104,614 of record NZ_JBSHML010000007.1, on the reverse strand, counting down.
GGTGCGGATCGTGCAGCTCACCGGGGTGTTGTCGTAGACCGCGCCTAGTCTGCCGGCCACCACCGCACGGGTGGGACGACCAACAGACGGAGATCTCATGCAGAACGACACGCAGGACCGGGCCACCGCCGACGCGGCCACTACCGCGCTCACCACCGGGAGCGGCTCGGTGCTGTGCGAGGACGGGCTGCGGCGGCCACCGTGGGCGGCCCGCGATCCGCTACTACGGGAGTATTACGACACCGAATGGGGTATGCCGGTCCACGACGAGACCGGGCTGTACGAACGGCTCGTGCTGGAGGGGTTCCAGTCCGGGCTGAGCTGGGTGACGATCCTGCGTAAGCGCCCGGCGTTCCGGGAGGCGTTCGCGGGGTTCTCGCCCGATGCGGTGGCGGCCTTCGGCGCCGATGACGTCGAGCGGCTCATGGCCGATCAGCGCATCGTGCGCAACGGCCGCAAGATCGATGCCGCGATCAGCAACGCCCGCGCGGTGGTCGAGCTCCGTTCGGACGGCGGGCTGGCGCAGCTCATCTGGTCGTATCGGCCCGAGGCCACGCCCGAGCCGCGGGTGATGGAGGAGGTGCCCACGCAGTCGCCCGAATCGGTCGCGTTGGCCAAGGATCTCAAGCGGCGCGGCTTTCGCTTCGTCGGGCCGGTGACGGTGTTCGCGCTGATGGAAGCCATCGGCGTGGTGGACACCCACCTCATGGATTCGCACCGCCGGGGCACGTCCGGCATCTGGGCCGCCGGCTCAGCGGGGTAGCGGGGCCAGAGCCGCGGCCGGTGGTGAGGTGTCCGGCGGGGCGCCCGGGCCGGGAGCGGCGGGTTGGACCGGGGCGGCCAGCGATCCTGCCCCGGATATTCGGCCGGTGACCGGGCCGTTCGCGCATTCCGGGATTCCACGCACCTCGGCCATCCGCTCCAGCGACCGGTCGAGGGCGTCGGTGGACAGTGCCCCGTTCGCCAGTGCGCCCTCGACCGAGTCGAGCGCCTCGCCGATGCCGGCGGTGGTGATCCACAGCGGGGAGTCGGCGCCGGCGATCAGGGCTTCGGTCACCGACCGGGGCAGCGGGAAGGCGTCGGAGACGGCCTTCATCCCGGAGAGGTCATCGGTGAATATCGGCCCCTCGAACGCGGGGGCGCCGTAGCCGTGGCCCTCCCGCAGTAGCCGGTACGCGGCGGGGGAGAGGGACGCCGGCCGGTCCGCGCCCGTCAGGCCGGGGACCAGCTGGTGGCCGAGCATCATCCCGGCTCCGGGGGTGGCGGCCAGCTCGGCGAATGGCCGCAGGTCGTGGGCCGCGAGTTGGTCGAGCGGAGGCACCGTCACGGTCGTGAAGTGGCTGTCGCCGGAGGAGCGGCCGTGCCCGGGGAAGTGCTTGAACACCGGGGTGATCCCGGCGTCCTGCAGCCCGGCAGCGAACGCGCGGGCGTACTCGGTCACACGGGCCGGGTCGGGGGAGAAGGAGCGGTCGCCGATCACGGCCCGGTCGGGTTGGTCCGACACGTCGAGGGAGGGGGCGAAGTCCACCGTCACGCCCATGCGGTTCAGGAACTCGCCGCGCGCGCGGGCGGTCGCCCGGACCTGCTCGGGACTCATCGTGGAGGCCATGACCCGTGCCGAGGGCATCGGCCCCGCGTACGGCGAGATGCGGGAGACGCGGCCACCCTCCTCGTCGATCGCGACAAGCAGCGGCAGCGGGGCGGTCCTCTGGAGCTCGGCCAGGCCACTGCCGGAGACCGCCTCGCCGACGACGCCCGAGCCGATGAACACACCGCCGATGTTGTGCTGCTCCACGGCCTGTCGGGCGTCGGCCATCGAGCTCACGCCCACGGTGAACAGCTGCGCGATCCGCTCGCGCTGGCTGAGCGTCGCGAACGGCGAGTCACACGGCGCGGTGGGCGGCGCCGTGGCGACAGCGGCTGGGCTGGTGTCGGCCGCGGGCGTGGGCGCCTGATCCGCGGGCTCGCCGGTACCGCAACTGACCAGCGCCACAGCGGTGATCGAAGCGGCAGCCGTCAGGCGGAGCCGGCGGAGAAGAAACACGATCTCCAATGTATCGGCCGTTCGCTCATCCTTCGCATCGCCTGACTGTCTTGCCGGAGCCGGAGGCTGCTACCTCCTACCCGGGCAGCGGTTCATCTACGCGTCACCCGGGAATGTCAGAGTGCTCGGGTGAACCAGATGCTTGATCGACGGCTCGGTCTGACCGATGCGGTGGTGGTGGGGCTTGGTGCCATGATCGGCGCCGGCGTGTTCGTGGCGTTCGCCCCCGCCGCGGCCCGGGCCGGCTCGCTCGTGTGGGTCTCGCTCGCGATCGCCGCAGTGGTGGCGGTGTGCAACGCCCTGTCCTCGGCCCGGCTGGCCGCCCAGTTCCCCGCCGCCGGCGGAACCTACGTCTACGGCCGCGAACTGCTGGGTCCGTTGCCCGGGTTCCTCGCAGGCTGGGGATTCATCGTGGGCAAGACCGCCTCGTGCGCGGCCATGGCCCTCACCGTGGGGCTGTACATCTGGCCGGGGCACGCGAACCTCGTCGCGGCGGCAGCCGTTCTCCTCCTCACCGTGCTCTCGGTGTTGGGGGTGCAGCGCACGGCGACCGTGGCCAAGGTGCTGGTGGCGATCGTGCTGGTCGTGCTCGCGGTCTTTCTCGTGATGGCGTGGGTGGTGCCATCCGGCGGTGGGGCGGAGGCCGTGGTGGCCGGGTCGGGCGCCACTGGGTTGGCTGCGGCCGAGGCGGAGCTTGCCCCGGTGCCCGCGATCGACGGCGAGGCGTGGCCCGCCCGGATCCTCGGCGTCCTCGGCGGCGCCGGCTTCTGCTTCTTCGCTTTTGCCGGCTACGCCCGCATCGCCACGCTCGGCGAGGAGGTGCGCGACCCGGCCCGCACGATTCCGAAGGCCGTGATGCTGGCGATCTCGCTGGTCATCGTCGTCTATGCGCTGGTGCTCGCCGCGATCGTCCACGTCCTCGGGGTCGGCGGCGTCGCGGCCGGGGCCGCGCCGGTGCTCGAGGCGGCGGAACGCATCGGCGGCGGCGAGCTCGCCCCGGTCGTGCGGATCGCCGCCGGGATCGCCGCGCTCGGTGCCCTACTCGGCGGCATCCTGGGCGTCTCGCGTACGACGCTCGCGATGGCCCGCGACCGGCATCTGCCCGCCCCGCTAGCCGCGGTCCACGCCACGCGGCGGACGCCGTACGTCGCCGAGATCTGCGTGGGCGTGCTCGTCGCGGTGATCGTCCTTCTCGCCGATGTGCGTCAGGCGATCGGATTCTCGTCGTTCGCCGTGCTGGTCTACTACCTGGTGGCCAACACCGCGGCCCTGCGCCTGGACCGCCGGCGCCGGCGGTTGCCGGCCTGGGTGCCGGTGCTCGGGGCGCTCGGCTGTGTGACGGTCGCCGGGAGTCTGCCGTGGGAGTCGGTGGTCGGCGGTGTCGTCGTCTTCGTCGTCGGCGGAGCGGTGTACGCGGTGACCCGGCGCGGCATGGTCCAGCCCGCCGCGCGATCCCACCAGGCGTAACGTCGGGAACATGACCGACGCCGAACCACACGCCCGCCTACTCCCGTCGCACCTGCGCCGTCCCGTGATCGGGGCGCCCATGGCCGGCGGGCCCACCACCGGAGAGCTCATCGCGGCGGTCGGCGAGGCCGGTGGGCTCGGGCTGATCGGCTCCGGATACCTGGATGCGGAGGCCACCCGCGCCGAGATCGCGCGCGTCCGCGAGCTCACCGACGCACCGTTCGGCGTTAACGTCTTTCTGCTCGACCGGGCCGACTCCGAGGCGGCGCTCAACGCGGCGGGCGGCATGGCCGGGCTCGAGAAATACGCGGAGGGCTTGCGGCCTGTCGCCGAGCGGCTGGGTATCGCGCTGGCCGAGGACCCGCAGTTCACCGACTTCGACCAGGACGCCACCATCGACGCGCTGGTCGAGGAGGCGGTGCCGGTCGTCTCGTTCACGTTCGGGATCCCGGGCTCCGGGGTGGTGCAGCGGTTGCAGGCAGCGGGGTCGGCGGTGGTCGTGACCGTCGCCGGCGTCGAGGATGCGCGGCGCGCCGTGGAGGTGGGGGCGGACTGGTTGTCCGTGCAGAGCGCCGACGCCGGCGGGCACCGATCCACCACGGCGGTGGGGGAGGAGCCCGACGACATCACGACCGTCGAGTTGGTGCGGGCCGTCCGCGCGGCGCTGCCGGACGTGGAGTTCGTGGCCGCTGGCGGGATCTCCAGCCCGGAGGACGTGGCCGCTGCGCTCGCCGCCGGTGCGACCGGCGTGCAACTGGGGACCGTGCTGCTGCGCACCCCCGAGGCGGGCACGAGCGTACTGCACCGGGCGGCGCTGGCCGATCCTCGGTTCACCGAGACGCGGCCCACCCGCTGCTACACGGGACGCTACGCCCGCGCGCTGGTCAACGGCTTCGTGGCCGAGCACCACGACGCAGCCCCGGCCGCATATCCCCACCTGCACATCCTCACCGGGCCGATGCGTAAAGCAGCCGCCCAGGCGGGCGACATCGACGTGCCGCCGCTGTGGGCCGGGTCGCGGTGGCGGGCTGCTGATGCCTACGCCGATCGGCCGGCGGCCGAGGTGGTTGCCGAGCTCTGGGAGGGCGCGCGGCCCGGAATCGTCCACTGAATCATTTAACGTGCGCGCGACTGGGCCCCTCAGGCGAATCGCCTGAGGGGCCCAGCGAGGTCAAGTCTCAGCCAAGCACAAGCGGCGGGATCTCCTGGCCACTTCCTGCGTAGATGGCTTCGATGCCATTGGCGAGCAGGCCCGCGATGCTACCGCCGCCGGTGCCGAAGAGGGTCCCGAGCGAGCCTCCGAAAGCCTCGACGCTGCCCTGGACAGCGCCGAAAATGTTGTCGATCGAACCGAAGAGCATGGTGTTCCCTTTGCTGTGTGTGATGGTTGGGCTGTGCCACGGCCTGCTGGCCGAAAGTAGGGTTTGGTCAGTCGCCAGCCCCGACCCCGATCAGGTCACCAATGGACCCGAACAGCGCACCGACGAGGCCGTCGGTTCCAGTCATAACGGTCAGTAGATCCACAAGTCCCATGCCCATCGCTTCCGATGATGCGGCCAATGAACCCATGTCAACTCCTTGGGGTAGCGAGCGCCTGGCGGTCAGACGCCATAGAACGAAGCAGTGAGAAACCTATCACTATGTGAGTGGCGTCACAATAGGGTGGAGTGCAACTGTGACGCGTGGGGCGCAATCACACAGCGGGGTTTGGGGGCCTTTTTCTCTTGGCGCGTTCGGTTCGAAGGGTACTGAAGGGACGGGTGGTCCACCCCGGACTCGTGCCGTCTCGCCTTTGACTTGCGAAGTTAATGCCGGGAACCACTGTGCCGGTACGGGTTAGGCGAAGCGAGGGTGTCGAACTTGCTGGCGCACATCCACTGCGGGCGGGTGGTCTAAAGTCTGTCGAACGACGGGCGGGCGAGCGGCGCAAGGCTCAGTAAACACTCAGGACGCAGTAGGGGGCCATTCCCAAAAAAGGGGGGTGCGTAGGCCGAAGCGACGGTGAGTTGCCGGGTAGGTCAGGCGGCGCGGCGCTCGGCTTCGCTCCCGATGTCGGCCAGATCCTGCTCCATGGTCTTGCGGGTCGAGTTCAGCGCGACCTTGCCCATCACGCCCATGACCACCCGGGAGATGGCCGGGGCGTGCGCGGTTTCCGCGCTGAAGTGCATGAACAGAGTCGTGCCGCCGCCGGCCTCAGCCGTCAGGGTGAACACCGTCTTGTACTCGGTCCCGCCGTTCTCGGCGACGATCGTCGTGGAGTGCGGTGCGTCCGCGGTCTGCACCATCATCTCCTCGGTCGATTTCATGCCGAACATCTTGCGGGTCTCGCGCCAGCGAAAGCCTGGCTCGTAGTCACCGGCGGTCAGGATCTCCACCGAGAGCACACCGGAGAGAGTGCGGTGGGCATTGGGGATGTCGGTGAGGACGGCCCACACGGTGTCGGGGTCGGCGTCAATGTGGCGGGACAGGTCAAGCTGCATGGGCTCGAGTGTAGTGCCGGTCGGCGTATCAATCGGGGCAGCGGAGAACGCAGCGTCGTGAAATGCACGGCGCCGGCATCCCTTCCCCATGAGTGGATGCCGGCGCGATGCCGACCGGTTCGCGGGCCAGCCCGCTGGTGGTCGCTCTTGGGTCAGGACCCCCAGTTGGCGAGGTTACCGCCGAGGACCCAGAGGATATTGCCGAGGAAGCCGGTGCTGACATCGAGGATGCCGGACCCGGTGTTGAACATGACTGAACCCCAGCCGAGCTGGTTGAGAATATCGGAGAACATAGTGGTGGTCCCTTCGACGGAGGTGCGGCGTGGACACGTCGCGTTGAACTGAGTTCGCCGCTGGGTCTCAAGGGCCCCGTGGTGGACTCGCCCCACATATCAGTGATCCGCATCACAGTGTTACGGCAAGTCTTCGGGACGTTGCTCTGGTAGCCGAGGTTCTCCGCGCAGTCGGACATCTGAGATTTACAGATGCCCTGTTCGCCAACGGATGTGGCCACCTTCGCCGCGATTGTTTCGATCGAGACACAATGGTCGGATCGGTGTTACGCGACGGCGGGTCGGCCACTTTGGGGGATTCGGCGGCATCGCTGGCGTAGCGACCAGGATTGTGGCTCAAGGCCAAGGACGACCTTTTGGTGTGCGGTCGGCAGTTCACGGTGTCGAGCGTGGTGCGACGGGCTGGGCAGAGATGTGTCGATCGACGCGCGGTGGAGTTTGCCGATCAGGAGCCCCGGCGAATAGGCCGTCCGGGATGGCGAGGGGGGCTTTGCGGGAGGAGTCGTTAATTCCGCTCGGTATGGCGCGGGTAATGGGGCGTCGGCGAAGGCGCGCCAGCTTGCGGGACCGGGGCATCGGGTGCGACAGATTGAGCTGTGCAGGCTCGAGGCTGCGAAATGCCCAACGCTGGCATCGTCCGGAGACGATGCCAGCGTCGGGGCTGCCTAGGCCGGGCGCTAGCCCAACTTTGGCTAGATCACTCCAGCGAGCCGGTGGCCTGGGTGATGAAGCCGCCAATGGTGGTGAGGATCTGGGCGAAGATGTCGGCACCGCCGTCGACGACGTCGGAGCCGGTGTTAACGGCGGCGGAGCCGCTGGCGAGGCCGGGGAGGAACTGTGCGATGGAACCCATGGGGTGGTCCTTTCGTCGTGGGCGGCGCGAGGGTGCACCGCTCCCTGTGCGGTCGAGTTCTTGTGAGCCCTGAGGCTCACCAATAACTCACGAGAGGACGTTACGTACGGGGCGCGGCGCCGTCATCCGTAGGGCGGGAATGAGAATGAGGAAACGTCGGTGCGTTCTTTATAAGGCCAGCTAGGTCGGCCCACGGATCTTCATGTGTAATTTGGCTCACAATATCCGCGGTGCCTGCCCGGTTCGCAGCGCAGGCCGCGAGTTGTGCGGTTGAAAAAATGCACAACGCCGGCACCCGTCCGAAGACGACTGCCGGCGTTGCGTTGACCGGTCAGCGGGCTAGGCCGCTAGTTGGTCGGAATCAATCAGGCCTCCGGGGCAACCGGGCCGACGTCGGGCAGGCCGATGGAGCCGGTGACGATGTCGGCAACGTTGCCGGCGGTGACCGAGCCGAACTCGGCGACGGCCGAGCCGGTGCCAAGGAGCTGGTTGAAGAAGTTGAAGATGGCGTCGATCATGGTGATGACCCTTTCGTTGTGAGCGGCACCGTGCTGCGCCGCTGCTGTCGTATTGCGGTCCGTGATGGACTCGTGAAGTACATCCCGAACTCGCTACGAAACGTTACGTCGGAACTCCGACATCTCCATCTTGAGGGGTTGTCGCACAGGGGTTCTCGGATTTGGGGAGACTTATCGACGCTGGTTAGCGCCCCAAACTTGGACGTCTGTAATGTGCGTCACAAACCAGAAAATCTGTGTAATCGGCGTACGCATAACCCTTCGCCACCGCCCGCCGGGCCCGCGGGGGACAATGGCCGCATGACTGCGCACCCGCCCACCTCGCCCGCGACCGTCCCCCTGCCGGACGGCTTCCGAGCCCATGCCGGCTCCGCGGGTCTGCGCGAGGAGGGGGATGACGTTGTCGTCGTCGTCAACGAGGGGCCCGCCCCCGCCTCGTCGGCCGTCTTCACCCGGTCCCTCTTCGCCGGCCCCTCGGTCGTCCTCAGTCGCGCCAACGCGGCCTCCGGCCGCGCGCGGGGACTGGTGGTGGTGGCCAAGAACGCCAACGTGGCCACCGGCGAACAGGGCATGGCCAACGCGCGCGAGGTCCTCGACCGCGCCGCGGCGTCCGTCGGCGTGCCGCCGGAGGACCTGCTCATCGCTTCCACCGGCGTGATCGGCCGCCAGTACCCCATGGACCTGTTGCGCACCCACCTCGACGGGCTCGCCGGCGCCGAGTTCGGCTCCGACGCCCTGGCCGTGGCCGCCGCCATGATGACCACCGACACCCACCCCAAGACCGCCGTGCGGGAGATAGCGACGACGACGGGGTCCACCGCCCAGGTCGTGGGCGTCGCTAAAGGTGTCGGAATGGTCGAACCCGACATGGCCACGATGATCGCCGTGATCTTCACCGACGCCGCCGTGGAACCGGGCGTGCTAGATGCCGCGTTCAGGGCCGCGGTGGACGACACCTTCAACTGCCTATCCGTCGACACGGACACCTCCACCTCCGACACTGCGATCGCGTTCGCCAGCGGCACAGCGGGTGAGGTGGCCGAGGACGAGCTCCGCGAGGCACTCACGGCCGTGTGCCTGGACCTGACCCGGCAGCTCGCCCGCGACGGCGAGGGCGCCACCAAGCTGCTCACCGTCGAGGTGACCGGAGCGCGCGACCGCGACCAGGCCAAGCGAGTGGCCAAGGCGATCCTCAACTCGCCGCTCGTCAAGACCGCCGTGCACGGGGCCGACCCCAACTGGGGCCGCGTCGCGATGGCAATCGGCAAATGCAGCGACGACACCGACATCGACCCGGAGCGCGTGACGATCGTCTTTGGCGACCTCGAGACCTACCCCGCCTTCCCCGGCGAGGCCGAGCTCGAGCGGCTCACCGAGATCATGCGGGCCGAGGAGGTCACCATCGCCGTGGACCTGGGCGTAACGGGCGGTGCCGCGTGTGGTGCTGACGGTGGTGGTGGGGCCGCGGATGGGTCGGCGGGCGGCTCCTGCACCGTCTACGGCTGCGACCTCACCCGCGAGTACATCGCCATCAACGCGGACTACACGACGTGACGGGGGAGGCCGGGGTAGCTGGGATCGGTGAGCCCGAGGCCGGCGAGGGGTCTGCACTCTCCGCCGCCGACCTCGAGGCGATCCGTGCCGTGTTCGCCCGCCGCCTCTACGTCATGGACGCCAAGCAGTGGGACGGCTACGGGCCGTGCCACACCGAGGACGTGGTGAGCGAGTCCTGGGCGACCGGCGGCGGCGAGGCGCAGGTGCGGGGGCGGCAGGCGCTCACCGCGAAGATCCGCGACACCCTCGACGGGGCCTCGCCGGTCACGAGCGTCCACCACGGGCACACTCCGCTGATCGAATACGCCGGGCCCCACCCGGAGACGGGCGAGCCGACCGCCACCGGCATCTGGGCCATGGAGGACCGGCTGTGGTGGCAGGTCGACGGCCGCGAGCGCTGGCTGCACGGCTGGGGTCACTACCACGAGCGCTACCGCCGGGTGGACGGCCAGTGGCTCATCTCGTACCGGCGGCTCGAGCGGATCCGCGTGGACACCGGCTGGTCGCAGGCCTGAGAAGCCCCGCCCCGGCACGCGTTACTCCGCACTCGGCCCCGTAGTTGCCGGACGTCGCCCGGCGCACCTCCGAAGTTGCAAGACATCGACCTACGATTGCACGACTTCTCGTTCGAAGATCGGGCAGATTTCGCCACTCTTGTCGTGCAACCGGGGCGGTGTGTGTTGCAACCGCGGAGGTGGGCGACGTCCGCCAGTCGCGGAGGTGGGACGGGGTGTCTTGCAACTGCGTAGCTGCGGCGGGTCAGGCGGTGCCGTCGACCAGGTCGCGCTCGGCGCCCTCGTAGAGAGGGACGTATCCGTTCTTCTTGGTCAGCACATACACCGGCTCGTCGAAGATGCTGGTGTCGAAGGCCTGCTCGCGCAGTTCGGTCTTGCGGCTCTTGAACGTCGACGTGTGCTCGAGCTCGGCGGAGAGCCGGATGAACGCCGGTACCGCGTACGCCGGCAGGGACTTGCGTAACGCGTCGGCCATGGCCTGCCCGTCGAACTCGGCGCCGTCGTGCAGGCGGATCGCGGCCATGCCGGCCTTGCCGTCGGCGCCGGTGACCGGCACGCCGTAGACCACGGCCTGGTCCACACCGGGCTGGGTGCCGACCGCGGCCTCGACCTCGGTGGTGGCCACGTTCTCGCCCTTCCATCGGAACGTGTCGCCGAGCCGGTCGACGAACGAGGCGTGCTTGAGGCCCTGGTTCATCATGAGGTCGCCCGAGATGAACCAGGCGTCGCCGTCGGAAAACGCGTCGCGGACGATCTTCTTCTCGGTGGCCTCCGGGTCGGTGTAGCCGTCGAAGGGCTGCGACACCGAGATGCCACTGAGTAGCAGTCCGACACCGCCCTTGCCGACCTTCGACAGCCGGCCGTCGGCACCGCGGCGGGGCTCGCCGGTCTCCGGGTCGTAGTCCACGATCGCGAAGTCCATCGGGCAGTAGCCGGTGGACCGCGGCACGTTGAACGCATTGACAAACGCGATGTTGCACTCGCTGGCCGCGTAGAACTCGCAGATTCGGTCGATGCCGAACCGCTCGGTGAACTGGTCCCAGATCTCGGGGCGCAGGCCGTTGCCGGTCATCACGCGGATCGAGTGGTCGCGGTCGCCGGGGCCGGGCTCCTGGTTGAGCAGGTAACGGCAGATCTCGCCGATGTAGATCGCAGCCGTGGCCCCGGAGGCGCGCGCCTGATCCCAGAACTTGGAGGCGGAGAAGTGCTCCTCGATCGCCATACAGGCGCCCGCGGCCAAGACGCAGCCGAGCCCCACCGTCAGGGCGTTGTTGTGGTACATCGGCAACGGGCAGAGCAGGACGTCGTCCTTCTTCAACCGCACCCCGGACAGGCCGAAGCCGGCCAGGGCCCGGTTCCACCGGTAGTGCGACATCGTCGACGCCTTGGGCAGGCCCGTCGTGCCGGAGGTGAAGATGTAGTAGGCGGTCTCGGTACCGACGGTCTGGGCGGCGTCCGGGAAATCGGTTTCGCCCACCGAGTCCTCGAGCGCGGCGAGCTCGTCCTCGAGCCACGTCAGATCGGACATCGACTCCGGCCGGTCACCCGCGATGAGGCCGCGCTGCGGCAGGTCGACGGGCGAGCTGACCGCGATGAGCGTGCCGCTCCAGTCCTCGCGCGGAATGGAGTTGACGGTCTCAGCGCACTCGGCGCCCGCCAGCACCACCTTCGGCTCGATGATCTTCTGAGAGTGGTCGAGCACGTCGCCGCGCTGATGGTGGTTGAGCAGGCCCACCGACGCGCCGGCCTTGGCCGCGCCCAGGATCGCGAGCATCACCTCGGTGCGGTTGGTCATGCACACGCCCACCGTGTCGCCGCGGGTGACGCCGTGATTCTTGAGGATCGCCGCGACGCGGTTGGCGCGCAGGTTGGCCTCGCCGTAGGAGACCTCCGTGCCGAGGAAGCGCAGGAACGGGGCGTCGGGCTGCGAGGCCGCCAGGGACTCGAACCGCTTGCCGATCGACACGTGGTCACTCGGGCGGGAGGTCCGCACGATCCGCAGCCCGTTCAGCACCGACGGCAGGTCCGCGATGATCGACGGCAGCCCCTTGGCCAGGTCCATCGGGCTGAGCGTGCGGGCGCCTTCGACACCGCTGGTGGTCGCTGAGGTCTTGTCTGTCACGGCTGCTCCTCGGTGGCGGCGGGGCGGTGGGTGGACGTACCGATGGTGTCCGCATTGTCGTCGTCATCGACGGTCTTGTGGGGGTCTTTCGCACCGACCGCTCCGGACAGGTCCCTGACGGGGTCGCCGGCGAGGCCGCGCCAGGCCAGGTCCACGACGACCCGGGCGGCCACCGACGTGGGCATGGCCCCGCGGGCGACGCGGTCGCCCACGGCCTCACCCGCGCCGACCAGCGCGGTGGCCACCACCTCGAGGTTCTCGCGGCTGCGCTCGTCACCCCAGTGCTGCTGCAGGACGTCCGTGGTGAGATCGACCAGGTCCGAGCGGATCTTCTCGACCTGGCCCCGGAAGGCCGGCTCGGCGAAGGCCTGGCGGTAGACGACGTTCCACGAGTCGGGGTGCTCGTCGACGTACTCGAGGAACGACTGCACCACGCTCTCGAGGCGGCCGCGCGGACCGGAGCCGGCGAGCGCCGCGGCGGTGAGCTGGTCGATCAGCCGCCCGGACTCGCGGACCACGCAGGCCGTGAACAGCTCCTCCTTGGAGCCGTAATAGAGGTAGAGCATCGGCTTGGAGATCTTCGCGTCGCGCGCGATGGTGTCCATGGAGGCGGAGCGGTAGCCGAGATCGGCGAACACGCGGATCGCGGAGTCGAGCATCTGCTGCTCTCGGATAGCGCGTGGGATGCGCTTGGTCCCGGTCGACACAGGGCTCCTCCCGGCGGGTCGTGGGTGTGTTCTGCCACACTAACTTACCCGCCAGTAAGGACTCGTGGTCAGCGCTACCTACGAAATGGCGCGAAGCGGGGTGCTAGTCTTTCGGCGTCGGGGTGCCCCTGAGGTGCCCGCGGAACCGCATCTTTTTTCGTGAATCGCAGGGAGAACTCGATGAGCTTCGGCACCGGAGCGCTCGCCAGCGCAGTAGGCGGAATCGTCCTCGGCGGCATCGTTGCGTTCGGTCTGAACACCTCGATGGCCGAGAACACGATCCCCGAGGTGCCGCAGCCGCCCGCCGACCAGGCGCTGCTCGGCCAGGTTGAGTACGGCGCGCGCTAGCCGCCCGCCCCCTGTCGATCCTTCCTCCGGCCTAGGTGATCCGCGGGATCCGTCTCGGCGCCGGTGCGCGCGACGGCGTCGTCGCATTTCTCGCCTTCCTTCTCCTCGCCTGCCTCCAGGCCCCGGGGCAGATCGTCCCCGACACCAAGTACGACCTGGTCGCTGACCCGGTTCGTTTCCTCACCGGCGCCACCCACCTGTGGACCGGCATGTCCTTCGGCGGCCAGGTCCAGAACCAGGCGTACGGCTACCTGTTCCCGCAGGGGCCGTTCTTCGCGCTCTTCGACCTGGTGGGGATGCCCGCCTGGCTGACCCAACGCCTGTGGTGGGCGGTGCTGCTCACCGTGGCCTACGTGGGCGTGGTGCGCGTGGCGGCGGCGCTGCGGATCGGCACCCGCCAGACCCGCGCGGCCGCCGGGATCCTCTACGCGCTCGCCCCGCGCATGCTCGGCGACCTGGGCTCCATCTCCTCCGAGATCTGGCCCGTCGCGCTCGCGCCGTGGGTGCTGCTGCCGGTCATCCGGGTGCTGCAGGGCCGCATGTCGCCGCGCCGGGGCGGGGCGGGGGCGGCGCTCGCGCTGGCGTTGATGGGCGCGGTCAACGCCGTGGCCACCGCTGCCGCGTGCCTGCCGGCGATCCTGTGGTGGGTCATGCACCGCCCCGACCGCACGTGGGCGCGCCTGGCCGCGTGGTGGCTGCCGCTGTCCGCGGCGGTGTGCGTGTGGTGGGCGGTGCCGTTGGTGCTGCTCGGCCGCGTCTCGCCGCCGTTCCTCGACCACATCGAGTCCGCCGCGGTGACCACCCGCTGGTCCTCGGTGACGGAGGTGCTGCGCGGCGCTTCGACGTGGGTACCGTTCGTCTCCACCGACCGCATCGCGGGCGCCGCCCTCACCAGCGAGCCCGTGTACGTGCTGGCCACCGGCGTGATCGCGGCCGTCGGCGTGGTGGGTCTGCTGCGCCGGGGCATGCCCGCCCGCGGCCGGCTGCTGGTGATCGCCGCCGTGGGACTGGTCGCGATGGCCGCGCCGTGGGTGGGGCCCGCCGGCGGCGGCCTCGCCGAGACGGTGCGCGCGTTCCTCGACGGCTCCGGCGCCCCGCTGCGCAACGTCCACAAGTTCGAGCCGCTGCTGCGCCTGCCGATCGTGCTGGGCGTGGCGCATCTGCTCGCGCACCTGCTCGCCCGGGTCGGCGGGGACCGCCGCCAGGTGGCCGACACGCTGGCGCACCCCGAGCGCGACCGCTCCGTCGCGCTGGCGATGGTCGTGGTGCTGGCGGCGTCCGTCGCGGTGGCCCCGGCGTGGCTGGGCAAGCTCGCCCCGGTCGGCGCGCACGAGCAGGTGCCCGACTACTGGCCCGAGGCCGCCGCGTGGCTGTCGGAGAACGCGTCGGTGGCGGGGCCCGACGGTACCGATGACCCCGCCGGCACCACGCGCGCCCTCGTCGTGCCCGGCGCCTCCTTCGCGCGCCAGGTGTGGGGCGTGACCCGCGACGAGCCGCTCCAGCCGCTCGCCGACACCCCCTGGGCCGTCCGCGATTCGGTGCCGCTGCAGCCCGCCCCCGCGATCCGCGCCCTCGACGCCGTCCAGCGCCGCCTCGCCGACGGCCGCCCCGCGCCGGGCATGGCGGCCACGCTCGCCTCGCTGGGCATCGGGTACCTGGTGGTGCGCAACGACCTCGAGGGCACCGACGCCTCCGCCTCCGCCGCCCCGTGGCCCGCCCTGGTCCACCAGACGCTCGAGGGTTCGCCCGGCCTGGTGCGGGTCGCCGACTTCGGTGCGCCGGTCGGCGGCGCCCGCGCGCCCGAGGGGGACGACGACGCCGACGGAGACAGCGCCGACGGAGACAGCGCCGACGGAGACAATGCCGACGACGACAACGCCGAGGGCGCCGAGCCCGTCGTCGTCCCGGATTCCGGGCTCCGGCCCGCGTATCCCGCGATCGAGATCTACCGCGTCGACTCCAGGCTGGGCTCCGACGCGACCGCCCCGGGCCCGCCGCGCTCGGCCACGGCGCCGTACACCGTGGAGGTCCGCGACCTGCCGGTGGTCGCGGGCGGCCCGGAGTCGCTCGCCGCGCTGGACGACCTCGGGGTCGGGAGCGACACGACCGGCTCCCCGGCCCGGGTGACGCGCCTGCTCGAGGCCGACGCGCTCGCCGCCGACGTGGGGCCCGGATCGGACCCGTTCCCGCGGCCGCGGCCGGTGAACTCGATCGGGCCGGTGCTCACCGATTCGCCGATGGACCGCGAGACCGACTTCGGTCGCCTCGACCACCACTCGTCCGCCGTGCGGGCCGAGGGCGATCCCCGCCGCAGCCGCGGCACGATCCCCGACTACGCGGCCAGCGTCGCGGACGAGCAGCCACCGCTGGCCCGGGCGCGCTGGTGGGATGCGCGGGTGACGGTGTCGTCGTCGGCGGCGGACTCCGCGCAGACCGGCCCGGTGCGCCCGTCGCATTCGGTGGCCGCGGCGGTCGACGGCGACCCGGACAGCACGTGGCGCTCCGGAGGCCTCGGCTCGGCGTTCGGCGAGTGGATGGAGATCGAGCTGCCCGAGCCCGTCGACCGCGCCGTGCTCGGGCTGACCGTGCCCGAGCCGACCGCCGGCGCCGCGCTGACGAGTCTGCAGGTGCGCACCGACACCGGCACCACCACCGTGTTCCCGTCACTCGGCGAGGAGACGACCATCGCGCTGCCGCCGGGCGAGACCGAGCGGGTCCGCGTCACGGCCACCGGCTTCGCCGACGGCGGTCGCGGCACCTACTTCGAGATCGCCGACATCGGGCTGACCACCGGCGGCGAGAACGTCCCCCTGCTGCGCACGATCACGCTGCCGGAGCGGCCCGGTCCTGCCAGCGGCGGGTCTGCCGCCGGTGATTCCGCGACCGATGACCCCGCGGCGGCCCCCTCCGGGTGGCTGCTGCGCCAGGAGCTGCCCGGCCGCTCGGACTGCGTCCACGGCGGCTCCCCGGTGGACGGGCTCGCCGGTGCCGAGGAAGAGACCGGCGCCGTCCGCTGCGCGCCCGAACTCTGGATCGAGGCCGAGGAACCCGGCCGGTTCGCCCGCCTCCTCGACGTCCCCGCCGACACCGCGGTCGTCCCGCAGCTGCTGGTCCGCCCCCGCTCCGGCCCGGCGCTCGACGACGTCCTGCGTGGCACGCCCGCCAGCCGCTTCCGGCAGGTCCGCGCCTTCGGGGACTCGGAGGTCACCGACCCCGCCGGCGGACCGAACGCGGCCGTCGACGGCGACCGCGCCACCAGCTGGCACGCCCCCGACGGGCCCTCGCCCACCCTCGAACTGCGCCTTCCCGGCCGGCACCTCGTCGGCTCGCTGCGCCTGTGGGCACCCCGAGCCGCGGCCCCCGCCGCTCCTGCGGTCGTGACGATCGACACCGGCGTGCAGCGCACGAGCATCGACCTGACCGAACTCGCCACAGAGGAGGACGGCTCCGTCGTCGTCGACCTTCCCCCCGACTACACCGACCGCGTCACGCTCCGCCTCGACACCACCGCCGACGTGCGCGACCCCAGTGGGGCGCCCGTGCCCGGCGGACTGGCCGAGGTCTGGGTGCAGGACGACACCGGCGCCCGCATCGGCGCGCTGCCCGCGGCAGACAGCGAGCCCGTGACCCTGACCTGCCAGGACGGGCCCCGGATCCACATCGGCGACCGGATCGTCGGCACGCGCATCAGCGCCTCGCGTCGCGACCTGCTCTCCGGCGCCGCCGTTCCGGCCGAGCTGTGCGACAGCCGCCCGGTCGAGCTCGCGGCGGGCGCGCAGGAGGTCTCGGTCGACCCCGGGGAGGCATTCACGGTGGACGCGGTGGGGCTCCGCGTCGCCCCCGGCAGCGAAGGCGGACCCACCGGCTCGGACGGCCCCGGTGGCGAGGGCGGACGCGGCGGCGAGGGCGCGGCTCGCGGCGCCGCGCCGCTCGGCGGCGGCCTCCAGGCCACGCGCGCCGTCGGCACGGTGGCCTGGGAGGACTCCCGCCGCGAGCTGTACGTGCCCGGCTCGGCGCGCGAGCGGGTGCTGGTCATCCCCGAATCGGTCACCCCGGCGTGGCAGGCGCGACTCGTGGCCGACGACGGCACCGAGCTCGCCGACCCGCGGCCCGTGACGATCGACGGCTGGAAGCAGGGCTGGGTCCTGCCCGCCGCCGACACCGGGATGACGCTCGTCCTCACCGTGCCGCTCGACCGCCCGTACCGGGCCGCGCTGCTGACCGGGCCCATCGCGCTGCTGCTGGTGCTCGTACTGTTCCTCGTGCGCGGGCAGCACGACCGTGCCGGGACACGGACGACCCCGCGGCGGGCCGGCGGCGCCGTGATCGTGGCCTCAACGGCGGTCTTCGGGTTCGTCGTGGCCGGGCCGGTGGGGCTCGCCCTGACCGCCGGTCTCACCGGTGCGGCACTGGTGGCCAGCAGATACCTGGGTGCGGGACGGGCGCGGCGATGGCTCGTCGTCGGCAGCGGGATCGGGATCGTCGCCGGCGCGGCGCTACTGGCGCGTGCCCCGTGGCCGGACCCACTCGGCTACGCCGGTGACGGCTGGGCGCCTCAGGTGGCGACGGTGTTCGGGCTGGTCTGCGCCGGGTTGGCGGCGGGCTGGCCGTCTGTGGGCGTGCCGTCGGTGGGGGCGTTGTCGTCGGACCAGTCTTCGGCTCCGTCGTCCCGGTCGTCGGCCCCGTCGTCGGACAGGCCGTCTGGCGCCGGCAGCGCGCCCGGGTCGCGGCGCGGCGACAACCAGCGGCGCGACGGCTCCTCCACCAGCGAGTAACTCACCGCGGCGATCACCGTCGACACCGCCGCGGTGAGCAACCAGATCTCGAGCATCCGCCCGGAGAACATCGGCACGAACGCGATCTGGAACGCGAAATGCAGCACCAGCACGTGCCACAGGAACACCCCGTACGACCAGCGGCCGAGCATCGTGACCGGCCCCGAACCCAGGACCGCGAAACGCTGACCCTCCGGCGCGAGCACGACCGGGGCGAGCAGGAAGAACGCCACCGCCGCGCCGAGCGCGGTGCGGGCCGCGAACTCCGGGCCGGACGGGTGGACGAACCCCTCGGTGAACCACTGCGGCACCGTCGAGGCGAGGAACGCGGCCGCCGCGAGCGCCCACCAGCCCCAGCGCGCGTGGCGGTGCCGGGCCAGGGCGGCCATACGGCCCTGTGGGGCGGCGACCAGCTCGGCGAGAATCATGCCCGCCGCGAACCAGGAGGCGAAGGCCGGCGGCAGGATCTGGTCGTTGAGCCGCTCGGGCAACCCCAGCTCATACCAGGGCACGAGCGCCCACCCGAGGCTGAGCACCCCCACCCCGGCGATCACCGGGATCCGCCACCGCGCCGCCGCATCCCGCAGCCGGGCCAGCGCCCACCACAACAGCGGCAGCACTATATAGAAGGTCATCTCCACCGACAGGGACCACGCGTGCGTCAGCCCCTCGGCCAACGAGTCCGGGACGAACACCTGCGTGAGCGTCAGGTTGGCCGTCCAGGTCGTCAGCGGGCTGGAGGCGTTCTGCGGCAGGAGTAGGAATGCCGCCGCCACCAACAGGAGGTAGGCGGGCATGATCCGCACCAGACGCGAGCGCAGGTAGGTGCGGGCCGGGCGGGCGGTGCCGGGGGCGCCGGAGCGGGCGTGCAGGGCGTGGACGCGCCACAGCAAAAAGCCCGAGAGCGCGAAGAACACGGCCACCGACAGGTCCATGCGACCCCAGACCCGGTGGATCGCCGACCCGGTCGAGGAGGCGGTCTGGAAAGCGACATGGGTGGTGAGAACGGCGAAGGCGGCCATCGCGCGCAATCCCTCGAGCGCCGGGACGAACCCGCGGGCGGCCGGGAGAGTGCCGACTCGGTGGTCGGGGGTGCCGTTTGCGTTCTTCATCACTGTTAATCTTCTCCTGATGATGGTCCGGCCCGGGCGATCGCCCCGGTGAACCCCGGGCGGTGGGCGGACCGACGGCGATACTCCAGGAGGACAACCGATGGCACGTCAGAGCAGTTCCGCGGGACGGAGGTCGACTGTTCCCGCGCTGGTCCTGGTGGGGCTCGGGACCTTCCTGATCACTATCGCACTCGCGCTGGTGTTCTTCGTGGTGCCGGCGCAGAAGAAGACCCCGCTGGACATCAACTCCACGACGGTCACCGAGGTCTCGCCCGGTGCGGTGCTCGTGGGCCTGTCGCTGGCGACCAACACTCCGACCGAGCTCAACGCCGATCGCGAGGAGTGCCGCGTGCCGGACGCGGGCGGGGACGACGCGGCCGCCGAGGGCGCCGCCGGTGAGGGCGCTGCCGAGGGCGAGGACGTCGAGGCGGTCGGCGACGACGAGGCCGACGACTCCGAGGTCCAGCTCGCCGTGAGCTGCTTCATCGACAACGACGTCCCGCTGTACTCGCAGCGTCGCGTCACGGCCGTCGAGCCCTCGGACTCCGACGTGATCACCATGCAGGCCGCGCAGTCGCTGCTGCGTGAGGACCTGGCCGATGGTGGCGACAACGCCGCGCTGATCAACGCGACCGTCGACCGCATCACCCTCGACCGCGTCACGGCCATGCCGATCGACGAGGCCACCAGCACCATGCAGATCGTAGCCGCCGGTGGCGAGGAGTCCGCCCCCGTCGGCTTCGTCCGGGATGGCCTGCAGTACAAGTTCCCGTTCGACACCGAGCAGAAGTCGTACCCGTACTTCGACGCCAGCACCTTCACCACCAACCCGATCGAGTTCGTCGGCGAGACCACCGTCGGCGGTGTCGAGGCGTACGAGTTCCGTCAGAACCTGGGCCCCATCGACATGTGGTCCTCGATCCGCGACCACTTCGCCTCGATCTCCGAGGGCTACGATCCGGCCGTCGAGTCCGTCCTGGCCAGCTACCGCCGCGACGGCATGACCGCCGGCCAGTGGGGCCTCGAGGGTGACCCGGAGCGCGAGGTCGACATGCGTCGCTTCTACACCAACACCCGCACCATCTGGGTGAACCCGTCCACCGGCCAGATCGTCAACGGCTCCGAGGACATCTTCCAGTTCTTCGCCGAGGACCAGGCCGAGGCCGACGCCTTCTTCAATGACAAGACCGCCGTGGAAGAGGAGAAGGCCGAGCCGAGCCGCACGGCCGTCCGTTTCCAGTCCGGCTGGAACGAGGAGACCCAGGAGATCACGCTGGCGGGTGCGCAGGACAGCGCCGACACCCTCAACACCTTCGGCCGCGTCGTGCCGATCATCCTGGGCATCCTGGGCGTGCTGTCTCTGATCGGCGGCATCGTGCTCGGTGCCCGCGGCGGTAGCGCCGGAAGTTCGCGCACCGCGGGCCGCAGGCCGGGCGGCTCGGGTCCCGCCGGGCGTGGCGGTTCTGCTGGTAATGCTGGCCCCGCCGGTACTGCTCCGGGTGGGTACGGCTCCGCCGGGCCTGCGGGTCCCGCTGCGGGCGGCTCCGGATCTGCCGGGCCCGCTGGTCCTGCCGGGCCCGGTCCGGACGCCCGCGCCTGATCTCGCGTTCGGGGCCGGGGCTGTAGTCGCCCGCAGCCCGGTCCGCCCGCCTGCCGCGGTCCGTTCGCCTGGCCCGCCCGCCGGGCACATCGACAAGAGCGTTCCGCACACAACGTCCGAGAGGACAGTGTGCGGGACGCTCTTCTCGTTGACGCCAACTCCGCCCCGCCGCCCCTGCATCGATTCGTTGGCCAGCCCACCGGGGCGCAGACAGAAATCCGCCGGTCGAACTGCGCTCTGTCGCCGGAGCTCCTGCGGCAGATCGCGATTCGAGCGGCAGATCTGAGGGGCGCGACCTCAGGCGGGGTGATCGCTCAGGCCGGGCGGGCCCGGAGTGCGCGCCAGCCGGCGACGACCGTGGTGACCACCACGACGACAAGCGTCGCCCCCAGAACCCCGGTGACGTCGCGGGGCGCGAACCACACGACGACCGCCGTGAGCACCAGCCCGCACCAGGCGATGCCGGCCTCGACGGTCCGATTAGTGGCAATGGTGGCCAGCAGGAACGCCTGCAGCACACTGAGTACCACGCCGAGCGCGGCGAAGGCCCAGAGCAGCCCGGCGACCGGCTGGTAGTCGGCGCCGACGAGAACCGGCACGAGCGGGGCGGCCACTGCGGCACCGAGCACCACCACCGCGCCGATCCCCAGCAGCACACCGACGGCGGAGCGGACAGCACCTCGGTGCCCTGCGGGGTCGGCCATGCGCGGGTAGAGCACGGTACCGACGGCCTGGGGAAGCCAGAAGGCGGCCTTCGCGGCAACGGCTCCGAGCGCATATCGACCCGCGTCCTCGGGGGAGAGGAGGGCTCGGGCCAGAAGCAGGTCAACCGAGGTCAGCGCCATCATCACCAGCTGGACCTGCCCGGCCGCGAGGACGGCGGCCACCCCGGGCGACAACGGCCCAGGTGACCTCGGCCCAGGCGACCCCGGCCCGGTCTCGTGACCGAGGAAGCCGTGGGAGTCGGACGAGCCGACGGAGCTTGTGAAGCGGGAGCCGACCGCCACGATCCGGCCCGCCACCAGCCAGGCCGCCGCCACACCGACCGCCCCGGCCGCCAACGCCGGCCCGACTCCGCCGCCGGCCGCGAGCACGCCGACCGCCGGCACGACCTTCCCTGCGCCGGCCAGTGCCAACACCACGCCCAATGCGCGGAACCGTTCGGAGCCCTGGAGCAGGCCCTGCTCGGTCGCCAGAAGACACAGCACCGGGCCCGGCACCAGGGCTGCGGCGGTGGCGAGCACGGGCGTGTCCAACAGAAGCGACACCGGCACCACGGCCAGCGCCGCGACGAGCGTGACCAGCATCGCGACCCGCCGGCCGAGCGACCGCAACGCCTCGCTCGACACCCCGCGCACGAGCTCGCGCGCCACGACCGCCTGCAGCGCGAGCGACGGCACCGCCACCAGCAACTGCACTGACAGAAGCGCGGCAAAGGCGCCGTAGCCCTCCGGCCCCAGCCAACGCGAGGCGGGCAGATGTAGCAGGTAGGCGGCGATGTTGGCGAGCATCGAGCCCGCCGTCACCGCTCCCGCGCCGGTCAGGAAGCGCCTGGTGGCGGAGTCGGGTGCCGCCGTGCGCTCCTGATATTCCACACGGGTGATCGTAGGCGGCTTCGAGGGACGAGCCCATCCGGTGGTGCGGCGGCCGGGCAGGCGCGAGCGCGGATGCCGCCCTGGCGACGTGATGGAATGTCCGCATGTCAGCCAGCGCCGGGGTCCGCAGTCGGGTCGGCGCGGCCGCGCTGACGGACGCCGGCATCGGACTGGTCGTGACGTCCCTACTGCTGGCGGGGCTCGCGCGCCCGGGCTTCCCGCTGCTTCGGGACTGGGTGGCCACCCCGAGCCCGCCACTGTCCGATGCGGCTCTCGGGCTGGGAGAGTCGGCCGCGCGGGCGGTGCCACAGGACGTCGCGATGGTGTGGGCGAGCCGGGCTCTGGGCGCGGTCGGGCTGCCGGTCTGGCCGCTGACGGGCCTGCTCACGGCGATCTTCTGCGTGTGGCTCGCGGTCGCGGCGGGCGCCCTGGTCCGTCAGGTCGTGCCGGCGTGCGGCGGGGCAACCGGCGCGGACGCCGCAGGTTCGGCGGACGCTGCAGGTTCGGCGCGTGCAAAGGGTTCGGCGCGTGCCGCAGGCTCGGCGGTCTGGATCCGGCTGCCGGCGGTGGTGGGCGCGGTCTGGAATCCGTTCGTGGTGGAGCGGCTACTGCAGGGGCATTGGTCGCTGCTGGCAGGCGTCGCGGCCGTGATGACGATGCCGGTGCTCCTCGCTCGTGCGGACCCCCGAGCCTTACGCGCCCCGAATGGTGCAATCCGCGCGCGCAAGTCGGCGAAAAATGAGCATTCCGGGTGCGCACGTCGGGCGGGCCGCGGGGCCGGGGGAGGGCACGGTGGGCTGCGCGTCGCCGGGGCCTGCGCCGCGCTGGCGATCGCCGGTCTCACGCCCACCGGGTGGGTGCTTGCCGTCATCGCTGCGGCAGTGGCGTTGACCTGCGCGGACGTGTCGCCCGGCCGTCGGGCGTGGACCGGTGCGCGAGCCCGTGCGGCCGTGGCGCTCACGGTGACGGCAGTGGTCACCGCCCTGCCCTGGTTGCTGGCGACGGCCCTGGTCAGCAGCGTGGGACCGGCAGGCGGCGCCGGACCCGCAGGTGGCGGGGGGCCGGCCGGCGCCGCGGCGACAGGGGTGGCCGCGTTCGCCGCCCGCGCCGAGCCCGGCATCGGCACGCTCGGCTCGGTCGTCGCGCTGGGCGGAATCTGGAACTCGCAGGCGGTGCCGCCGTCGCGCGCGACGTGGTGGTCGGCGGTGGCGCTGGCGCTGCTCCTACTGGTCTGGGTGTTGGCGGCGCGCGGCCTGTGGCGCTCCCGGCACCTGCCGGCGGTGCGGGCGACGATCCCGACCGCGATCCTCACCTGGCTCCTGGTGGCGATCGCCGCGACCGGGCCGGGCATCGCCGTGCTGGAGGCGCTGGTCGGGGCGGTGCCGGCCGCGGGCCTGCTGCGGGACACGCAGAAAGTCGTGGCACTCGCGCTGCCGGCGACGGTCCTCGCGCTGGCGTTCGCAACCCGCGCCCTCGCCGCGCGCCTGCGTCCGATCGGCGCGGCCATTGCGGTGACGGCCATCGCGATCGCCGCGGTCCCGGACGCTCCCCGCGCTCTGTGGGACCAGCTGCGGCCGGTCACCTTCGGCCCCGGCTGGGCGGAGGTGGCCGCGATCGTCGACGGCCAGCCTGGCGACCTGCTGGTCCTGCCGGCCGGCTCGTTCCGTTCGACGCCACTGTGGGTGGACGGCCGTGCGGTCCTTGACCCGGCGCCGCGCTTGCTCGACACTCGCGTGCTGGTTCCGGGCGACCTCGTGGTCGGCGGCGCGGGTCAGGCAGCGGTATCTGGTGAGGGAGATCGCGCGCGCCGGGCCACCGAGGCGCTCATGCGTGGCGAGGACGCACAGGTCCTGGCATCGATGGGCATCCGTTGGGTGCTCGACGAGCGCACGTCCGCCGGCCCCCGTGGCGAGTCGGCGCAGACCCTCACCGCGGAGGATGCTCCCCGAGAAACCACGACGACGACAACCTTCTCCAACCCCGAACTCATCCTCTACGAGCTGCCGCCACCGGCTGGGGCGACTCTGCCAGACTCAGCGGGCCTGCCAACGGAGGCGAGTGCCGGCGAGATCGCATCGACCTGGGAAAACACCCTGTCCGAGGCGTCCGCAAACCCGGTCTCGGGGGCCGCCCGCGGGGCGGTGCTCGCGGCGCACGCACTGTGGCTGATCGTCCTGGCCGCCTCGCTCGCGCTGGCGACGGGTCGCGCCCAGGCGGGTCGGGTCGTCCGCAACAGCTGACGCCGCAATGGGTGCCTACACGGCGGCGGCAAACCACGGTGGGGGCTGCTCGGATCCCGCACATGCAGCATTCGACGTCGACCGCGATCGCTCAATGTCGACGCGGGCCGCGTTACCGGCTCTTCCCAGATGAGGGCGTAGGTCGGCCGGGCGCGTCGGTCCGCAGATAGACGTCGAGATCTCCCGACGATGGAGGTTCTTACGCCATCCATCCGAAAGACCTCGACGTGTCCGACGCTACCCCGCCGGCCGGCTTCGGCCGCCCTGACCTGACAGCCTTCGCGTCTTATCCCAATCGACTCTGATCGGGTCTGCTGATCCTCTCGACGAGAACGCAGCGACATCACAGCCACCCAACCCCGACCGTCCGGGAAGCCGGGACACGTCACAGGGCCTGTGCTGCGGGCGTGTCGAGTGGGTCGTCCAGGGGCGACGCAGGAGCGTCGACGCGACGTGCTGAGAGGTGGTTCCAGTCGAGCACTAGCACACCGGCTACAGGCATGGCGATAGGTCAGGAACGGCGTCGCTCCCTACGCAGGAGGGAGCGCAGAGTCTCGGCGTTCGCGTAGCCGACCCGTAGCGCGATCTCGGCGGAGGTGAGGTCCGTGGTTGCTGAGAGGTGCCGAGCTCGTTCGATGCGAAGCCGTTGGACGAAGCCGAGCGGAGTGAGGTTGAGCGCCGCACGGACTCGTCGTTCGAGGGTGCGCCGGCTGGTGCCGAGCGACTGCGCGACGAAGGCGACGTTGAACGGTTCGTCCAGGCGGGCGCGCACGAAGCGTTCGAACTCGACGACGATCGGGTCCTCGTGCCGGAGATGTTCGTAGGCGACGAAGGCCGCCTGCGACGGGCGCTCGTCGATGATGAGGAGCTTGGCGACATGTTGGGCCAGGTCGGGGCTGATCGATCGCACGAGTGAGAGCGCGAGGTCGATGTGGGCGAACGCGGCGCCGGCGGTGACGAGGTTCCCGTCGACCACGACCATGGTGTCGAGATCGAGGGCGACGGTCGGATAGCGCTTCAGGAACTCCGGCCCCAGGAACCAGCTGGTCGTCGCCCGCCGATGATGCATCCGTCCGGTCTCGGCGACAGCGAACACGCCGGTGCACGCCGCGGCGATCCGGGTGGTCGCCTCGTCGAGGCGCCCGAGCGAGGCGATGACCGAACGAGCATCTCGGCTCTGGAGGGCGTCGTTGGTAGCGGCGGCCGTAAGGGTTCCAAGCGCAGGGACGACGACCACGTCGAACTCTGCGGACTCCGACAGTGGGTGGTCCACCGACAGGGTCATCGATGCCGTCGTGGTCACTCGCCGTTTCGGTCCGAGGATGGCGAGATTGATCGGGTCGATCCGCGGGTCGACATCGCGGCGGGCTCCGTCGGCCACCCGCACGATGTCGATGATCGACGCGATAGCCGAACCGAAGCAGCCGTCGATCGCGATCAGTCCGATACGCATGACGTAAACAATAGCAATACTGCCGTATACGCCACTTCCCACCGGCCCTCGCTCGTCATACGCTGAACTCGTCCCACGAAGAACCCCGATTTCAAGGAGAGTCCCTCATGGCCACACCCGCATCACTTCCGTATGCCTTCGTCGCCAAGATCGTCGCGGCCGATGGACAGCACGACGCGCTCGCCGATCTGCTCGCCGGCGCTGTCGCACTCGCCAACGAAGAAGAAGGAACGATTGTCTGGTTCGCGGTCAGGACCCACGCCGACACCTTCTGGATCTTCGATGCATTCCCCGACGAGGCCGCTCGCGACGCCCACGCCAACGGCGCCATCGTCGCAGCCCTGATGGCCAACCAGAACCTCCTCGCCGCAGCACCCGAGATCCTGGCGGCAGACGTCCTCGCGTCCAAGCTCCCGTAGTCCGCCAACGCACGAGACGATCGCGCCCCGCCGAGCCGTCGCCAGGTCGCGACGCAACGCCATGCTGCGTTGCCGAGCGGTGCGAGGCCTATCGGCACACGGACAGGATGCCGGCCGCGAGCGCTCAGCCGGCGAGGGGTCCGTCGCAGAGGAGAGCGACGTCGGTGTCGGGCAGAGCCGTGAGGCCAGCGCATCGCGCGACCACCAGAACCGAACCGCCCCTGCCCTGCGTTTCCGCAGGTCAGGGGCTGTTCGCCGGAGCCGCCTGTCGGAATCGAACCGACGACCTAATCACGTCGGCTTTGCGTCTATCGCTTGATGCGCCCACTGGGCGAACGAGCCGCTGAACTGCGCAAACGCCGAGCGTGGGGGACGCCGCCATCCGGTGGTGACCGACGACGACCGACCAGTACCGACCGTTTCACCGGAGCTTGCGGCGGCGTCGAAGCCGAGCAAGCTCCATTCCTTTAGCTCACCGCGCCCTCCTCCTCGCCGGTCCCGTCGTCGTCGAAGACGTTTCAGGGGTCTTCTCAGATGACGGTGTAGGTCGGCCGGGCGCGTCGGTCCGCTGGACATGGTCGAGGGCCGGTCGAAGGCGGCGTTCAAGACCTGGCTCGCCGACCGCGACGACGCCTTCCGTGACGCGGTCGAGGTGGTCGCGATGGACGGCTTCACCGGGTTCAAGACCGCCGTTGCAGAGGAGATCCCGGACGCGGTCACGGTGATGGATCACTTCCACGTCGTGCGCCTGGCCGGTGACGCCCTCGACAGGTGCCGGCGCCGGGTCCAACTCGCGATCCACGGGCACCGTGGGTTCAGGGACGACCCGCTCTACAAGTCGCGGCGCACGCTGCACACCGGCGCGGACCTGCTCACCGACAAGCAGAGCGACAGGCTACGAGCGCTGTTCGTTGATGACGCTCACGTCGAGTTCGAGGCGGCCTGGGGTGTCTACCAGCGCATGATCGCCGCCTATCGCCACGAGGACCGGCAACGTGGCCGCGAGCTCATGGAGAAGCTGATCACCGACCTCAGCGCCGGCGTCCCCAAGGTGCTCACAGAGCTCACCACCCTGGGCCGGACCCTGAAGAAGCGAGCCGCTGACGTGCTCGCCTACTTCGAACGACCCGGCACCAGCAACGGGCCGACCGAGGCGCTCAACGGACGGCTCGAACACCTGCGCGGCTCCGCACTCGGGTTCCGCAACCTGACCAACTACATCGCCCGAAGCCTGCTCGAGACCGGCGGCTTCAGACCCCAACTCCTACACCCCCGATTGGGATGAGCCGCGTTACCCGGCGCTAACCGCCTCTGGCCTCGCCACTGATCACACCACTGACGCGCCGACCCTCGCCGACCGCCCGGAGGACCAGCTCCATCGCCGACGCCGTGGCGGGCCACGACATCCCCGCGGCCTTCCGGCGAGCCGCCTCACCCATCCGATCACGAATCCCGGGATCACCCAGGAGACGGTCCGCGGCGACTGTCATAGCGGTGACGTCGTCGACGAGGAGGCCGGTCTCGTCGTCGTCGATCGAGTCCCGTAGCCCCGCGGCGTGGTGGTACCCCACGGTCGGCACCCCGTGCTGCGCGGCCTCGGAGACGGCGAGCCCCCACCCCTCCTTGCGCGACGGCATGAGGTGCACGGCCGCGCCGGCGAGGAGCCGGTGCTTGGTGGGCTCGTCGACATGGCCGTGGAACACGACCGCGCCCGCGGTTGCGGCGGGTCCGTCGGCTCCGAGGCCGCGTTCGGCGGCGTAGTCGTGCAGCTTCTCGGCCCACCAGCCGCTGCCGATCACGTCCAGAACCAACCCGGGATGGCGCGGACGCAGCGCCGCGACCACGTCTAGCGCGTCCTCGACATGCTTGTGCGGCACCAGACGCGACAGCACCACCAGGCGCGGCGAGGCGGGCGCGGGGCCGGGGTCACCAGCAGGCGCGGCATCGGGTGCATCGGCCGGCGCGTCACCCCCCGCGAGCCCCACCGGCAGCGGGTCGAGGCCATTGCGCACCACCGCTATCCTCGCGGGATCCACACCCAGCTCGGCGAGCTCCTCGGCCGACGGCAGCGAGACGGTCACGTACTGACTGCGCGCGTGCACCCTCGGCGCCAGCCACGACTCGATCCACCAGCCGACCGGCGCCACGAGCCGCCCCGCGACCGGCCACTGCTCGCGGTGGATGTGGTGGACGAGCAGGACGACGGGGGAGCGGGTGACCAGGCGGGAGAAGAAGGGGACGCCGTTCTGGGTGTCGACGACGACGTCGGGCCGTCGCAGAACCCCGAGCGGTCCCAGACCGGCACGTCCCAGGAGCATCGCCGCCAGGGCCCGTGGGTAGACGGAGAAGCGGCCGCCGGCCCGGCTGAACCGAACCCCGGTGGGGCTGGTCTCGGAGCGGGCCGCGCCCCGGGACCGGGAGGTGCGGAAGACCACGGTGTGGCCGGCGGCGGCCAGGCCGTCGGCGACGTGTTCGAGATACCGCTCGCTTCCGCCGCCCTGCGGGTGCGTGCTGTCTCGCCAGCACAGGAGCAGGATTCGGGACACGCGGACACTGTACGCAGCGGCCCGTCCGTGCTCCCCGCCCGCCCGCACCCGCCCCGCCCGCCCAATCCGCAGCCGCCCCGCCCGCCCAATCCGCAGCCGCCCCCGCCTCCCCACATCCCCACATCGAGAAGCGGGTTCGGCGCAGGTGGTTCTCGGGCTTTGTGGGCGAAAGGCTCTTGGCGAGTGGGGGGTGGAGGGGAGGGCGCCAGCGGTATCGTCACCGCCGTGATCACAGACGCCGTCCACCGCTCGGACGCCCTGCGCTCGGTGGCCCGCCGCGCAACCCTCGGCCGGTCGCTCGGGCTGCTGCGGTCGTTCCCGCAGGAGCAGTCCGCCCCCGACGTCTTCTACTCCGGCCTGGCCCGCGACACGGTCGAGCTGGTGGCCGATCTGTGGGAGCAGGCCGGCGACGGGGCTGCCGGTGCGGACGCCGCGGTGACCGCTGGTGCGCCGGGCACCGCTGCGGCGGATGCGGCCGGGCGGCTTCCCGGGCTGACCGTCCTCGACGTGGGCGGCGGGCCCGGCTACTTCTCCGAGGCCTACGCCGCCGAGGGCGCCCGGTACGTCTCGGTGGAACCCGACGTCGGAGAGATGGCCGCCGCCGGCATCACTCAGACGGGCTCGGTCCGGGGGAGCGGCATGGCGTTGCCGATCAGATCGGACAGCGTCGACATCTGCATCTCCTCCAATGTGGCCGAGCACGTCCCCGAGCCCTGGACGATGGCCGAGGAGATGTGCCGGGTGACGCGGCCGGGCGGCCTCGTCGTCGTCTCCTACACCCTCTGGTACGGCCCCTTCGGCGGCCACGAGATGGGCCTGACCCACTACCTCGGAGGCGAGCGCGCGCGGCGCATGTACGAACGACGGCACGGCCATCCGCCCAAGAACTACTACGGCGAATCGCTGTTCGAGGTGGGCTGCGCCGAGGGTTTGGCGTGGGCGCGCGACACCCGCTCGGCCGAGCTCCTGGCGGCGTTCCCGCGCTACCACCCGCGGTGGGCGTGGTGGCTCGTGCGCGTGCCGGGCCTGCGCGAGGTGCTGGTCTCCAACCTTGTGCTGGTGCTCCGCGCGCGGTAGCCGAGGTGAGGCGGCGCGGTGGCGACGTGGCGGTGAGGCTGTGGTGATCGGTGCCGAGGCCGTGATGGAGACACCCTCCCACTGCCGGACACTCGTCTACAGTGTGTGGAACACGTTCCTGTTTTCCATCTACGGAGGTCCTCGTGGTCGTTGTCCATGACAAGCTTTTCTCCGGCACACGGTGGGCAGATCCCATCACCACCGGAGTCCTGGAGGTCCACTCCCCGGCCACGGGCTCCGTGGTCGGACGGGTCGCCGAGACCACGGTCGAAGACCTCGACGAGATGATCAACCAGGCGCGCGACTCGTTCGAGTCCGGCATCTGGCGCAAGACCCCGCCCGCCGAGCGCGGCGCCCTCATCGGCCGCGTGGCCGACATGATCGAGGAGCGCCAGGCCGAGGTCTGCCGGATCCTGTCCGACGAGATGGGCACGCCCGCCTCGACCGCCGCGATGATCCAGGTGACGCCCACTCTCGGCGTGCTGCGCTACTACTCGAAGCTGGCCGCCGACTTCCCGTGGAGCGAGGTCCGCAACGGCGACTTCGGCGCGTCCGTGGTCACCCGGCAGCCGGTCGGTGTCGTCGCCGCCATCACCGCCTGGAACGTGCCGCTGTACCTCAACGCCGCCAAGCTCGGCCCCGCGCTGCTGTCCGGCAGCTCGGTGGTGCTCAAGCCGTCGTCCGCCACCCCGCTGTCCGCGCTGTGGCTGGCCGACCTGTTCCGCGAGGCCGGCCTGCCCGAGGGCGTGCTGTCCGTCGTGACCGGCCCCAGCTCGGTGGGCGACCACCTCGTGTCCAGCCCGGAGATCGACAAGATCTCGTTCACCGGCTCGACCGGCGTCGGCAAGCACATCGCGAAGATCGCCGCCGAGAACCTCACCCGCTGCTCGCTCGAGCTGGGCGGCAAGAGCGCCGCGATCGTGCTCGAGGACGCCGACCTGGCCTCCGCCGGCGGCACCATGGTGTTCTCGGCCCTGATGAACTCGGGCCAGGCCTGCGTGTCCCAGAACCGCATCCTCGCGCCGCGCTCGCGCTACGACGAGGTGGTGAACGCGCTGGTCGAGAACGTCTCGCTCATGCCCGTCGGCGACCCGGCCGACGAGGGCACCATGTTCGGTCCGCTCGCCAACCACAAGCAGCAGGCCAGCGTCGAGGGCTACATCCGCAAGGGCGTCGAGGAGGGTGCGACCGTCGCGTACGGCGGCGGCAAGGTCGAGGGTCTGCCTGCCGAGGTGGCCGACGGCGCGTTCGTGCAGCCGACCGTCTTCCGCGACGTCGACAACTCCATGACCATCGCCCAGGAGGAGATCTTCGGGCCGGTCATCCAGGTGATCCCCTACGACTCGGTCGACGAGGCCGTGCAGATCGCCAACGACTCCGAGTTCGGCCTCGCCGGCGCCGTCTACTCGCAGGACCCGGACGCCGCGCTCGCCGTGGCCCAGCGGGTGCGCACCGGAACCATGGGCATCAACTGGTACGCCTTCGACCCGACCGCCCCGTTCGGCGGGTTCAAGAACTCCGGTATCGGCCGCGAGAACGGGCCCGAGGGTCTGGACGCGTACTGCGAGCTGCAGAGCGTGCTCATGCCGTTCGGCTGGGAGCCCTCCGAGGGCTGAGTCGAGCCCCGGCTGGGTCGTTCCCCGGCTGGATGGCGGCGCCGGACCCGTCCGCGGGCCGGCGCCCGGGGATCACGCTCCGGGCAGCAAGCCGCCCAGCTCGCGGACCGTCTGGTCGAACAGCGCCAGCGGGTCGGGGTCCAGCCCCAGCCCCGCGCTCCCGCTCGTCAGCGCCGCGATCGGCCTGGCCGCCCTGGCCCTGTTCGTCGACCGTCAGATCCGGCTAGCGCGGACCGGGAAAGAGCTGCTGAACCTGCGGCCGTTCACCAACCGCACCTTCTCGCTCAGCGTCGCGATGATCATGATCGCCATGGGCACCCTGATCGGCACCGTGGTCATCCTGCCGATCTTCCTGCAGAACGGCAGCGGCCTGAGCACCCTGACCATCGGGATGATGCTGCTGCCCGGCGGTCTGATCCAGGTCGTGATCGGCCCGATCTTCGGCCGCGTCTTCGACCGCCACGGCCCGCGCCCGGTGCTGATCCCCGGCGCGCTCCTGCTGGCGGCGGGGCAGTGGCTGTTCACCACCATCGACCCGGACACCGCGCTCGGCCTGATCATCGCGTTCCACACGATCTTCTCCGTCGGCCTGGCCATGCTGATGACCGGACTGCTCTCCGCGGCCCTGAGCGAGGTCCCGCTCAAGCTCTACAGCCACGGCTCGGCCATCTTCAACACCGGCCAGCAGCTCGGCGGCGCGATCGGCACCACGATCTTCGTCACCGTCATGAGCGCGATCGCGGCCGGCGAGATCGAGGCCGGGTCGGCGCTCGTCGACGGGCTGTTCGACGGCGCGCACGTGGCGTTCCTCATCGGCGGGATCCTCGCGTCCCTCGGAGTCGTCTTCGCGCTGTTCATCAAGGCCGCCCCGAAGCGCCCCTGATCAGCCGTCCGCCCAGCCGTCGAGCCGTCAGCCGCCCGCCCAGCCGTCCAGCCGTTAGCCGTGCAGCCGCTGTTGCCGGCGGCTGGCCGAGGTGGCGGTGTGAGTACCGGTCAGCTGGCGGGCCGTGTTGATCAGCCCCACCATGCTGAAGGCCTGCGGCGTGTTGCCGAGCTGACAGCGGAGTCGGGTGTCGTATTCCTCGGACAGCAGCCCGACGTCGTTGCGCAGGGCGAGCAGCCGCTCGAACATCGCCTGCGCGCGCTCGGTCTGCCCCGTCCCTGCGAGCGCATCGGCGTACCAGAAGCTGCACGCCAGGAACGCCCCCTCCGAGCCGGGGAGGCCGTCGACGCCGCCGTCGGCCTCCGGGTCGTAACGCATGACGAAGCCGCCGTCGAGCAGCGTCCGCTCGACGGCGGTGACCGTCCCGCGGATGCGCTCGTCGGACCACGGGAGGAACCCCACGCGCGGGAGCAGCAACAGCGACGCGTCCAGTCCCTGCGACCCGTAGAACTGGGTGAACGTGCCGCGGTCCGAATCGAACCCGTTGCGGCAGATCTCCGTGTGCATGCGCTCGCGCAGTCGCCGCCACTGATCGACCGGTCCGTCGAGGCCGTGCGCCTCGACGGTGTGCACGGCCCGGTCCACACCGGCCCAGGCCATCACCTTGGAGTGCACGAAGTGCCTGCGCGGCCCGCGCATCTCCCACAGCCCGTTGTCCGGTTCGGCCCAGTTCCCCTCGAGGAAGTCCAGTAGGGCCCGCTGCACATCCCAGGCCGTGTCGCTGGACTCCATGCCCGCTTCCCGGGCCAGGTGCAGTCCGTCGAGCACCTCGCCCCACACGTCGAGCTGCAGTTGGTCGGCGGCGGCGTTGCCGACCCTGACGGGGTTGCTGTCCCGATACCCGGGCAGCCACGGTATCTCGGTCTCGGGGATGCGTCGCCGACCGTCGAGTCCGTACATGATCTGCAGCTTGTCGGGGTCGCCGGCGATCGCGCGGACCAGCCACTCGCGCCAGGCGCGCGCCTCCTGCACGTATCCCGTCCCCAGCAGCGCCTGCAGGGTGAACGTCGCGTCGCGCAGCCAACAGAAGCGGTAGTCCCAGTTGCGGGAGCCGCCGAGTTCCTCCGGGAGTGAGGTGGTGGCCGCGGCGAGGATCCCGCCCGTGGGGGCGTACGTCAGCGCCTTGAGGGTGATGAGCGATCGCCGGACCGCCTCCGACCACCGGCCGTCGTAGCGACAGTCACCGATCCACCCCGTCCAGAAGTCCTCGGTCCGGCGCACGGCCTCCGCCGCGTCGATCCGGTCGGGGCGGGGCAGGTGCGAGAGCTGGTAGGTGAGCACGAACGGCACCTGTTCGCCGGCCGCGACATCGAAGTCGGCGACGGTCGTCATATCGCGGCCGTGCAGCTCCACGGGGGTGTCCAGCCATGCGGCGTCGGGCCCGGCGACGGCCTCTATCCCGCCGTTGGTGCGACGCACCCAGGGGACGATGTGCCCGTAGTCCATGCGCAAGCGCAACGTCGAGCGCATCCGCACCCGCCCGCTCAGCCCCTCGACCACGCGGACCACGTCCGCCGCGTCCCCGCGTGGCGGCATGCAGTCCGATACGCGGACAGTCCCGTCGGGCGTCCGCCACTCCGATTCCAGGACGAGTGTGTCCCCGCGGTACCGCCGACTGGTCGCCTGGCCACCACTGACCGGGGCGACGGTCCAGTGACCGGCCGACTCGTCCGAGAGCAACGCCGCGAAGCAGGCCGGGGAGTCGAAGCGGGGCAGGCACAGCCAGTCGATGCTCCCGGCCCGGTGGACGAGCGCGGCGGAGTGCAGGTCGCCCAGGAGTGCGTAGTCCTCGATCATGGTGGACCCCGTCATCCCTGACTGTCGTCGAGCGCGATGACCACCTTCACGTCGTGGTCCTCCGCGGTGAACGCCCGCCCGAAGTCCGCCAGCGGGACACGCCGGGTGATGAGTCCGTCCAGCCACTCGGTGTCGGCGGCGGCCAACGCGTCGGCGGCGGCGCGGTAGTGGCGCTGGTTGGCGTTCACCGAGCCCACCACCACGTCGTTCTCCAGGACGATCTCCCGGTTGAGCGCGCCGACGTCGACCTCCAGGCTCCGACCGGGCGACGACACCCCGGTGAGGCAGACGATGCCGTACCCGCTGTTTCCGGACATGACGTCGAGGACCACCCGGCCGGCGCCCGTGGCCTCGATGACCACGTCGGGCTCGAGCCGGCGCATGACATCGGCGGCGTCGGCGTGGTGATAGGTGGCGCCCAGCCGGGCCACGAGCTCGGGTTTGGGCCCACTGTCGACACGATCGAGAACGTGGACGTCGAGCCCCTTCTGCGTACCGATCATCGCGGCCAGCAGCCCGATCGGACCAGCACCGGTGACCAGGACGGTCTGCGGTTCGAACCAGCTGCGCCGGCCGATCTCCTCCACCTGCTCCCAGGCCTTGGCCACGACGCTCGTCGGCTCGACCAGGACGCCGACGCGCTCGAGGGCAGGGTCGAGCCGGATCGCGTACTCCGGCTCGACGGTCCAGCGCTCGCTCCCGAAGCCGTCGCGCTGTTTGATCCCGCGTTCGGTGTACTCGCCGTTGCGACACATATCGAACTCGCCACGGGCGCAGGCGCCGCACGGTACCGGATCCGGTCGTCGGACCACGCCGGCAACCAGGTCACCCTCCGTGAAGCCGGACCCCTCGGGCGCACGCTCGACACGCCCCAGCGACTCGTGGCCGAGGACCAGCCGCTCCCGTCCCTCGGGCGGCCACCCGTACCGTCCGGCGACGATCTCCTTGTCGGTCCCGCAGACACCGAGTGCCAGGCCGTGGACGAGAAGCTCGCCGTCACCGGGCTCCGGGTCCAGTTCGTCGGTCAGTGTTACCGAGTCAGCCTGTCCGGGGATGAGGGTCAACGCACGCATACCTCCGTGGTACTCCTGCGTGCACCCGGACGCACCCGGTCACTTCGTGGTCATTCACTCGACCCTGTAGCCGACTCCTCGGACCGTCTGCACCTTGTTCTCGCCGATCTTGCGGCGCAGGGACCGGATGTAGACGTTGACGATGTTCGAGCCGGGGTCGAAGTCCATGCCCCAGACACTCTCGAGGAGCTGCTCGCGGCTGATGGTCTCGCCCTTGTTGCGCAATAGCATCTCCAGCAGCGAGTACTCGCGGTTGGTGAGCTCCTGGATGCGGCCGTCGACCTCGACGCGACGGGTGCGGATGTCCAGCCGCATGCCACCGTGCTCGAGGATCCCCGGGTCATCGGACGCCTCGTGCTCGCGCAGACGGAGGCGGATGCGGGCCAGCAGTTCGGGGACGCGGAACGGCTTGACCATGTAGTCGTTCGCGCCGGAGTCCAGGCCCTCGACTGTGTTGGACACGCTGTCGCGAGCCGTCAGGATGATCACCGGGGCGCTGAAGCCGCGCGACCGGGCTTCACGGAGCAGGGTCAGACCGTCGGTGTCCGGGAGACCGATGTCCAGCAGCATGAGGTCGATATCGGAAATCGTCGACAAAATGGCGCGAGCGCTCTCCCCATCGACAGCCTCGAGCGCCGTGTACTCCGCACCGCCGAGCGCCTTGACCAAGACCGAACGGATGAGGTCATCATCCTCGACGACGAGAATATTCGTCATGCAACCCTCCTTCTTCGACTACGGAGTATCGCATGTGTGCGGCCCAGTAGGTCATTCCCCTGCAATCGTGTCCCCAGGTCAGTGGGAAAGGTGGCGAATCCGGGAAACCTAGTCGTCGTCCGGGTCGTCGAAGTCGACCGATCCTCGGGCACTTCCCCTCTCGCTCTCAGCGCGGACGAAGGGGATGACGAGACAGAACGCGGCACCGCCCCCGCTGGCGTTGAAGGCAAAGGCACGACCCCCGTGGGCGCGGGCGATCGTCGACACGATCGCCAGGCCCAGCCCGGTGCCGCCGCGGCCGTCGCGGAGTTGGCCGCGTGCGGTGTGGAACCGCTCGAAGATGCTCTCCTCCTCACCGGGCGGAATGCCGGCACCGCGGTCGCGTACCCACCACAGCAGCCGACGACGGTCGCGCTCGCCCGCGCTCTCCGTCGGCGGCGTGCCCTCCACGATCGACTCGCGGAGGGTGGGCTCGCCGGGCTCGATGATGCGGCAGCCGATCTCGATGCGATCGCCGTCGCGGGTGAACCGGACCGCGTTGGAGCAGAACTGCATCAGCGCCTGCGTGATCCGGTGCGGGTCCAGCCGGGCGACCCCCTCGGCGTACGGGTGCACGCTCCAATCGCGGTCCGCGAGGACGTCGACCTTCGCCTCGATGTCCAGGATGAGTTCGGAGACCTCCGTCGGGGAGGTGAGCAGGAAGTCGGGACGGTCGGCGCGGGCGAGTGTCAGCAAGTCCTCCACGATCCGGGTCATCCGGGAGAGTTCGTCCTGCATCACGCGGGCCGCCTCGGCCCGGCCTTCCGGGTCCTCGGGCATGAGGTCGAGATTGCCCTGCACCACGGTTAGTGGCGTGCGCAGCTCGTGGCCCGCGTCGTCGAGGAACTCCCGCTGGGTGCGGTAGGCATCCTCGACCCGCTCCAGCATCTCGTTGACCGTATCGGCGAGGGAGACGATCTCATCCGGCCCCTCGACCGGAACCCGCCGGGAGAGGTCGGCGGCGGAGATGGTCTCGGCGGCCTCGCGGATCCGCCGGACCGGGACGATCATCCGGCCGGCGATCCACCAGGCGAGGAACGCACTGAGGATCATGCCTCCGGCGCTCGCCCAGAGCAGGGACTCGGTGACCCGCCAGGTCTCCGACGAGGATCCGCGGTCGTTGACCGCCACCACCAGGCTGGCCGGCCCGGCCGGGCTCTCCACTGTCGTCTTGCGCCAGCTGACCGAGCCGTCGATCTCGCCGGAGTCGTCGCCGGCGATCAGTCCGACCCGCTGGATACGCGACCGCACCGCCGGGGGGAAGAGCTGATCTTCGCTGGGGCCGTACCGGGAGAGCGTGAACTGGGTGCCCGACTGGTCGGCGGTGCCGACGAGCAGTAGCTCGGCCGAGGGGTACTGCTGGGCCAGGTAGGCACGCAGTAGTTGCTCGACCGTGGGCTCCTCGGACTCGAACGACGGGAGAATCCCCGCCGTCATGAAGGTGGTGAAGTCCGCGGTCTCGCGATTCAGCCGGGTGTCGGTGACCCGCTCGGCACTGAGGATGAGCAGCTGACCCGTGAAGACGACCATGGCCGCGAACACCGCGGCGGTGATGAAGGTGATGCCCGCGGTGATCCGCAGGCGCGCCGAGTTCCACCAGCGGATCGGGGTCGGCGACGTGGAGCGTGCGTTCACCTCGGACCTGAGCGCCCGTTATCGGACTCCGGGCCGCCGCCCGCAGCGTGATCCGGGCGTCCGTTGGTGGCGGCGTGGGCGGGTCGATTGTTGTCGGAGGCGTGGGGCGGCGGGCCGGAGGTGTTCGCATGCGGCGGTCGGCCGGAGGTGTCGGCATGCGGCGGGCGCCCGGGCTTCCCGGCGTGCGGGGGAATGGCGTTGTTCAGCCTTTCGCCGGCCCGGCTGGCCAGCGTGTCGAGGTCGAAGCGCGGTCCGCCGATCTGGCCGGGATCGTCGTTCCCGGGGGTCTGTGGCGGCTCCGGCGGCCGGGCACGCGGGGCGGCCGGGGGCGTGTGGGCGGCGGGCGGCTGTACGGCCGCGGGAGAGACGGGGGTGGCGCCGGCGCTCGGGTCGGGCGCGGTGCTCGACCCGGACTGTGCGCCGGCGCCGGGAGAGGTCTGCGAGGCCGGGCCCGCCTCGCCGGGGCCGGCCGGTGTGTCGTCAGCTCCGGACCCGGGGAGCGGCGCCAGGTCGACGGCGGGGATCGGCAGCAGGGAGAGGATGGCGGGCATGGGCGCGGGGAGGAAGAGATTCACGTGGCCGTCGATCACACTCAGGTGGGGGCGCCGCCCGTCGATCACCGTTCCGTTCGCCTGGGACGCGGCCGTCGCTCTGGATTCTGTGTCCTGGCTGATCTGGGTCTCCTCGGAGGCGGGGGTCGGCGCGATGAAGGGGTCGAATGCGCCGACGACGGCGGCGAGGCCGAGGCCTCCGAAGACCACCGGGATCGCGGCGAGAGCTACGGTGACGGCTCGCATGTCCCCCCTCCCGGTGAGCGTTTGGTGATTCGTCAATCCCCAACTGTGGCACCTGCCGCACCCATTTTGGTGACCGGTGAGTACATTCTCATCGCAGGAGCTCCGGTCCGGTTGTCACCTGGCCCCACTTCCGCTATGCGCGGCGCAGGAGAGATCCGGCAGGGAGAGCAAGCGGAGTAGGGCTCGGCACATGCGACGGCGGGCCACACCGGATCGGTGTGGCCCGCCCTCGTCAGCGCCGGCCGCGTCAATGACGCAGCCGAAGCTCTCAGCCCAGGCGCTCCTTGAGCGCGGCGAACTCCTCGTGGACCTCGGCCGGGACCTTGGGTCCACAGAACTCGAGCCATTCGGTGATGAGCGGCAGCTCGCGACGCCACTCCTCCGGGTTGACGGCCAGCGCGGCCTCGACGTCCTCGATCGGCGTGTCCAGGCCGGTCATGTCGATGTCGGCGGCACGCGCGGTGATGCCGGCGGCGGTCTCCTCGCCCTCGACGCGACCCTCGATGCGGTCGACGATCCACTTGAGCACGCGGCTGTTCTCGCCGAAGCCGGGCCACACGAAGCGGCCGTCGTCGCCCTTACGGAACCAGTTGACCAGGAAGATCTTGGGCATCTTGTCGCCGCCACGGGCGCCCATGTCGACCCAGTGCTGGAAGTAGTCACCGACGTTGTAGCCGAGGAACGGCAGCATGGCCATAGGGTCGCGGCGCACGGCACCGACCTGGCCCTCCGCGGCGGCGGTCTGCCCGGAGGACAGGGTCGCACCGATGTAGACGCCGTGGTTCCACGAGTAGGCCTCGCTCACCAGCGGGACGGTGTCGGCGCGGCGGCCGCCGAAGAGGATCGCCGAGATCGGCACGCCCTCGGGCGAGTTGAACTCTGGCGCGGCGACGGGGCACTGGTCGATCGGCACGCAGTAGCGCGAGTTGGGGTGCGCGGCGTTGCCGGCCTTGCCGTCGCCCTCCGGGGTCCACTCGTTGCCGAGCCAGTCGATGAGGTGGTCCGGGGTGCCCTCGAGGCCCTCCCACCACACGTCACCCTCGTCCGTCAGGGCCACATTGGTGTAGATCGCGTTGCCCGGCTCCAGCGTCTTCATGGCGTTGGGGTTGGACGAGTAGTTGGTGCCGGGGGCCACGCCGAAGAAGCCGAACTCGGGGTTGACCGCGTACAGGCGGCCGTCGGCGCCGAAGCGCATCCACGCGATGTCGTCACCCACGACCTCGGCGCGCCAGCCCTCGATGGTGGGCTGGATCATCGCCAGGTTGGTCTTGCCGCACGCCGAGGGGAACGCTCCGGCGATGTAGTACGCCTTGTCCTCGGGCGAGGTGAGCTTGAGGATGAGCATGTGCTCGGCCATCCAGCCCTCGTCGTGGGCCATGGCGGAGGCTATGCGCAGGGCGAAGCACTTCTTGCCGAGCAGGGCGTTGCCGCCGTAGCCGGAGCCGAACGACCAGATCTCCCGGCTCTCCGGGAAGTGGGTGATGTACTTCTCCTCGTTGCACGGCCAGGCGACGTCCTCCTCGCCCTCGGCGAGCGGCGCACCCACGGTGTGCAGGCCCTTGACGTACGCGCCGTTCGAGCCGATCTTGTCCATCGCGGCCTGGCCCATGCGCGTCATGATCCTCATGGAGACCACGACGTAGGCCGAGTCGGTGAGCTCGATGCCGAGCTTGGGGTCCTCGGCGTCCAGCGGGCCCATGCAGTAGGGCACGACGTACATGGTGCGTCCGCGCATGCTGCCGCGGAACAGGTCGGTCATGTGGGCGCGCATCTCGGACTGGTCGCGCCAGTTGTTGGTCGGGCCGGCGTCCTCTTCCTTCTCCGAGCAGATGAACGTCCGCGACTCGACGCGGGCGACGTCCTTCGGGTCGGACTGCGCGAGGAACGAGTTCGGCTTCTTCGACTCGTTGAGCTTGACGAAGGTGCCCCCGTCCACGAGCACGGAAGTGAGACGATCCCACTCTTCCTCGGAGCCGTCTGCGAAGACGACCCGGTCCGGCTGGGTGAGCTCGGCGACCTCCGTGATCCACGCGAGCATCTCCGCGTGATCTGTTGGTGCCTGACCCTCGAGGCCGGGAATGGTGGTGCTGGTCATCACTGCTCCTCGCGCGTGGTGCATGGTCTTCCTCACACAGTATCGTCAACCTGCTTGATCCGCGTCGCGCGAGCCCCTCCCCACACCCAAATGTGAGGGATCCCTCAGGTGGTCAGATGTGACCGTGGTCGATCCGCTCCCACCGGGCGGGCACGGGAGACGCCCCGGGGGCGCCGTCGTGGTACTCGTTGGTGAACCCGCCGAACGGCACGCCCTCGGTGGGGTTGGCCAGCCGCCACGAGTCGTAACTGCCGTCGAACCGCACGGTCGAGACGTGGTCCACGGTGCCGTCGCCGTCCGCGTCCGTATATACGGTCAGGCCCCGATCATCGCCGAGGGTGACCGCCTCCATGAAGCCGTCCCCGTCGAGGTCCGCCTCCGGCGCGCCGAGGTCGAGGACGCTGTCACCCACCGGGACGTGCAACCCCAGCGACGACGCCTCGGCCAGCGGGGCACCCTCGAGTCCGCAGACGTCGGGGGCGGGACGCTGGTCGAAGGCGTCCGATCCGAACAGTGGGTCGGTCATGCGGAGGGGCTCCCTGCAGGGACGGGCGGCGCGGGGGCCGCGCCGATGGGTTCCGCAACTGTACTAGCGACCGTCGTCGCCGGGGTGGTCCCTCCTGAGCGGAGGCGCCGGATCCGCCGCTCGAGGTCGGCGACCCGTGGCCCGGGGTCGTGGGCGAAGCCGTCGGTGATGATCGCCTCGGCCGCGAGGATCCGCGAACCCAGGGCCTGCTCGGCCTCGCCGCGTAGCGCCGCGAGGCGGTCGCCGACAGCGGCAACGGTGTGGGTGCGCAGCGCCTGGGTGCGGCGAACGGTCACCGTGGTCCAGCCGAGCGCGAGCCCGCACAGCAGCGCCAGCGGCACGATCATCGCCGACATCCCGGGCACCTCGGCCAACGGCGACAGCAGCATCCGCCCCACTCCGGTCCCGCCGGCGGCGCCCATCAGCATCACGAGCAGCTCCTCGCCGGTACTGCGCGGCGGTCGGCTCGGCTCGACGCCGCTGGTGGGCGCGGGGATCCGGGGCGCGGTCGGTGCGTTCACGCCGAGGTGCCGCACGACGAGGGTGTCGCACCGCCGGTCGGCGCGGTCGACGGCCCCTGCCACCGCGGCGTCGGCGTCGGCCGCGAGCCCCTCTACCAGCGTGTCGACGCGCGACCGCGGGGCGGCCGCCAGGTCCTCTCGGGCCCGGCCGCCCAGATCGCGCAGCGAGCGCTGCAGGTCCTGGAGGATCTCCATCCGCAGCGCCTGGACGTCCTGCCGCAGCGCCTGGGATCGGGTCGTTATGGTCTCGGTGCGCCGGGCGAGCAGCCAGTCGACGGTGGCGGTGGGAGACGTGGTGGTGGAAGACGCGGCGACGGGGGACGTGGCAGTGGGGGACGCGGTTCCGGCTCCGGGCCCGGCCTCGCGGGATCGCACCGCCTCCAGCAGTGCGGCGAGGAGGGCGGCCGGCGCCGCGGTCGGGCCGTCGTCGACAACGTGCACCGGGGCGTGGACCCCGGCGTCGGCGAGCCGGCGCGTGGTCACGTCGACGGTCTCGGACAGCGCCTCGGCCGTGCACGTGTCGGCGCGGCCGGCGAGCGCCACCGCCAGGGGCAGGCGTGAGGCCACGCCGCGGGCGACCTCGACGTCGTCGGGGCGGACCGGGCAGACGGCGTCGACGACGACGACGGCGGCGTCCGGCCTGTCGGACGGGGAGGCGTCCACGAGTACGCGAATCGCGCGTCCACCCGGGGCCCCGTCACCGGGCGGGCCCGCGGTTCCTGCGGTGTCTGCGGTTCCCGCGGCGCTCGTGGTGGCCTGCAGCGCCGCGGTCCGGAGCGCGGCGGCGACGGTGGGAGCCGCGGAGTCGCGGGCTCCGAGAACCGCGATCGTCAGATCTCGAGTGCGCACAGGGCGGCCTCCGCGAGTTCGCCGACCTCGGCGTGGACCGCGAGTCGTTCCAGTTCGGCCTCGAGCCGGGCCACGCGGGAGCCGGCCAGGGAGTCCATGGCCCGCTCGACGAACGCGATGACGGCGTCGACCGACCGGTGCTCGGGCTCGCGGGCGTCCACGGTGGGCAGTCCGCGGGCCCACCGGGGTGGGGCTGCGCTGTGGTGGGTGTCGACTGAGTGGGCGGCGTTGTCGTCGTCGTCCTCATATAGACCCGTCGCCACCACCAACAGCGGATGGCGGCGGGGGCGCCGTACCCACGCCTCCTCGTGGCGGCAGGGGGCGGTGCGGAGGCACAGGATCTCGATGTCCGGAGCTGCGGCGGGCCGCGCGGTGGGCGCGGCGAGCACGTCGAGGTCGTCGACCGACACGCGCCAACCCCCGCGGGCGCGCAGGGCGGCGGCCAGGGTGCGCCTGCCCGAACCGAGGCCGCCGCGGACCCG
Organism: Dietzia sp. NPDC055340; assembly: GCF_053645335.1. NCBI lineage: Bacteria > Bacillati > Actinomycetota > Actinomycetes > Mycobacteriales > Dietziaceae > Dietzia > Dietzia sp. NPDC055340. Next base: position 61,806 of record NZ_JBSHML010000007.1, on the reverse strand, counting down.
GAGGTCGACCGGGGCGTCGAACCGCGCGAGCGCCGCGGCGAGCAGGCCGGTGGGGTCCGGCGGGGCGGTGGTGGCGGCTGTGGCGGGGACGGCGGCCGGGGTCGCGACGTCCGGCGAGGCGGTGAGCAGGCGGCGGATACGCGCGGCCGGATCCGGGGCGGCGGGGCGATCCGCGCCGTCGACGGCGGTGTCCTGGGTCACGGTCGGCACGCCCACATGGTGGCCCGGCAGGCCCCACCCGACAAGACCTTCCCCCAGGCAGGATCGGCTCCGCGACCCCGGATCCGGACGGGCCGGGCCGCGCGTTCGCCGTGGGGGATTCGTAACCCGACCGCGCATTACGGGATGATGGCCGGGTGAACCAGAGCGAGAACCCCGTGCCGGAGTCCGACGAGACACCGGACGGGGAGACGACGGCGGACGACAGCTCCCGGTTGTTCCCCCGCGTGACGGCCTACCGATTCCGGCGCGGCACCATGCGCCCGGGGCAGCAGCGCAACTGGGACGAGCACTGGCCGACCTACGGTCAGAACGTCTCCGACACGCTCGTCGACCCGCAGGAACTGTTCGGTCGCACGGCGCCGCTCGTGGTGGAGATCGGCTCCGGAACCGGCACCTCGACGGCGGCGATGGCGGCGGTCGAGCCGGACGTCGACGTGATCGCGGTCGAGGTCTACCAGCCCGGCCTGGCCCAGCTGCTCGGCATGATCCTGCGCGAGGACCTGCAGAACGTCCGCATGATCCGCGGCGACGGCGTGGACGTGCTCACCAACATGATCGCGCCCGACAGCCTGACCGGCGTGCGCGTCTTCTTCCCGGATCCGTGGCCCAAGGCCCGCCACCACAAGCGGCGGCTGCTGCAGTCCGGCACGTTCGGGCTCATCGCCTCGCGGCTGCGGCCCGGCGGCGTGCTGCACGTGGCCACCGACCACGTCGACTACGCCGAATGGATCGGCCCGACCGGAGACGCGGAGCCGGCGCTTGAGCGGCTTGACACCGCGACGGACGTCGGCCACGTACCGTTCAGTCTGGACAGACCCGTGACGAAGTTCGAGGGCAAGGGACTGCAGGAGGAGCGAGTGATCAACGAGTTCCTCTGGCGCCGCAGAGGCTGACCCGGCTGCGGCCGGCGACCCGACCCGAGACCCCGACGACGAAAAACCGAGGCGGACCCATGACCCCATCAGACGAGACGCGGAACCCCGACACGGCGGCCGCGACCGCTCCCGACGAGTCGGGGGTGGTGCTCCTGGTGTGGGACGCCCCGAACGTCGACATGGGGCTCGGCTCGATCCTCGGCGGACGGCCCACCGCCGTGTTCCGACCGCGTTTCGACGCGCTGGGCCGCTGGCTGCTCGGCCACACCGCCGACCTGTCGGCGCGCACCGAGGACACCCTCGAGGCCGAGGCGACGGTCTTCACCAACATCGTCTCCGGCACCTCCGACAACGTCCGGCCGTGGGTCGAGGCGCTGCGCAACGTGGGCTTCGCGGTGTTCGCCAAGCCCAAGACGAGCGAAGACTCGGATGTCGACGAGGACATGCTCGAGCACATCGACAAGCGGGCCGAGTCCGGGCGCCTCGCCGGTGTGGTGGTGGCCTCCGCCGACGGGCAGGCCTTCCGCGAGCCGCTCGAGGACCTCGCCCACGACATCCCGGTCACGGTGATCGGGTTCCGCGAACACGCGACCTGGGCCGTCCAGCACGAGACCATCAGCTTCCTCGACCTGGAGGACATCCCCGGCGTGTTCCGGGAGCCCCTGCCCCGGGTCAGCCTTGACAACCTGCCCGACGAAGGCGCTTGGCTGCAGCCGCTCCGGCCGCTCACCGCCCTGCTCGCCTCGCGTTAGGAGTACTGCCGCGTGTTCAACTCACTCGGGCGGTTCGTCGCCCGCCGCCGCATCCTGGTCCTGGTCTGCTCCGTGCTGGTCATGGCGTTCCTCAGCATCGCCGGCAGCGCGTTCGGCAACCCGTTCGGTCAGGGCGGGTTCGAAGACCCCGAGAGCGGCTGGGCCACGGCGGAGCAGCTCGAGCAGGAGGCGTACGGGCGCGACGCGCTGGGCGACGTGGTGGTCACCTACCACGCCCCCGAGGGCGTCTCCGTGGACGATCCGGCATTCCAGGACCCCATCCGGTCCTCGCTGGAGTCGATCCGCACCGAGTTCCCCGACCAGGTCACCGGCGTGACCAGCTTCGTGTTCAACCAGTCCCCGGCACTGGTCAACCGGGACGCCGGGATCGCGGTGGCGTCCATCCAGATCGCCGGTGAGGAAGAGGAGATCCTCGAGAACTTCCGGGTGATCGAGGACTCGATCCCCGTCGAGGGCATCGAAGCGGACATCGCAGGCCTGCAGCCGGTGGCCGGGGCGCTCCAGGACGGCATGGACGCCGACCTCGTGCGCGCCGAACTCATCGCGCTGCCGCTGGTGTTCATCCTGCTCATCGTGGTGTTCGGCGGGGTGGTGGCCGCGTTCCTGCCGGTGGCCGTGGGCGTGTTGACGATCCTCGGCTCCCTCGGGTCCCTGCACCTGCTCTCGCTGGTCACCCCGGTCAACTCGTTCGCCCAGAACGTGGTGACGCTCATCGGCCTGGGCCTGGCGATCGACTACGGCCTGTTCGTGGTGAGCCGGTTCCGGGAGGAGATGGCCGAGGGCTATCCGCCCGAAGTCGCGGTGCGCCGGTCGGTGGCGACAGCCGGGCGCACGGTCGTGTTCTCCGCCGTCATGGTGGGCGTGACCCTGTCCGGTCTGCTGGTGTTCCCGCAGGCCTTCCTCAAGTCGGTGGCCTACGGCGCGATCGCCGCGGTGATCCTGGCGGCCGTGCTCTCGGTGACTCTGCTGCCGGCGGTGCTGGTGCTGCTGGGCCGCCACGTCGACGCGCTGGGCATCAAGCGTTTCCAGCGTCACCGCACCCGCGAGCAGGTCGAGAACGGCCTGTTCGGCCGCGTCGCCGACTTCTCGATGAAGCACCCCGTCGCCGTGGCCGTGCCGGTCGTGGTGGTGCTCGTCGCGCTGATCATCCCGTTCTCCGGGGTCAAGTTCGGCGGCATCAACGAGACCTACCTGCCGCCGGACAACACCACCCGCGTGGCGCAGGAGAGCTACGACCAGAACTTCCCCGGCACCCGCACCGACCCGGTGAAGCTGGTGGTGATCGGTTCCGACGGCAACTCCCTGTCGCAGATCCGCTCCGCCGCCAACGAGGCACCCGGCCTGACCGGGCCCTTCCAGTTCGCCCGCTCGGGTGAGCAGGACGCGCAGGGCCGCGAGGTTGTGGTGCTCCAGACAGGCCTGGTCGACCGGAACGCGCCCGCCGAGACGGTCGAATTCCTGCAGACGTTCCCGATCCCCGCCGGCACCGAGGTGTTCGTGGGCGGTAACCCGGCCATGGAGTCCGACTCGGTCGACGCCCTGGTCAAGGGACTGCCGTGGTTCGTGCTCTACGTGCTGCTCGCCACGACGATCCTCATGTTCCTGGCGTTCGGGTCCCTGGTGCTGCCGATCAAGGCCGCCCTCATGAACATGCTGGGGCTGGGCGCGACGCTCGGCATCCTCACCTGGATCTTCGTCGACGGCCACGGCGCGAGCCTGCTCGGCTTCACACCCGGGCCGCTCACCTCGCCGGTCGTGGTGCTGTTGATGGCGATCATCTACGGACTGTCCACCGACTACGAGGTCTTCCTGGTCTCCCGGATGGTCGAGGCCCGCGCCCGCGGCGCCAAGACCGCCGAGGCCATCCGGAGCGGCGTGGCCAACACCGGCCGCATCATCACCTCGGCCGCACTGATCCTCATCGTGGTGACCGGGGCGTTCGCGTTCTCCGAGATCGTGATGATGAAGTACATCGCGTTCGGCATGATCGCCGCGCTGATCCTCGACGCCACCGTCATCCGCATGCTGCTAGTCCCGGCGGTGATGCAGATGCTCGGCCCCGACTGCTGGTGGGCGCCGAAGTGGATGAAGCGCATCCAGGAGCGGATCGGCCTGGGTGAGGCGGAACTCGAGGACGAGCCCGAGTATCTCCACGGCGGCCCCGCCCCGGCCGGCGCGGTCACGGCTGATCCTGTGACCGCCGGGGCAGCGACGGCGCGCGCCGGTGTCGCCGCCGGAGCGGGCGTGGCGACGGGAGCGCCGGTGGCGCTGCTCGAGCGCGATGAAGAGTACGACGACGAGCCCGTCGCCCACGAGCACGCTCACCACGACGAGCCTGCCGTCTACGAGCACGCCCCCGCACCCGCGCCCGAGGCCGTCGCCGAGCCCGAGTCCGAGTTCGAGCCGGTCATCGATGCGGAGTACGACGACGAGCCCGTCGCCGCCGTCGACAGCGACGGGGAGAAGATCCCCGCAGCGGACCTGATCGCCCGACTCATGCGGGAACGCCAGCAGAGGTACGACGGGTGACGCCCGGCTCGGTGCCCGGTGTGGGCTCCGGAGCCGGGTCCGAAACTGTGGTTATGGTGGCGGGATGACGGGTACGGCAGGCGAGGTGTGGCGCCGTGTCCGGGCGGTCCTGTCCAACCCGTGGTTCAAGACCATCGCGACGCTCACCATCCTGGGGTTGATCCTCTACTGGCTGCGCGGCCAGATGCCGTTCTTCGCCCGGGGATTCGAGGCCGTGGCCAGCCCACACTGGGGTTGGATCGCGGTCGCTCTCGTGTTCTCCTACCTGTCGATGTCGAGCTACGGCTCGGTGCAGAAACTGCTGTTGCAGTCGGCGGGCGTCAAGGTGGGCTACTGGGCCAGCGTCGGCCTGGTCTTCTCGTCCAACGCGTTCTCGACCTGCATCCCGGGCGGGCAGGTCTTCGGCACCACCCTGACCTACCGCAAGACCCGGCAGTGGGGGGCCACCCGGGTGGTCGCGTCGTGGCAGCTCGTCATCTCGGGCGTGCTGTCGACCGTCGGCATCGTGCTCCTGGCGCTGGTCGGCTTCTTCCTGGTCGGCTCGGTGTCCAACCCGTTCCTGCTGGTGCTCTCGGCGTTCGGACTCGCGGCGATCTTCGTGGGCGTCCAGTGGGCCGCCCGTAACCCGGACAAGATCGAGGGCGTCCTGCTGACGGCCCTGGCCTGGATCAACGAGCGGCGCAACAAGCCCGCCGACCACGGGGCCGGCGGGGTGCGCCGGGTCGTCAGTCAGGCCGAGGCCGTCGATCTGAGCAAGACCCAACTGTCGAAGGCCTTCGCGTTCTCGCTGCTGAACTGGGTCGCGGACATCGGCTGCCTGTGGGCGGCCGCGAATGCGGTGGGCGCCCAGCACAGCATCGGCGGCCTGTGCATCGCGTACGTGACCGGCAAGATCGTCGCCACCGCGCCGATCACACCCGGCGGGCTCGGGACCGTGGAGTTCGCGCTCATCACGGCCCTGACCGCCGGTGGGCTCGGCGCGCACGAGGCGTTCGCGACCGTGTTCGTCTACCGCATCGTCAGCTTCGTCCTGGTCGCGCTGGCCGGCTGGGTGGTGTTCTTCCTCTTCTACCGCGGCGTCACCGACGTGGATCCGGACATCGAGTCCGAGGACAAGGGCAGCCCGTCGCCGGAGCGATCCACATCGGTGGATGCGGCGTCGGAGGTGGCTTCGTCGTCGTCGGATCCGGGGGCCGCGCGAGGCACCGAGGCCGCTGCGCCGACGACCGCGGCCGCCTCGATGTGGCCACACAAGGGACGGCTGTGGCGACCCTCGTCAGCGCACGACTCCGGCCCGATCCGGCTGCGGCCCACGAGGAGCGCCCCGGATGACCGCGGAGAGGCGCACACGGATGTGCGACCGCGCGATGAGTACGCGAACAACGACGAGAAGGATCGGTGAGCGGTGTGGTTCCGCTGGGGATGGTCGCGCTGGACGCGGTGCTGGTCGTGGTGTTCTCCACGTTCGGCCGCGGAGCGCACTCGGAGGGGCTCGGCGCGGCGCAGGTGTGGGGGACCGCGTGGCCGTTCCTCGTGGGGCTCGCGGTGGGCTGGCTGATCCTGCTGGTCACGCGGCGCGCGCCCGGCTCGGTCGGCTCCGGCGTGCTCGTGTGGGTGGCGACGGTCGTGGTGGGCATGGTCATCCGAGGCATCGGTGACGCTCGGGTGCCGCACTGGAGCTTCATCATCGTGGCCGCCACCGTCACCGCGGTGTTCCTCATCGGGTGGCGTGCGATCCGCGCGGCGGTGAGGCGGCGGGGCCGGCGGTCATCGGCGGGCGTGCCGAACAGGTAGGCGGTCGGCTGCCGCTGTGGCACGAGTGGGCTCGCACCGTGGATCGGCTTATGCGCTCGGGGCACTCGGCGCTTCCGGGACGGGCGCGGGTTCGGGAGCTGACGCGGGCGCGGGTGCGGGTGTGGAAGCGGCCACCGGCGCTGGTGCGGGCTCGGCGGCGGGGGCAGGAGCGGCCACCGGCTCGGGAGCAGGCGCAGGCGCCGGCTCGGTCGGGGGCGGCGGAACCGGCGCCACGGGCCCCACCCAAGCGTCCAGATCGGCGCGCGTGCCGGCGAAGACGTTGAGGTCCACGTGGTCGACGAAACCGGACACGCGGCCCGTTTCTGCGCGCTGCCAGAACAGCCACTCGCTCCAGCCGCCGATCATGGGCCGGGTCGGCTGCGACACCTCGTACTCGGCGAGCCACAGCGGGTACTCGGCGAAGCGCGTCGTGTTGGCCATCTTGTCGATCCAGAAGGACCGGTACGTGTAGAGGATCGGGGTGCGCCCGGTCCGCTCGCGGAGCGTATCGAGGAAGACCCGGGTCCACTCGGCGAGCTCGGCGGGATCCAGGTCCTCCGCGTTCTCGAGATCCAGCACGGGCGGCAGCTGCGGACCGCCCACCGACTGCAGCCGGTCGGCGAACGCGTGGGCCTGCTGCGCGGGCTCCATCCCGGGCCGGGCCATGTGGTAGCTACCGACCAACATCCCTGCTGAGCGGGCGTTCTGGACGTCGGACTCGTAGTAGCGGTTGGCGGGCCCGGTGCCCTCGGTGGCCTTGATGAACGCGAAGGTCTGCCCCGCCGCGGCGGCCTGGTGCCAGCCCACGGGGGCGCCGTGCGGGTGCTGCCAGCTGGACGAGTCGAGACCCTCCGCGAGGCCGTGGAACACGGGGTCCAGGGGTTCCGCCGCGTCGGCGCGGGGATTGTTGATGACGACGACGAGAAGCCCCAGCGTCAGAAGGACGGTCGAGACCAGGGCGACGAGCAGCCGAGTGAGGGATGGGCGAGGGATGAGGGTGGCTCGGGCAGGCGGACCGGCAGGAGTCATGGGGCGAGTATCCGGGAGTAACACGCGCCACACAAGCAACTCGCGCAACTATTTCCCAGCTGGTTGTAGGAGCCGCCCGTCCCGGCCGCGGATTGGTTTGGCCCCGAAACAAGTGTCACGGATTCACAACAACCGGTAACACGCAGCCCCACCCGTGCGATCTGCCGGAATTCGCACATAACCTTGAGGACGTAACCAATACCAGTCGGGAGTGCCCCTCATGACCGATGCCATCGACCTCACCACCCTCCGATACCGTGAGCGCCTCGTCACCGAGGTGGACGGGCCGGACGACGACCCGTTCCTCGAGGTGGTCGTCGCCGAAACCGTGCTACTGGACGCGGACGGTGCCGGCCGCGGAGCGCCGGAACTGCGCCTGAGTACGGGCGGGCAGGACATCGTGCTCACCGACAGGGAGCAGGTGCTGCGACTGCAGGCCGTGATCAACCGGGCGGCCAACCAGTGGCGCGAGGTCGGCTCGCACCTGCCCTGACCTGTCGAGCCGCCTGCCCGGGCGGCCGCGCGGCGGTCAGGCGACCCGGATCCCGGTCTCGCCGATGAGGGCCAGGCCCACGCCCAGAACCTGCTCCGGCGAGATGAGCGCGCCGCGCAGCGCCGAGGCCCCGCGAAGATCTTCCAGGTCGGCGCCCCGCAGGTCGGCGGCGGCGAGCTGCGCGCGCTCGAAGTTCGTCCCGCGCAGGTCCGCGCCCTCGGTGGACAGGTCCGAGACCTGGGCCTCGTGGAAGTCGGCCTGGCGGCCGCGGGTGCCGGACAGGCGGATCCGCTGGAGCCGGGCCATGCGCAGGTTGATCATGTCGGCGTGGCAGTCCTCGAACGAGACATCGGTGAGTCGGGCGGCGGACAGCACCAGTCCGGTCAGTCGGCATCCGACGAACCGCACGCGGGTCAGCGAGGCGCCGTCGGCGACGAGGCCGGACAGGTCGCAGTCGCGGAGTTCGACGTCCGTGAGGCGCAGGCTGTCGGCGCGGGCACTGCTCAGGCGAAGCCCCTGCACCAGCGATTCACGGATCTCCATCCCGCCGAGGTCGGCGGGCCCGTCCATGAGGTCCGGCCCGTCCTCGGCGCCGGCCAGTACCCCGTCCCAGAGTCCGTCGGTCTCGAGTTCGGAGCCGGGGGCGTCGAGCTGCTCGGGTCGCGGAACGCTCGGGGCGGTCGGGGGACGGGGGTTCTCGGAACGACGACGCAGAGGAGGGGCCACGGGCCCCACCTTAGATCCGCACGATTTCGTCCGACCGGCCGCGCACCTCTCCGGACGTGGTGGCGCGGTCGCCGTCGCCATCGGCCTGGGATTTCTCGACGGTCGGGAGTAGTCTCGTTTTTAGCGATAGACAGATCGGTCTATCCGGAAAGTCTGAGAGGTCGGCACGATGAGTCTGCGCGAGGCGTTCGCCTTCCCCGAGATCGTCAACGACTACGCGGCACGCTGCACCGCGGCGCTCGTCGTCACGCTCGCGGTGGTCACGATCATCGTGTCGGCGCCCGTTCAGACCTGGCTCGCCGGCGCGCTCTTCGTGGGCTTCGCGCTCCGCGTCGCCGGCGGCCCCCGGTATTCGCCGTTCGGCCGGCTGTCGGTGCACGTGCTGGCGCCCAGGGTCAGTGCCGAGCCGAGGATGGTGGCCGGGGCGCCCAAGCGGTTCGCGCAGACCATCGGTCTGGTGATGTCAGGAGTCGCGTTCGGCTTGTTCCTCGCCGGCTTCGCCACCGCGGGCGCCGTGGTGCTCGGTGTGCTGGTACTCGCGGCTCTCGCGGAGGCGGCGCTCGGGTTCTGCCTCGGTTGCTGGATCTACGGGCGGTTGCAGCGTGCCGGGATCGTCTCCGAGGACGCCTGCGTGGATTGCGCGGACATCTGGTCGCGCCCGGAGATGACTGCTCGCCACTGATGCGGTCCCTTCTAGGCTGCTGGCCGTGAACACCCCCGGCGATCACTGGCGCGAACAGGCGGCGCCGTACCGGCCCGCGGAGCCCCGCAGGGACCCGCTCGTATACGCGGTGGCCTCCTTCTTCGTTCCCGGCCTGGGGACGATCATCAACGGGCAGGTCCGGCGAGGAGTGACCATCATGGCCATCCACTACGGGACCCCGTTCGCCGTTCTCGCAATCCTGTTCTTCACGCTGTTCACCACGCGTGTGGATCTCTCGCCCGTCAACCTGGCCGTGATCCTCGGTGCTCTCGCCGTGATGTTCGGGACGTGGATCTGGGGAATCGTCGACGCCTACCGGGCAGCCTCCGAGCACAATCGCCTCCACGTGGACGTGTGACGACTCCTCCGCCCGCGGGCCGTCACCAGCACCGGCCCGCTGTCGCGACGGCCATGCGGGCATCAGAGCTCGGGGCTACTGTGGTGCCATGAGCCACCCCGCTGACGATCGCCGCCCCGAGGATTTCGATGCGTTCGCGGGCGACGGCACCTCGAGCCCGTCGAGCGACTGGCGGAACGATCCGTCGCCGGGAACGGACCAGGCCGGGGCGCCCTATGGTGCGAACCCCTACCTCGCGGATCCTCTCGGGAACCAGCAGTTCGGGACCCAGCAGTACGAAGCCCAGCAGTACGGGGCCCAGCCGTTCGGGAACCAGCCGTTCGGGAACCAGCAGTTCGGCGATCAGCAGTACGGAGCCCAGCCCTACGGCGGGCAGCCCCTGACCGGCCCGGGATTCGCTACGCCGGGCTACGGGACGCCCGCGTACGGCGCGGTCCAGCCCTACGGCCAGTACCCGCAGGTGGCGCGCAAGGACCCGGCGATCATGCTGGTGGCATCGCTGATCATCCCGGGGCTCGGCACGCTCCTCAACGGCTCGACCGGCAAGGGGATCGGCATCTTCGCCGGCTACTGCATCGGCGCCCTGTTGTCGGTGATCCTCATCGGACTGCCGATCATGTTCGGCTTCTGGGTCTGGGGAATGGTCGACGCCTACAACGGCGCCAAGGACTTCAACGCGCGTCACGGTCTGCCCTGAGCCCTGAGCCCTGAGCCCTGAGCCCTGAGTCCGGCCCGCCAGATCCGCGCGTTTCCGTAACCTGGTCGCATGACTGCGACCGAGAACCCCACCACCGACACCCAGCGCCCCTCCGGCCTGGATCTCCGGTACATCAACACCGACGTGCGGTCCCAGGACGACCTGTACCAGCACGTCAACGGCACCTGGATCCGCGACCACGTGATCCCCGCCGACCGTCCCATCGACGGCGCGTTCCTCGCCCTGCGTGACCTGTCCGAGGAGCGAGTGCGCGACATCATCACCGACGCCGCCGTAGACTCGCAGATCGGCGCCTTCTACGCCTCCTTCATGGACACCGACGCGGTCGAGGCCGCGGGCGTGGCGGCGCTCGCCCCCGACCTGGCGGAGATCGACGCCGCCACCGACGCCACCTCGCTGGCGTTGGCCATGGCACGCCTCGAGCGGGCCGGCATCGGCGGTCTGATTGGGGCCTACGTCAACAACGACGCCAAGAACTCCAGCGAGTACATCCTCTACCTGGTTCAGAACGGAATCGGGCTGCCGGACGAGTCCTACTACCGGGAGGAGCAGTACGGGCCGATCCGCGAGCAGTACACCGAGCACATCGCGCGGATGCTCGAACTGGCCAGCCTCGCCGGCGCCGGGGACGCCCGCGCGCGTGCCGAGCGGATCGTCGCCCTGGAGACCCGCATCGCCGCCGCGCACTGGGACGTGGTGGCCCGCCGCGACGCCGACAAGACGTACAACCCCGTCACCTGGGACGAGTTGCCCGCGCTGGCGCCCGGCTTCCCGTGGCACGAGTGGGCGCGCGAGGTCGGCGGCACCGAGGAGACCTTCGGCCGCCTGGTGGCCATGCAGCCCGACTTCCTCACCGCGGTGGCCGAACTGTGGGCCGGCGAGCCGCTCGAGACGTGGACCGAGTGGCTGCGCTGGCGGGTCGTCAGTTCGCGCGCCCCGTACCTGACCTCGGACCTGGTGGACGAGAACTTCCGCTTCTACGGCACCGCGATGTCGGGCACCGAGGAGATCAAGGCGCGCTGGAAGCGCGGCGTCGGCGCGGTCGAGGCGGCCCTCGGTGAGGAGGTGGGCAGGGAGTACGTGTCCCGCCACTTCCCGCCCGGGCACAAGGCGCGGATGGAGGAGCTCGTCGCCAACCTCACCGCCGCCTACCGCTACTCGATCAGCCGGCTGCCGTGGATGACCCCCGCAACCCAGGAGCGGGCGCTGGCCAAGCTCGAGGCGTTCGTGCCCAAGATCGGCTACCCCGACGAGTGGCGTGACTACTCGGCGCTCGAGGTGAAGGCCGACGACCTCCTCGGCAACGTCCGGCGCTCCGCGCGGTTCGAGCACGACTACGAGCTCGGCAAGCTCGGCGGCCCGGTCGACCGCGGTGAGTGGCACATGACGCCGCAGACGGTCAACGCCTACTACAACCCGGTCATGAACGAGATCGTGTTCCCCGCCGCGATCCTGCAGCCGCCGTTCTTCGACGCCGACGCCGACGACGCCGCCAACTACGGGGCGATCGGTGCGGTGATCGGGCACGAGATCGGCCACGGCTTCGACGACCAGGGATCGAAGTACGACGGCGAGGGGAACCTCGTCGACTGGTGGACCGACGCGGACCGGTCCGCCTTCAGCATCCGCGTGGACAAGCTGATCGCCCAGTACGAGGGCCTCACCCCCGACGGCCTGGACCCGGAGAAGGACCACGTCAACGGTGCCTTCACGGTGGGCGAGAACATCGGGGACCTCGGCGGGCTGACGATCGCCCTGCTGGCCTACCGGCTGGCACAGAGCGTCGACGGCGAGCCCGTGCAGGGCACCGACGTGGGCCCGGAGATCGACGGCCTCACCGGGATCCAGCGGCTCATCGCCTCGTGGGCGATCGTGTGGCGCACCAAGACCCGAGCCGAGGAGGCCGCCCGCCGGCTGGCGGTGGACCCCCACTCGCCGCCGGAGTTCCGCTGCAACCAGGTCGTCAAGAATCTCGACGACTTCCACGAGTCCTTCGGCGTGGTCGAGGGCGACGGCATGTGGATGGCCCCGGAGGAGCGCGTCAGCATCTGGTGATCCGGTGATCTGGTGAGGCGGGCGCCACGCGGTGGCCGGGCCGGTCAGTAGCGCGCGAGGAGTTCCTCGTCGAGCGTGAACTCCCGGTGCGCCCCGCGGCTGATCGCCCCGGAGTCCATGAGTTCGCGCAGGCGTCGGCTCAGCGTCTCCGGGGTGGTGCCCAGGTACGAGGCGAGGTCGATCTGCGTCAGCGGCAGCTGCACCGCGGTGCGGCCGTCCCCGCCCCGGCGCCGCGGCAGGGACAGCAGGTAGGACACCACCCGGGTCGCCACGTCCTCCGACGTGAGCGAGACCAACAGGTGCTCGCTCTCGGCGGTCTTCCGGGCCAGCGCCATGGTGATGGCGCGCTGGAGGGCCGGGTGGCGGTCGGCGATCGTCCGCAGGTCATCGAAGCGGATCTCGGTCAGCGTCGAGTCCTCGCCGGCTTCGACGAGGTAACGCGCGGCGCTGTCCAGGGCGAGCTCCACCAACCCGTAGTGATCACCCGGCCCGATGATCCGCACGATCCGGCGGCGGCCGGCCCTGTCGCTGCGCACCACGTGCAGGGAGCCGGCGGTGACGAGGAGCAGTCGGGTCGCCGGCCCGCCGACTGTCTGCAGTACCGTCCCGGCCTCGACCTCGACGGTGTGCGCGACGGCCGCCAGTTGCTGGCGGCCCTCCGCGTCGAGGGCCGCGACGAGGTCGAACTGGCCGGTGAGGCCGTCGCGGCGGGAGCTGGGCATGTGTCGAGTATCGCCGCCGGCATGAGGTCTGGCCAGTAGTAGAGAAATTGACGTCGGTCAATGCGGAGACGCAGGCGTGCGCCTAGCGTCGGCAGCAGGTCGTCTCAAGGGAGTGCCATGTCATCAACGCTTGCCCCGTCGAGTCGAGCAGTCGGCGGGGGTGGTGCACCTGTTGCCGCTCCGCGCCAGGGGCAGACGCCCTGGCAGATGCTCACCACCACCGATCACAAGCAGATCGGCGTGATGTACGTCGTGGTGTGCTTCATCTTCTTCTTCATCGGCGGTCTGATGGCGCTGCTCCTACGCGCCGAGCTCTTCTTCCCGGGAATGCAGTTCCTGGCGAACGAGCAGTACAACCAGCTGTTCACCATGCACGGCACGGTGATGCTGCTGTTCTATGCCACCCCGATCGTGATCGGCATCGGCAACTACGTGATGCCGCTGCAGATCGGCGCCCCGGACGTGGCGTTCCCGCGGTTGAACGCCTTCGGTTTCTGGCTGTTCACGTTCGGCGGGATCATCGCGCTCTCCGGGTTCCTCACGCCCGGTGGCGCGGCCGCGTTCGGCTGGACCATGTACATGCCGCTGGCGGACAAGATCCACTCGCCGAACGTCGGTGCGGAGCTCTGGATCCTCGGGGTGGCGATCGGCGGGATCGGCACCATCCTCGGCGCCGTCAACTTCATCACCACCATCGTCTGCCTGCGTGCCCCGGGCATGACGATGTTCCGGATGCCCATCTTCACGTGGAACCTGCTCATCACCTCGGTGCTGATCCTGCTCATCTTCCCGTTGCTCACCGCCGCCGCGATGGGCGTCTTCTACGACCGGACATTCGGCGGGCGCATCTACTCGGCAGGCAACGGCGGGGCCATCCTGTGGCAGCACCTGTTCTGGTTCTTCGGCCACCCCGAGGTGTACGTGGTGGCGTTGCCGTTCTTCGGCATCGTCTCCGAGGTTTTCCCCGTGTTCTCGCGTAAGCCGCTGTTCGGCTACGCCGGCCTGGTGTTCGCGACCCTCGCGATCGCCGCGCTGTCGATGGCGGTGTGGGCGCACCACATGTTCGCCACCGGGGCCGTTCTGCTGCCGTTCTTCTCGTTCATGTCGTATCTCATCGCCGTGCCGACGGGCGTGAAGTTCTTCAACTGGATCGGCACCATGTGGAAGGGCAAGCTCACCTTCGAGACGCCGATGCTGTTCGCGCTGGGCTTCCTGGTGACGTTCTTGTTCGGCGGCCTGACCGGCATCATGATGGCCTCCGCGCCGATCGACTTCCACATCCACGACTCGTACTTCATCGTGGCGCACTTCCACTACACGCTGTTCGGGACGATCGTGTTCGCCACCTTCTCCGGCGTCTACTTCTGGTTCCCCAAGGTCACCGGGCGGATGTACGACGAACGGCTGGGCAAGCTGCACTTCTGGCTGATGTTCATCGGCTTCCACACCACGTTCCTGGTCCAGCACTGGCTGGGGAACCAGGGCATGCCGCGGCGCTACGCCGACTACCTGGCGAGCGACAACTTCACCGTCCTCAACCAGATCTCGACCGTCGGCTCGTTCATCCTGGGTATCGCGATGCTGCCGTTCATCTGGAACATGATCAAGAGCTGGCGGTACGGCGAGATCGTGACCGTCGACGATCCGTGGGGCGCGGGCAACTCGCTCGAGTGGGCCACCTCCTGCCCGCCGCCGCGTCACAACTTCGAGACGCTGCCCCGCATCCGCTCGGAGCGCCCCGCCTTCGAGTTGCACTACCCGGAGATGTCGGAGCGGATGCGCGCCGAATCCCACGTCGGCGGCCGGCGGAAGTCCCACGATCCGCACTCGTCCAAGGACGTGGCCGAGCGCGGGCCGTCGCCCAACAGGTGAAACAGGTTCTACCGGCGGCGGTGCGCGGTTAGGGTCCACCCATGACGATTCGCGTTGTGGAGTGGTCGACCGGGTACCTGGGGCGGATGGCGGTCGAGGCGATCCACGCCCGGCCCGAACTCGAGTTGGTGGGCGTGTTCGTCTCCGACCCGGCCAAGGTCGGGGTCGACGCCGGACGGCTGGCCGGGCTGGACCGCGACCTCGGGGTCGTCGCCACCGATGACCGCGCGGCGCTGCTCGCACTGAAGCCGGACGCGGTGCTCTACACGGCCGAGACCGAGACCCGGTTCATGGGCGGGATCGAGGACTTCGCCGAGTTCCTGCGCGCCGGGATCAACGTGGTGGCTTCCGGGCCGGTGCTGTTGCAATACCCGCACGGGACTATCCCCGAAGAGATGATCACCGCGCTCGCGGACGCGGGCCGCGAGGGCGGCGCGACGTTGCACGTCAACGGCATCGACCCGGGCTTTGCCAACGATGTGCTGCCCCTGGTCATGACGAGTCTGTCCCGGCGGATCGACCTGATCCGCGTGGGCGAGATCGCGGACTACTCCGTGTATCACCAGGGCGAGACCATGCGGCGTCTGTTCGGATTCGGACAGTCCATGGAGACCCTGCCACCGCTGCTGCGGCCGGGCATGCTCGCCGCGGGCTGGGGTTCGGTGGTCCGTCAGCTCGCAGCCGCGCTGGAGGTGACCCTGGACGAGCCGCTGGTCGAGCGGCACGAGCGGCTCGCGGCCGATCGTGACCTGTCGCTGCTGGCGTGTGAGGTGCCCGCCGGGTCGCAGGCGGCCCTGCGGTTCGAGGTGGTGGGGCAGGTCGACGGCGAGGACCGCATCATCCTCGAGCATGTCACCCGCACCGCGCACGATCAGGCGCCCGACTGGCCGCGGCCCGACCACGGCGACGGTTGCTACCGCGTGGAGATCTCCGGCCAGCCGGAGATGCGGGTGGAGTTCACCCACCACGATGCCCACGGCGACCACAACGTCTCCGGCATGCTCATCACCGCCATGCGACTGGTCAACTCGATCGAGGCCGTGGCCGCGGCGGAGCCTGGCCTGGTCTACGCAAAGGACCTGCCGGTGATCACCGGCCGTGGCTTAATGGCCAGATGAAGATCCTCTCCAGCGCAGGGGCGGTAGTGGCCGCCGCGCTCCTCGTGCTCGCCGGCGCGGCAGCCGCCCCCGCGGCCCCGGCCCCGACCCCCGCGACTGCCCCGGCTACGGATCCGGCGGCGCGGGCCCCGATCCCGGTGCCGACTTCGTTCGCCGAGGGTGTCGCGGGTGCGCTGAATTCGCCGGGCGGTCAGCTGCCCGGCGCCAACGACTGGTCCTGCCGGCCCTCGGCGGACAAGCCTCGTCCCGTGGTGCTGGTGCACGGTACCGCGGGTGGGGCCGTGACCAACTGGGGGACCTACGGCCCGCTGTTGCACAACGAGGGCTACTGCGTGTTCGCGCTGACCTACGGGGCCCTGCCGGGGCAGCCGTGGCCGATCAGCGAACTCGGTGGGCTGGCGGACATCCTCGAGGTGTCGGTTCCGCAGGTCGGCGGGTTCGTGGATCGCGTGCTCGAGGCCACGGGGGCCGAGCAGGTGGACCTGGTGGGCCACTCGCAGGGCACCCTCGTCTCCGGTCTGGTGGCCAAGGTCGGCCGCCCGGGGCGCGTGCACGCGGTGGCCTCGCTCGCGCCCCTCTGGGACAACTCGGAATCGGAGGCACTGGAGGGATTGGAGTCCGTGCCCGGGCTCCTGGACCAGGTCAACCGGGTCCTGCCGCCCGCGTTGAGCCAGATGGGCCCGGACTCGGCGGCGTCCCAGGCGCTGTGGGAGGGCGGCACTCCGTACGCGCCCGGCGTGCGTTACCTCAACGTGGTGACGCGCTACGACCAGTTGGTCACCCCGTACACCGCCGGGATCGTCGAGGGGCCGCTGGCCACGAACGTGGTCCTGCAGGACGGCTGCGAGGAGAACCGGTCCGAACACACGGCGATCGTCGCTGACGGTCGTGCGGCAGACCTGGTCCTCGCTTCGCTCGATCCGGCGACGCCCCGCGAACCCCGCTGTGAGTCGACAGTGGAACGGGCGCCGGGCGGTTCGTGAGCTGTCCCGGTTATCCAGGTCAGATGTCGTACGGCCGTGGCTTAATAGGCGCATGACAATCCTGCGCGCCGCTTGCACTCTCCTCGCCGCCGTGACGCTCGCAGTGTCCGGGGCGGGCGCCGCCACTGCCCAGCCTGCCACTGCCCAGCCCGCCACCGACCCATCGATGCGGGCCCCGCTGCCCGTTCCGTACTCGTTCTTCACCGGCGCCGCCCAGGCGCTCACCGCCCCGGGGTCCGAACTGCCGGGGGCCAACGACTGGTCGTGCCGCCCCACCCCGGACAAACCCAGGCCGGTCGTGCTGGTGCACGGTACCTCCGGCGGGGCGGTGACAAACTGGGCCACCTACGGTCCGCTGCTGCACAACGAGGGGTATTGCGTCTACACCCTGACTTACGGCGCCCTGCCCGGTCAGCCGTGGCCGGTGAGCCTGCTCGGCGGGCTGGCGGACATCACCGAGGTCTCGGTGCCCCAGGTCAGTGAGTTCCTCGACCGAGTCCTGGAATCGACCGGAGCCGAGCAAGTGGATCTGATCGGTCATTCGCAGGGCACTCTCGTCTCGGGTCTGGTGGCCAAGGTCGGTCGGCCGGGCAAGATCAACACGGTCGCGTCGATAGCACCGTTGTGGGAGGGCTCCCGCGGGACCGGATCCGGGGCGATCGGCACCGCGCTGGCCAGCGGGGATCGCGGACGGGCGGAGGAGATCGCGCCGTCGCTCGGTCAGATGGCCGCGGGTTCGGACATGCTCGAGACCCTGTGGGCCGGTGGCAGTCCGTACGCCTCGGGCGTGAACTACCTCAACCTGGTGACCGTCCACGAGCAGGTGGTTCAGCCGTTCACCTCAGGGATCGTGGAGGGGTCGAACGCCGCCAACGTGATCATCCAGGAGGGTTGCAAGCAGAACCACGCCGAGCATCTGGGCATCGCGGCGGACGGCCGCACCGCCGACTTCATTCTCAACGCCCTCGACCCGGCCAATCCGCGTGAACCCCGTTGCGAGGCAGTGGCTCCGTACGTGGGACCGATCCCATCGCTGCCGGGCTCGTGAACCGCTCTGCGATCGCTGACCTGCTCGCGGCGGCAGCCCTCGTCGTCGTCACCCCCGGGCTCGCGGCGGCTGCCCCCACATCCCCGACACCCTCACCGCCGACACCCACCGCCGACCATGTCCCGTGGCGGTGGTGGGACGGCGCGGCGTATCAACTCACGCACGGCCTGGCCGACCCGCCCGCCCTGAACCGCGACGACTGCCGCCCCACCGCAGAGCGCCCGCACCCGGTGATCCTCGTCCACGGCACCGGGCTCAACGGAGGCAACTCGTGGGCGACCATCGGCACGGCGCTGGCCGCGGAGGGTTTCTGCGTGTGGGCGCCCACCGTCGGGGCGCCCGAGGGTATGGGCTCGACGGGAGGACTCGACTCGTTGACGGGGGCGTCGGCGCCGCAGCTGGCCTCCGAGATCGACCGCGTGCGGGGGCTCACCGACGCCGACCGGGTCGACCTCGTGGGGCACTCGCAGGGGGCGATCGTGGCGTCGTTCGTCGCGGCGACCGTCCGTGCGGACGCGGTGCACACCGTGGTCACGCTCGGCGCGGACCCGGCGAAATCGGGGGAGGGGCCGCCGGAGTTCGTCACCGCGATGCTCGGGGTGCTGTCCGCGGAGACCACGCGACGCGACGCCGAGGCGACCCTGGCGTGGCTGGGCGATGAGGGCGTGCCGTTCGCGCGCGGGGTGCGGTACGTGGCGGTGTCCTCGGATTACGACGAGCTCACCGGGCCCGTCGTGGCGCCGATCGTCCCGGACTGGGTGGACCTGCAGGTCGTGCGCCTGCAGGACGGGTGCGAGGCCGACCGCTCGGGGCACCTGACCGTGCTCGCCTCACCGCGCGCCGCGGACCTGGTGGCCGACGCGCTCGCCCCGGCGGAAGGTGCGCCCGCCGAAGCGCACCCACCGCGATGTGTGGCCGCCGACCAGGTGCTGGGGGTCCTGGCGCCGGTGCCACCGCGGTAGCGGTCGCCCGGTGCTCGTCAGTAGTTCCAGTCGCCCTGCCCGTCGAAGGCGCCGAACTGCTTGCCCGGGCCATTGATGACGATGAACGGATCCCCGTTGCCGGTGTTCTCGTAGTACCAGGCCGCGTCCTCGGGGCTGATGTTGATGCAACCGTGCGAGACGTTGCGCGCGCCCTGGTCCGCGACGGACCACGGGGCGGAGTGGATGAAGATACCGTCGTAGCTCAGTCGCACCCCGTCGTTGACCACGGTGTCGTAGCCGCCGGCATCCTGGGCCAGGCCCCACGTCGCGGAGTCCATGTGGACCTCGCGGGCGCGCCAGCCGTTGTAGTAGATGCCGTTGTGCGTGGGGTAGGCGTCGCGGCCGGCGGAGGCCTTCATGACGCGCTCGACCACGCCGTTGCGGGTGACGGTGACCTCGTGGGTGTTGTCGTCGTAGGTGGACACCACGGCGTCGCCGGTACGGAAGGTGTGTTCCGCGCCGCCCGCCCAGACGGTGACGGCGGTGGCGGCCGGCCAGAACTCGTGCGGCCGCCAGCGCAGCTCCGTGTCGCCGACCCAGTAGAACTTGCCCTCGATGCCGGGCGTGGTGCGGATCCCCACCGCCGCC
The DNA here is from genome assembly GCF_053645335.1 of Dietzia sp. NPDC055340. Taxonomy (NCBI): domain Bacteria; kingdom Bacillati; phylum Actinomycetota; class Actinomycetes; order Mycobacteriales; family Dietziaceae; genus Dietzia; species Dietzia sp. NPDC055340. Next base: position 42,217 of record NZ_JBSHML010000007.1, on the reverse strand, counting down.
TCGGCGGCCGCGCGGTCCGCGACGGGGCGGTCGAAGGTGATCATGACCGGTTGCGCCACGCCGACGGTCTCGTCGCGGGTGGGGTAGACCGAGGCGACCTGCGCCTCGATCGACGGCCGCTGGGGGGCCAGGGCGGGGACCGTCAGGACGGGCAGTCCGGGCATGAGGAAGGTGGGTAGGGGCGCTGTCTCCATGCCGACCGCGCCGGCCGAGCCGGAGGAGCCGAAGCCGCCGGCGAGTGACTGTGCGGAGGCGGCGGGGGAGAGTCCGACGACGACGAGACCGGCGGCGGCAAGGACGGCGGCGGTCGAACGGGTGCGGCGGTGCATCGATCTCCTCGGGGCGCGTGCCGCGGGCGGGCGGCGGTGTTCGGGGAAGGCGATCCGAGACGGCCGGCGTTCAGTACTTAGAAACACTAATCACACCAGTCACTCAGATAACTTGCGTAACACTACCGCGAATCCGGGTGCCGTGTACATCCCGCGGGCGCTGCGGCGATACGGACGCGGTGGCGCCCGGTCCGGCGCGGCGCGAAACCCTGCCATCGTTTGTTGGCATCGACGCGGAGGGAAGTGCAGGTAGATGCCGCGAGAGGTGTTACTGACCGAAAGTCAGTAGAATAATCGCAGTTCACCGGCTTGATCGCGCTGTGGGCGCAACATATAGTCCAATCAGTCACCAACCGAGGGAGGTGGCGAGGTGAAGGACTGGTTGAGGGACCACGACTTCACGCTGAGGGGCCGGTCATACGGACCGGAGCACCTGGGGGGGTGCTGGCCCGCGGCCGGACAGGCATGCGAGGCGGCGTGAGCGCGCGATGCGCGATCCGCCGAATACGGGAACGGCGTCGGAAGCTGAGAGGCTCCGACGCCGTTTCTCTAGTTGGCCTCCAGCCCGCCTCTAACTCTCGAGAGACGCGAAGCTAGATGATCCCGGCAGCATGCCCGAGCCCCCGCCCGAGGAGCAGGACAGCGCCGGCGGTGACCACCACGACGGCAACCCTGCGGCCCGCCTCTGCGGAGACCCGCCGGGCCAGGACTCCTCCCAGGAGGACGCCGAGCGGCACCATCGCCACGATGAGGCCGATGACGATCATCGGTGGGAGCTCGGAAATGGGCGCGGCGCCGACGCCGATCTTGGTGATCACGGACGTGGCGCCCATGGTGCAGAAAATCGGTTGAAGGGTCGCGGCAAAGGACCGCTGTCTCCAACCAGTTGCCTGCGCGTAGACCAGCATCGCGGGAGCGGCCACCCCCACCGCGGTGTTGAGGAACCCTCCGGCGGTGCCGGCCACCGCAGCAGGGAAAGGGCCGCTGACCTGCGGGATGCGCGCGATCGCCGTCATGAGAAGCGTGCCCAGCAACGCCGCCCCGATGATGATCTCGAGCCAGCTGCGATCGACGGCGCCGACCAGGAGCGCGCCGGGCACGGACCCCACGACGATCAGGGGCGCGAGACGGCGATACCGACGCCAGTCGATGTCGCGACGCAGCATGATCGCGATGAAAGCAGCGGAAAAAGTGGTGGTCACGTTGGTCAGCAGGACTCCGGCGACGGGCCCGAGGATCAGCGACAGGGTCGGCGCCACCACGAGCCCGACCCCCATCCCGCTGACCCGCTGCAGTACCGTGCCGAGGACGACGGACACCGCCGCGACGATCAGGAGGGGTGGACCGATGTCGCCGAGCATGGAATACAGCATTCCAGGTGCGTTGGTCCGTGCTGCCGGCGGTGCGCGCCGCTCAGGCCAGGATCTGACGGGCGACCCGGTGTAGGCCGGCCAGCGCCTCGGCCTCCGCCTCCGGGCTGCGAGCGGTCTCCGGCTGGACCAACGTGATGTGCCACAGGTAGTCGCCGGTGACGAGGATCGTGTGCACCTCCACGCCGCCGCCGGTCGGCGCGGCGAGGCAATCGATGAAGGCGGTCGCCAGCGGCGGCGAGACGGGGCCCGGTGCGCCGGGTGCGGCGGGTGGCGCCCCCTCGACGGTGGCGGCCAGTGTGCCGCGGACCTCCGAGCACGCGTAGCGCGCGCCGAGCATCAGCGGCTGTCCGGCGAGCGCCGCCTCCGCTCCGCCCTGCGGCTCGACGACGCCGGCGGCGAAGGTGTCCGGCACGATGCCCGGCTCGAAGGCTGGCGGGGCGGGGGCTTCCGTGGTGGCGGTCGTGGTGGTCGCGCCGAGGTTCCAGGGGTCGGTCTCGTCGGCACCGTCGGTGCCGTCCAGGTCGTCGGTGCCATCAAGGCCGTCGGAGTCGTCCGGGTCGTCGAGATTGTCGTCGGAACCTGTGCCCGTCGCGGCCTCGGCCCGATCGGGCGAGCCCGGGCCACCGTAGGTACAGATCAGGCCCAGGTCGCCGGAGCCGGTCGGCTCCACGTCGGGCATCTCGGCATCGGTGAGCGTGATGACCTCGGCGGTCGTCAGGTCGAGCATCTCGCAGGCGTTGAGTCGCTCGTTGGCGGAACCGCTGCTCGCGATCATCGCCTCGGCGGCGTCCATCTGCAGGTTCGGGGTGAGTCGCGGCGGGCCGGACTCCGCCTCGTCGCCGAGACCCGAGCAGCCGGCGAGCGTCAGCGCGGCCACGGCGGCCAGCGCTCCGGTGACGCCGCGGGACGGGGACGGCGAAGTCGAACGCAGCGAGGAACGCATGGCCCCGATCCTACGGCGCGGGGTCGCGGGTCCCGCCTCCGCTCCTGCCCGCCACCCGGACGAGCCGACTCTGTGATCGGCGTCACCGTCTTGACGTCCGACGTTCACCGAGAGTGTGCCGTCCGCTCAACTGGTCTGGTGAGACTGCATGTCGTGGAGCCGATTTCTGACACCGTCACCGGGCGAGACCGCCGACCGGCGCAGCTGGGTGGCCGGGCGCTCGGCTATCAGCGTTCGATCCTCGCCGGTCCCGGTCGATGTCACGCCCCCGAGGGCTGGGCGGAGATCTCCCTGACCTCCCGGCTCGGCGAGGGGACGGCCCTGTTCGACGTCACCTCCGACGACCTCCTCGGCCTGGACGCCCACTGCCGTGCCGGGTTCCGGCTGGTCGGGGCAGACCCGGGCCTGCCGTCGGACGTCGACCTGCTGGACGGGCCCATGCGTGGCCCCTGCCGGGTGGTCGACAGGACCGACGAGTCGCTGCGGCAGGGGCTCGTCGTCGGCACCCTCGAGGGCAACCCCGCGGTGGCCGAGCACCGCTGCCACGTCGATCTGGATCCGGACACCGGCGCCGTGACGGCGACGGTCCGCACCACGTGGCGCCCCGGTTCGGCCTACGTCCTGCCCGGCGCCGGACGTCGCGAGGCGCGGGCGTACCGGCGGATGGGGCAGCGGCTCGTACGCGCGCTCGGGGCCTGCCGGGCGCCGGGATCAGGAGTCGTCGGGCCGTAGGATCACCGCATCGGTGACGGCGTCGAACGACTCGTCGATCAGGTTCTCCAGCAGCGCCCCGGATTCGTCGGTGCGCCACCGCTCCACGGCGACCCGCAGGATCGCGATGGAGGCCGCCGCCACCGTGGCCGCCTCGACCGAGTCGGGGGCCAGACCCTCCCGCTGGCACACCAGCTGGGCGAGCCGGCCCTCCAGCCGCGCGAACAGCGCGTGCATCTCGGTCTGGATGCCCGGTTCGTGCCGCCAGAGGTCGTGGAAGCGGTCGAACTCGGGGGACTCGCGCCGGGCCGTCGACACCTGGTTCCACATCAACCGCGACAGCGCCGTCATGGTGGGCACCGACCGGTCCGACAGAAACAGCTGCACCGCCTCGGGTTCGGCGGGCGGCACGTAGGGGATGCACGCGGCGACCTTGGACGGGAAGTAGTTGAAGAACGTACGCCGGGAGACGTTCGCGGCGCGCGCGATCTCGTCGACGGTGACGTCGTCGAGCCCGCGCTCGAGCACCAGGTCGAGCGCCACGCCGCTGATGCGGACCCGCACCTCGCGGCGGCGGCTCATGCCCGGCGGGCCGGAGGACTCGGTGCTGCTCATCTCGGCCCTCCTGTCCGTACCTCGTGTGATCGACTGCCGTCGATGTTACGGAGCGGCCTCCGCCCTATCCTGGCTGGCATGACCACTCGCACCGCCGCCGCCCTCGCGTCAGCCTCCGTGGCGCTCCTCGCCGTGCTCGCCGGATGCGGTGGGACGGGCTCCGATCAGGAGACCGGCACCATCAGGACCGAACCGCTGCCGGCCCCGGAGCGGGAACTGCCGCCGGTCCAGCCGGCTGCTGCCGCGGACTGCCCGTACCTGTCGGTGGCCGAGGCGGCGGAGACGGGCGCCGCCCCGGTCACCGAGGTGCGGATCGACGAGAGTATCGACCCGGCCGCCTGCTTCTTCTACGGGACGGACGGCTCCGTGGTCCTCACGACCACCGTCTATACGGTCGACTCCGCCGAGCGGGCGCGCGAGCTGGTGGCCGAGTCCGCGCCTGAGGACACGGCCGAGGAGGCCACCGCCGACGGTGGCTGGGCCGGCGCCCGCACCGGGGGCGCGGCCGGCGCGCTGGTCGTGCTGTCCCGGGGCGACCAGCTGCTGGCGGTGCAGACGGTCAACGAGGAGGCCGGCCCGGCGCAGCAGGTGGCCGAGCTGGTCGGCCCCCGCCTCGCGCAGTGACCGGCCCGGGTCAGATGGGGTCGGTGATCATGCCCAGGATCAGCTCGGCCATGCTTCGGGCGGTCATGGACGTGGTCTGGACCTCGCCCAGCATCGCGGCGGTGACGGCACCGTCGTGGAGCAGCGCCAACCGGTCCGCGAGGTCGGCGATGTTGTCCGGGTCCTGCAGGCCCATCCCGGCCAGCTCGGCGCGCAGGGTCTCGGCGACCCAGGCGCGCTGGTCGGCGACCGCGGCACGGATCGAGCGCTCGCCGTCGGTGTCGGGGCTGGGGAACTCGATCGCGGCCCCGATGTGGCAGGAGCCGGGGGTGGCGGGCTCGACCCGCTCGCGGATGATGTCGAACAGGGCCAGGACGCGGCCCCGGGCATCGGGCGAGCGGTCGGCGCGGCGTCGCCACAGCACCCGGTCCCGCTCGGCCACCGATCGTAGGTAGGCCACCACGAGCTCGTCCTTGGACCCGTACGTGTTGTAGAGGCTGGCCTTGGCCACGCCCGCCTCGCGCAGGATCCGGTCGATGCCCACGGCCCGGATCCCGTCGGTGGAGAACAGACGGGTCGCCGTGGCCAGGAGCCGCTCCCGCGGCCCGGGCTTGGTCGACCGTGTACTCGTCACGGGTTACAGACTATCGGCTGTGACCACCGACACCGCAGGGCCGGTGCCGCGTGGAGCGGGCGCCGGCCCCGAAGATCTGGCAACGGGTGCTCGAAGGGTGTCGAGCCGTGCCGGTCAGGCCGGCGGGCGACCCCCCTGCTCGGGGCCGGGATCGGGGGTGGGGGTGCCGTCCGGCGCGTCGGGCACCTCGGGGGCGTCGGCAGTGCGTCCGGTGAGGAACTCGCCGGCCTTCTCCTGCACGCGGTCCGTGTGCTGGGCGTGCTTACCGCCGGTCTTCCTGTCGAACATGTCGCCGGCCTTGTCGATGACCGAGTCCACCTTGTCCGGGTTCTTGCCTGCGAGTTCCTTGGCCTTGGCCAGGCCCTTGTCGAGAAATCCCATGTCGGAGTCCTTCCTGCCTTCCTGCCTGGTGGCCAGCGGCCCGGCTCCGCGTGGGAGGCCGGGCCGCTGGATCGTACGGGTTTGTGAGGGTTGTGGTGGGGTCAGACCTTGGTGCGCCCGCGGCCCTTGACGGCCGCGACCACCCAGATCAGCAGACACGCGCCGATGATCGCCGCGATGAAGCCCCACAGCGAGAAGGCCTCCGGCATGCCGCCACCCCCGGTGATCAGCGAGACGATAAGGCCTACGACGAACGCGCCGACGATTCCGGCTACAACGTTGGCGACGAATCCCATCTGGGCGTTCCGGCCCATGATCATGGACGCGATCCAGCCGGCGATTCCACCGACGATGATCCAGGAGATGATGCTCCACAGCATGGTGGTTGTCCTTTCCGAGAGTCGTTCTCGGCCCAGGGGTGGGCCGCTCACTCAGGAGAACACGATCCGGCCACGGACGCTTCCGGTCCACTCCACTGTGCGGTTAAACGTCGCTCATCCGTTACCGCGCCGTGTCCGGCTGTGGGCCCGGCGCTGCTCAGGCGAGGTCGGCCGAGTCCGGGTGTTTCTCGATGTACCGGGCGACGAACGAGCAGGCGGGATTCACGCGGAGCCCCTTGCCCCTCGTCTGCCGTAGGGCCTCGCCGATCATCCGGCCGGCCAGACCGCGACCGCCGAACTCGGTGGCCACGACGGTGTGCGGGAAGGTGCGCACCCCGGAGGCCGTGCCGGTCCCGGGCGCGTCCTGATAGTCGGCGAACCCGGCCACCACGTCGTCGACCAGGATCTCGAAGCGGCCGGCGACCTCGTCCTCACGGACCCGGATGTCCTCGGCGCTGCCGGGGTCCCCGCTCATTCGTGGGCCTCCGGACGGACGACCATCACGGGACACGGCGCGGCCTGGAGCAGCGCGCGGGACGTCGAGCCCAGGACCATGCCGGCGAAGCCGCCACGCCCGTGGGATCCGACGACGACGAGCTGTGCCCCTTCGGACTGCTCGACCAGGGCGCGGACCGCGCGGTCCCGGGTCACGTAGCGGGTGACGTTCACGTCCGGGAAGCGGTCGGCGAAGCCGGCCAGCCGTTCGGCCAGCGTCTGGTGCTGCTGCTCCTCGAGTTGGCTCCAGTCGTCGTCCGTGAGGGCGATCCCGGCGGCCGCGGCCTGGACCTGCGGGTCCATCCAGGTGTGGACGGCGATCAACTCGGCGCCGCGGGCCGAGGCCTCGGCGAACGCCCAGTCGGTGGCCCGGGCACTGATCTCGGAGCCGTCGATACCCACCACGACGGGGCCGGTGCTGTCCGGCTGATCGGTGTCCGTGCGGGTCACCACCACCGGGCAGAACGCGTGGCTGGCGACGGCCGCGGAGACCGAGCCCAGGACCATGCCCTTGATGCCGCCCAGGCCGCGGGAGCCCAGGACGATGAGCTTGGCCTTGCGCGAGTAGTCGATGAGCACCTGTGCGGGGTTGCCCTCGACCACGGCGTGGCCGATCTGGATCTCCGGAGCGATCTTCTGAGCGGTGGCCCTGGCGCTCTCGATGATCGGGTGGCACTCGCGCTCGAGCTCGTCGTAGACGGGCTGGGGCGGCACCATGCCCTCGGCGAACATGGCCGCCGGCATGGTGTAACTCGTGACGAGCAGCAGCGGGATGCCACGGGTGGCGGCGGTGTTGGCGGCGTAGGCGACTGCGCCGGTGGACGCAGCAGAGCCGTCGACACCGACTACAACGGTGTTCTCGAGGGAAGCCATGCCGTCAGCGTACCGCCGGGATCGGCCTGCGGAAGCGGCTTGGCGAAGGGTGGGCGAACGGGGTTACGCCGCCTCGGGGAACGGGGCGTTCGACGGGTAGGCGAGGTTGAAGCTGCCCTGGAACGCGGGCAGGATCGCGCGGCCCGGGCCGAACAGGAAGAAGTCGACGACGGCGTCGATCATGGTTGCTCCTGGTGCTGAAGTGATAGATGAGGCGCAGGTGAGTGTAACGCACGGATTAGGCTCGGGGGTATGGCCAGTTCTGGTTCCCGGCGCAGCCGCCGGCCGCTGCCCCTGCGCGACGGCGTCGACCCGGTCCGCATCCGGCTCGCCGACCCCGGCCAGGGGCCCCGCAGCATCCCCGAGGAACTGCGGCGCCGCTTCCCCGACCGGCTCGCCGAGCTCGAGGCCGCACTGGCCGCGGGTGAGGTCGTCACCGCCGACGGCAGCCCCGTCACCGGCGAGACCAGGCGCCACCGGGGGATGGACGTGTGGATGTACCGGACCCCCGGGCCCGAGACCGAGGTGCCCTTCGACCTCGTGGTGCTGCACCGGGATGACCGCCTCGTCGTCGTCGACAAACCGCATTTCCTCGCCACCACGCCGCGCGCCGGGCACGTCACCGAGACCGCACTGGTGCGGCTCCGCCGCGACCATCACGGACTCGGCGACCTGGCGCCCGCGCACCGCCTCGACCGGCTCACCGCCGGCGTGCTGGTGTTCACCGCCGACCCCGCGCACCGCGGCGCCTACCAGGAACTCTTCGCCGCCCGCCGCGTCGACAAGACCTACCTCGCCGTGGCGCCGGCGCCGGACGGCACGCCCGAGGTGCGCGAGCGGTCCAGCCGGATCGTCAAGACGCGCGGCATCCTCCAGGCCGCCGAGGTCGACGGCGAGGCCGACGCACACACGCGCATCACGCTGCTGGACGCCCGTGACGGACTGGGCCTCTACCGCCTCGAGCCCACCACCGGCCGCACCCACCAGCTCCGCGTGCACATGAACGCCCTGGGTACGCCGATCCTCGGCGACGACCTGTACCCCGACGTGCTCGAGGTGACCCCCGGCGACTTCACCCGCCCGCTGCAGCTGCTGGCGGAATCGATCGCGTTCACCGATCCCGTCTCCGGCGAGCGGCGCAGGTTCACCACCCGTCGCACACTGGAGCAGTGGCCGACCGCGCCCGATGAGCCCGAGCCCGATCAGGGTGGAAACCAGGGCCATCCCTGATCCGTCCCGGTCCCCGGATGCTGCATGCTTTAGTCGACCACCACCTTGCGAGGGAGCACATGACCACCCAGGCCGAGACCCACCAGCAGCCCGGCGCCGCGGAGCCCGTGGCCGCCATCGCCACCGACCTCGTCATGACCTACGGCGAGGGCGAGACCGAGGTGCGCGCCCTGGACCACGTCAGCGCCACCTTCGCCAAGGGCCGGTTCACCGCCATCATGGGGCCGTCCGGCTCCGGCAAATCCACCCTCATGCACTGCATGGCCGGGCTCGACCGGCCCACCTCCGGGTCCGTACGCATCGGCGACACCGAGATCGTGGGCCTTCCGGACAAGCAGCTCACCGCATTGCGGCGCGACCGGATCGGCTTCGTGTTCCAGTCCTTCAATCTCGTGCCCACCCTCACGGCCGAGGAGAACATCACGCTGCCGCAGGACATCGCCGGCCACCGCATCGACCGCGCGTGGTTCGACGAGGTCGTGGGGCGCCTGGGCATCGGCGACCGGCTCTCGCACCGGCCGTCCGAGCTGTCGGGAGGGCAGCAGCAGCGCGTCGCCTGCGCCCGCGCCCTCGTCGGCCGGCCCGACATCCTGTTCGGCGACGAGCCCACCGGCAACCTGGACTCCACCTCCTCCGCCGAGGTGCTGTCCATCCTGCGCAGCGCGGCCGACGACTTCGGGCAGACCGTCGTGATCGTCACCCACGACCCGCGCGCCGCCACCTACGCCGACCGCGTCCTGCTGCTCGCCGACGGGCGGCTCGTGCGCGAACTCGAGAGCCCCACGGCGGACGAGATCCTCGCCGCCATGGGCGACCTCGAGGAGCGGTGATGGCCACCGCGAAACACCAGGCCCGCCACTCCCGACCCGACGAGCACGCACCGCGGCATGCGCGGCCGATGCTGCGGGTCTCCCTGCGCAACATCGCCGCGCACAAGCTGAGGCTGCTGCTGTCGGTGCTGGCCGTGGTGCTGGGGACCGCGTTCGTCACCGGCTCGCTCGTGTTCACCTCCACGCTCAAGAGCACCTTCGACGGGCTGCTCGAGCAGGGCACCGCCGACCTGTCGGTGATGATCGAGCCCGAGGATCCGCGCGGTGCCGGGGTGCCGTTCGAGGTGGCCGACCGGCTCGGGGAGATGCCCGGCGTCGCCGCGGCCATGCCCGAGGTGTCCGGGACGGTCGTGCTGTTCAACGCCGACGGCACCCCGTACCAGTCCGGCGGGGCCCCGTCCGAGGGCCTGGCCTGGATCGATCCCGAGCAGGCGGTCGGCAGCAGCAACGAGATGGTCGACGGGCGCACGCCCGCCGCCGACGGCGAGGTCGTTCTGCCCGAGGGCGTGCTCGAGGGGGCCGGCCTGGCGATCGGCGACACCGCGCAGGTGTACACCACCTCGAACGGGATGATCGACGTCACCGTCGTCGGCGCCTACACCAGCGACACCGACGTCGGCGGCTACGTCGGCGTCGGCTTCACCTCCGAGCAGGCCCGCGCGCTGTTCAGCGACGGCGAGAACGCCAGCAGCGTCTCCGTCCGCGCCGAGGAGGGCGTGGGCCAGGGCGAGCTGCGGGACGCCATCGCGGCCGAGTACCCCGACTTCTCCGTCAGCACGGGCGAGGAGGTCAAGGAGCGGCTCTCGGACCAGCTGGGCACGATGCTGGACTTCATCAACTACTTCTTTGTGGCGTTCGGCCTGATCGCGCTACTCGTGGGCACGTTCATCATCTACAACACCTTCTCCATGCTGGTCGCGCAGCGGCTGCGGGAGCTCGCACTGCTGCGGGCGATCGGCGCCTCCCGGGGTCAGATCACCCGGTCGGTGCTGGCCGAGGCCGCCGTCACGGGGATCGTCGGATCCGCGATCGGTGTGGTGGCCGGGTTCGGGCTGGCGCAGGCGATCTTCATGGTGCTCGACGCCCTGGACCTGGGCATCCCGGCCGGCGACCTGGCGCTCGCCACCTCGTCGGTGGTCACGCCGCTGGTGCTGGGTTTCCTCGTCACCCTGTTCTCCGCCTGGGCCCCCGCCCGGCGGGCCGGACGCGTCGCCCCCGTGCAGGGTATGCGCGTCGGCTCCGTCGCCACCGAGGCCGGCGGCGGCATGCGCACGTACGTCGGCGTCCTCGCGGTCGTCGCGGGTCTCGCGCTCGCGCTCATCGGCACGTGGCAGGACACCACGAAGTCCGGCGCGATCACCGTCGGCGTCGGCGCTGCGGCCCTGATTGTCGGCAGCTTCCTGGTGATGCCCGCCCTCGCGCGGCCCATCGCCGGTGGTATCGGCCGGGTCATCGGCGCGCCCTTCGGTGCGGTCGGTCGGCTGGCCGCGACCAACGCCGGGCGCAACACCCGCCGCACCGCGGCGACCGCGTTCGCGCTCACCCTCGGACTCACCCTGGTCGCGGCGTTCGGCACTCTCGGCGCCACCACCAAGGAGAGCATCAGCGGCATCATCGACCAGGACATCAAGGCGGACGTCGTCGTCCAGGGCGTCGCCTCGCAGGGGCCGCCGGTGCCGCTGCCCGGTGCCATCGAGGAGCGGATCTCCGCCGTCGACGAGGTCGGCGAGGTCGCGTACCTGGCGTTCGGGTTCGGCGTACTCGGCGGGGAGCAGCAACTCATCTCCGCCGCGGGCGGCCCGGTCGAGGAGATGATCGACGCGACCGTCGTGGACGGCTCGCTCCAGCCGGCCGAGGACTCGCTCGTCGTCTCCCGCTCCGTGGCCCGCGACAAGGGCTGGACGTACGGCAGCACCGTGCCGCTCGTCGGGCCCGACGGCAGCGAATCCACCCTGCGCGTCACCGGCGTCTACGAGGACTCGCAGGTGCTGGGCCAGTTCTACACCGGTAGGGACGTGTATGAGCGCCTGGTGCCGGAGAACCTGCGGACCACGTTCAACGTGCTGGTCTCTCCGGCGGAGGGATTCACCTCGGACCAGGCCCGGGAGGCGGTCACCGCGGAACTGGCCGACACCCCCATCGCGATGGTGCAGAGCAAGCAGGAGTATATCGACCAGCAGACCGGTGGGGTCGACCAGTTGCTCACGATCATCTACGCCCTGCTGGGGCTGGCCCTGGTGGTCGCGGTGCTGGGCATCGTCAACACGCTGGCGCTGTCGGTGATCGAGCGGCGCACCGAGATCGGGATGCTCCGCGCCGTCGGCATGCAACGGTCGCAGGTGCGGCGAACGGTCAATCTCGAGTCCACGCAGATCGCCGTGTTCGGCGCGCTGATCGGTGCTGCGGTGGGCGTCTACCTGGGCTGGGCGTTCGTGACCGTGCTGGCGTCCAGCGGGCTGCAGATGACCACCATCCCGTGGGGGATGATCGGCATCGTGCTGGTGTGCTCGGCGTTCGTCGGTGTGCTGGCCTCACTGTGGCCGGCGCACCGGGCGGCCAAGACCGGGCCGCTCGAGGCGATCACGGACTAGCAGCACTCCGTGCAGCCCGCTCGTGGAGCCGGCGTACCTCGTCGGCCAGCTCAGGCACAGGGCCGGCAACGGGGACGTCCGGCGCGACCTGCGTGATCGGCAGACCGGCCACCGGTCCCGGGTTCACGCCGAGCTCGGCCATCCACGCCGCGTACTGCGCACCGCTGGAGGCGAACACGATGCGACCGAGCCCCACGAGGGCGTGCGCTGCGCTGCACATCGGGCAGTGCTCGCCCGAGGTGTAGACGGTCGCCGCCGCGCGCTCGTCGGGGGTGAGGTTGTCGGCCGCCCACCGCGCGATCGCGAACTCCGGGTGCCGGGTGGCGTCGCCGCCGGAGATGCGATTGCGGTCGGAGAACCGGACCCGCCCGGCGGCGTCGACGAGGACTGATCCGAACGGCTCGTCCCCGGCCTCTACCGCCGTGGTGGCCAACTGGATGCATCGGCGCAGGTGGGTGATGTCGTCGTCGTCATACTTGTTGTGTTCGGTCACGGTCCCTCCTCGAGCAGGGCGACGACCTGCCCCTGGCCGCGCCCGGCGGCCAGGTCGCGCGGCGAGGTACCGTCGCCGTCGGGCAGGGTCGGATCCGCGCCGCCGTCCAGCAGGATGCGGATCGTCTCGAGATGGCCGCCGGTGCCGTCACCGTAGATGATCGCCTCGTGCAGGGCGGTCCAACCGAGGTCGTTGACGTGGTTCACGGGCACCCCGGCATCCACCAGGATCTGTGCGGTGCTCGCGTAGCCGCCCTCGCCGGCGGGGATGAGCGCGGTGCCGCCGAAGCGGTTGGTGCTGGTCACGTCCGCGCCGTGCGCCAGGGTCATGGTGAGGATCTCGTCCAGGCCCTCGGCGCCGGCGTACAGGAACGCCGAGTCCTGGATGTCGTCCTGCGCGTCCGGGTCGGCGCCCAGGTAGAGCAGCAGTGCGGCGACCCGCGGGTGATTGTTCCTGGTGGCAACGACCAGCGGGGTCTGGCCCTGGGCGTTGCGGGTGTCGAGGTCCGCGCCGCGGCGCAGCGCGAGCGCGGCGGCGTCGGGGTCGCCGCTCGCTGCGGCCTGCAGCAGTTCGGCGTCGGCGTCGCGGCCGGGCGCGTCGGCGCGGTCGGCGGCCACGGCCTGCTCGATCAGGCTCGCCTGCGACGTCAGCCCGTGGCGGCGCGCCAGTTCGAGAGGGGTGGCGCCGTCCTGCTGCGCGGGGATCGTGAGGTCACCCCCGGCGGCGACGATCACGCGCACGCTGTCCATGAAGTCGGTGCTGTCGCCCCGCGCGGGGCGTCCGGCCTGGTCGGCGAAGATGAGCGCCTCGTGTAGGCCGGTCCAGCCGAGGTTGTTGACGTGGTCGATGTCCACGTCATGTCGGATGAGCCGGCCGATGATGTCGGCGTGCCCGCGCTCGGCCGCGCGGATGAGACCGGTGCCGTCGTAGGAGTCCAGCGAGGTCATGTCGGCACCGTTGGCGAGGGTCAGGTCGAGCAGTTCGGTGTACCCCTCCGAGGTGGCGATGAGGTAGGCGCTCTGCACGGTGTCGTCGGTGGCGTTGACATCGGCACCGCGGGCAATGAGCTCACGCGCGGCGGGCACATCGTCGGCCCACGCGGCGGCGATGAGCTCGGTGTCGAGCCGCTGCTGTTCCTCGGGGCTGAGGGTGGGCGCGGTGGTGGGCGTCGCGGTCTCGGTGACGACCGTGGAGGGGGCCGCCTCGGGCGTGGGGGCGGCGTCGGTCGCGGTGTCGGTGGCGCAGGCGGTGAGGAGCAGGGCCAGGGCGGCCACGCCGACGGTGGCGCCAGCTCCTCGCGGACGGTGACGGATCATGTGGGGTCCTTGAGGTCGTGAACCGCCTGCCGGCTGGAGGCGGCGTGGGAGTGGATGAGCGCGGCCGCCGCGGTGGTGTCGCCGGCGGCGATCGCGTCGGCGATCGCCACGTGCTCGGCGTGGAGCACCGCGGCGTCGCCGTGTTGTCGGTGCACCCAGGCCAGGCGTGGCCGGATGGTGCTGAGGAGTTCGTGGGTGATGCTCCCGTGCGCCTGGTCCAACAGGACGTCGTGGAAGCGGGCGTTGAGGGCGATTGCGCGGGTGGTGTCCCCGGCCTCGATCGCCGCGCCGGCCTCTGAGGTGACCGTGTGGAGGGCGACGACGACGAGTTCGTCCGCTTCTTCCGCGAGCCGGACGACCAGCACCGTCTCGAGGACTTCGTTCAGGACGATCAGCTCGTCGATCTCGGCCTCGGAGTAGTGCCGTACCTCCATCCCGCCGGCCGGTCGCTCGCGGGTGAGTCCCTCGGCGAGGAGGTCGCGCAGGGCGTCCCGGACGGGGACCCGCGATACCTCGAGTTGGGCGGCGATCCGCTGCTCTATCAGGCGGGATCCCGGCGCGTATTCGCCGGAGAGGATGCGGTTGCGGATCGCGTCGCGAACGGTCGGGGTGGTGAAGGAGGGCCGTGGCACTCGTTTAGTATACAAAAACACGGGGTCGGCGCAGGGCGCCGCGACGAGGCTCACGTGCAGACAGGCGAGCCCCCGACGGCCTGGGGGCAGGGCGTCGGGGGCTCGGGATGGTGCTGTGGGGCTGGCGGCGCCTGGCTAGCGGCGCAGGCCGAACAGGTTGCGGGGGCCGCGGTGCTCGTGGCGTGCGAGCGCGGCGCTGAGCAGCTCGGAGTCGTGCGCGCGGTCGACGGCCTGGCCGGCGAGGCGGCCGACGGTGCGCTCCCAGATCAGGCCCTCGAAGACGGCGAGGAGGTCCATCGCGGCGACCGCCGGCTCACGCATCCCGGTGGCGTCGAGCGCGTTGGTCAGGTCGCTGGGGTCCAGCAGTGAGGACACGAGATCGGTGGTGTCCTCCTTGCCGGAGAGCTCGATGATGAGCGCGGACCGCGCGGCCAGCTCGCCGCGGTAGTCGGCGAGCAGGGCCTCGATCATGCGGGAGAGCACCCCCAGCACGTCGTCGGCGTTCGTGGACGCCAGCTCCTGGATTCCCGAGACCTCGACGAATCCCCGCAGCAGCGAGGTGACCCGGTCGACGGTGAGACCGACCAATTGTGCCCGGGTGCGGCAGTAGTACGAGGTCGAGCCGGAGGGGAGGCCCGCCTCGGAGTCGACGGCCCGGTGTGTGAGCGCCCGGATGCCGTCCCTCGCCACGACCTCGATCGCCGAGTCGGCGATCAGCATTCGCCGGTCCTCCATGGGTACTCCCGTCGTCATGTGTGACTGGTGCTGGACTGGTACGGCCGACTTCCGGGGTCAGCCTATCGCCGGTTCTACAACTGGGGCGTCGAAATCACGGACGCCCTCGACACCTGATCAGGTGTCGAGGGCGTGGCGGCGTGCGATTCAGGTCAGGAGACCGGCACGTACTTCTTCGCGCGACGGCGGGCGCGCTGCTGGCGTAGCGCCGTCTTGAGTCCGGCGCGCTTGCCGTTCCCGGCGGTCGGCTTCGGCTCGGGGAGCCCCTCGAACATCCGCTCCGAGTGGGTCTCGGGTGCGTCGTCGGCGGTGTCCTTGAGCATGTGGTTGGGCAGTGACATCTTGGCGATGGTGCGCCACGCCTTGAGGTATTGCACCGGAAGCGAGCCGGCCACATACGGCAGGTCGTACTTGTCGCACACCTCGCGCACCCGTACGGACGCCTCCGCCAGGCGGTTGGACGACATGTCCGGGTAGAGGTGGTGCTCGATCTGGTACGACAGGTTGCCGGACATGAAGTCGATGACCGGGCCGCCGGTGAGGTTCGCGGAGCCGAGCATCTGGCGCAGGTACCACTCGGCCCGCGTCTCGTTCGCGAGGTCCTTCTTGGTGAACTTCTCGGCGCCGTCGGGGAAGTGGCCGCAGAAGATCACGGCGTTGGTCCACACGTTGCGGATGCCGTTGGCCACCAGGTTGGCGGTCATGGTGGACTTCCAGCCCTTGCCCGACAGTGCCGGGTAGAACACGTAGTCCTTCGCGAGCTGGCGGCCGGCCTTGCGCAGGAACAGGGCGACGTTGCGCTTGGTCTCCTCGCGGTCGTCGCGGCCCTTCACGACCTTGCCCAGCTCCAGGTACTGGATCCCCACGCCCCACTGGAACAGCAACGCCAGGGCGGTGTTGTAGGCCAGGTTGCCGTAGTAGAAGGGGTGCCAGCGCTGGTCGCGGGTCACGCGGAGGAGTCCGTACCCCACATCGTCGTCCATGCCGATGATGTTCGTGTACTTGTGGTGCATGTAGTTGTGGGTCTGCTTCCAGTGCTCGGACGTGCCCACGTTGTCCCACTCCCAGGTGGTGGAGTGGATCTCGGGATCGTTCATCCAATCCCACTGCCCGTGCATGATGTTGTGCCCGAGCTCCATGTTCTCGACGATCTTGGCCACACCGAGCGCGCCCGCGCCGATCGCCCACGCGGTCTTGTTGCGAGAGCCCACCATCAGCAGCGCCCGGGCGCCGACCTCGAGGCCGCGCTGGAAGCGGATGGTGTTGCGGATGTAGGTGGCATCTCGCTCACCCAGGGAGCCGATGATGTCCTGACGGATCTGCTCCAGCTCCGCGCCGAGCGCTTCGATGTCATCCTCGCTGAGATGTGCGAACTCTGGGATGTCGGTGATTGCCATGAAGCTACGGTACCGTAAGTTACGGTCCCGTAGGTTAGCTTTGTCGGGTGAGTCACACTCCGCGGCGATAGTCCACCGCAGGGTGAGGGCGGGGCGGCACAGCCGTGACCAGTGCGAAAAGTGTGGGAGTCGCCACGGATATCACGGTTGTGTAACGTCGGGCCGGTTGGTGGCGACATACCGGACGTACTCGGTCGCACACCGCCGGGAAGAGACACTGACGAGGGGACCAACATGAGCAACGCGAACGACATTTTCCTGCAGGCCATCCAGCCCGTGGTCGACATCTTCTGGACCATGGTGTGGAGCGCCACGGGGTCGACCATCAGCGTCCCGCGCCCGACGGCCCCCCAGGGCTGATAGCCCGCACAGCGCAACGCAGCACAGCACAAGGCAGCACGGCGCAAAACAACGCAGCGCAGGCGGCCCGGCTCCCTCGATTGAGGGTGCCGGGCCGTTCTCGTGTCTGGCAAGCGCGGTCGGTCAGCGCCCGAACTTCTCGCTTCCGCCCAGGTCGACGGGGATAGAGGCGCCGGTGATGCCGGCGCCGGCATCACTGCACAGGTACAGGGCCATGGAGGCGATCGACTCGGGCCCGACCCACGGCTGCGGCATCTGGTTCATGCCGGCGAAGGTCTCGGTGGTGTCCTCGAGCGTCGTGCCCTGTCCGCCGGACATCATGGCGATCATCGACGGGTTCTCGATCATCGGCGTGCGTACGTTGCCGGGGTGGATGGAGTTGCACCGCACGTTGGAGAAGCCCAGCTCCCCGGCGAGGGCCTTGGCCAGACCCCGGACGCCCCACTTCGAGGTCGCGTAGCTGGCGGTGAAGGAGCCGCCGCGCAGCGCGACCATCGAGCTGATGAGGATGACCGCGCCGCCCCGGCCGGTGGCCAGGATGTGGGGAATGGCCACGGTGGTGGTGACCCAGGTGCCCTTGAGGTTGATGTCCAGGGTGGAGTCCCACTCCTCCTCGGTCCGCTCCCACGACGGGATGGGCTGCGGCGAGACCCCGGCGTTGGCGACCACGAAGTCCAGGCCACCCAACTCGGCGACACCGGCGTCGACGGCCTCGCGCATCCCCGGCATGTCCCGCACGTCGACCTCGCCCGTCACGCAGCGCCGCCCGAGCGCGCGCACGGCCTCGGCGGTGGCCTCCAGGTCCGCCGGGTTCGCCATCGGGTAGGGCACGGACTCGATGTCGCGGCACAGGTCGAGGGCGATCACGTCGCAGCCGGCAGCGGCGAAGGCCTCGCAGTGGGCGCGGCCCTGTCCGCGGGCGGCGCCGGTGACCAGCACGACCCTTCCACTGAGGTCGGTCGGCGTGGCGAAGGGTTGTGACATCGAGAGACTCCTGACGTTGTTCGGTAGCGACCCCTGCGGGTCCGTGCGCCCTGCGGCATGCTGGAAGTCAACGAATGACAACCAGAACAGGTCGTGATCATCATGCTTCAACGAACTCTGATCCTCGTCGATACGTCTTACCTACTGGCGAGTTTCTATAACTCGTGGGAGGAGGGGGCGCGCGGTCAGCTGGAGATCTCTCTGGCCACGGTCGTGCACCGTTTAGATCAGGTCGCGCACGGTCTGGTGGATCAGCCGGTCCAGCGCCAGAACTGGTACGACGGCATCCCGGATTCAGGACCACACCGCTATCAACGGACACTGCGCGTCATCGAGGGCGTGCAGTTGCGGGCCGGTCAGCTGATCGAGTGGGGTGAGCGCCGGACGCAGAAGGCCGTCGACACCCTGCTGGTCGCGGATATGATCCAGGCCGCGTACAAGGGGCACTGTTCCGACATGGTCCTGGTCACCGGCGACGCCGACATGATCCCGGGCGTCCGGGTGGCCGTCGACGCGGGCGTGCGCATGCACCTCGTCGGATTCGGCTGGGATTCCATCTCGTCCGCGCTGCGCCACGCCTGCGACACCACGACCGTGCTCGATCCCCGCACGGACTTCCACGACGCCATGCAGATCCGGGTCCTCGAGGGGCCGATCCCGCCGAAGGTGCGCACCGCGGCCCCGCGCCCTGCGCATCCCGGCGAGGAGACCCGCGATCCGGAGGCGGAGGAGACCGTGGACATGGTCGACGTGCAGTTGCGGTCCGACCGCGCCGCCGCGACCACCGTGGCGGACGAGACGCGCCAGACCGTGGCCGACGAGGAGCTCGCGGCCGAGGCCGAGGAGCTCGCGGCCGACGAGGAGGAGTGCGCGGCCATTGTCGATGACGCCCACCGCGAGGACCCTGCCGGCCCTGCCGGCCCTGCCAGCCCTGCCAGCCCTGCCAGCCCTGCCGATCTGGCCGATCCGGCCGATCGGCCGGCAGTGCCGAAGCCAGGCCAGGTGCCGCCGGCGCCCCGGGCCGAGTCGCCGGCCGCGGCTGCGCCCGCGTCGGATGAGCCGACGGCCAATGGCTCCGCGCGGCCGAGCCCGTCGATGATGGCCCCGCATCGTCGTCCGCTGCGGTCGAAGTTCGTACCTCTGCCCGAGGAGGTGTGGACCTCCTCCGGTGAGCAGACCCCCTTCGACGTGGGACAGCAGTACGCCACCTGGTGGTACGAGCAGGCCGCCACCGAGGAGCAGCGCGACGACGCGCATCTCCTGTCGGGCGGGGTGCTTCCGCCGGCGATCGACAGGCCATTGCTGCAGTTCGCCTGCCAGATGCTCAACGAGTTCACGCTCACCGAGGCCCAGCGCGTGCGTCTGCGTGACGGATTCCACGAGGGCATCCGGGCGGTCCTTCTCAAGCACCGCTGAGCCGGCGGCCCGCCTCGGTCAGAACGGTGGCGGGTCGTAGCCGGGGTCGCCGGGCTCGGGGACACGCCTGGCGGCGATGTTCTCTCGACGTGCCGCGACCTGGCGTTGCATGCGCTGGAACCAGTAGGTCGGTTTCGGCTCAGGGCTGAGCCACGGCCGCGGTGGCCCGGCGTCAGAGGAGGCCCCCTCGTCCGGCCGTTGGCGCCATCGCGCCAGCGGCCCGTCCGGCTCGGTGGCGAGGGTGTGACCAGTGCTGGTGGTGACGGTCAGTGTGCCGTCGCGCGCCAGTTGGTACCTCCACCCGTGGAAGGTTTTGAAGCGGTGGTGCCGCCGACACAGGCACATGAGATTGAACTCGACGGTCAACCCGCCGGAGCCGGAATCAGAGTGATTGAAGGGACGGACGTGGTCAACATCGCAGTCGTCGGCCGGCACCGAGCACCCGGGGTGCCGACAGGTACCGTCCCGTAGCCGGATGCGGCGCGCCAGTTCGGCACTGATCCGATAGCGCCGGGCGGCCGTGCGCGAGTCAGCCGACCCGGGCGTGGGGTCCGGGACCGAGATGGTGGCGCCGACACAGCGCGACAGCAGCTCCATGAGGGCATCGATCGTGGCCGGCCCGCCCCGGGGCATGTAGACGGCGGGCTCGCCGCCCGGGCCGAGTTCGGTGAGCACGGTGATGTGTGGCCGGAGCTGGGCCCGGGGAGTCTCGCCCGCGAGGCGCTCGCCCGCGAGGCGCTCCGGCTCAGGGGCAGAGCCGGGATCGGCGCCTTGTCCGGGCCCGAGGATCGCGTCGACCAAGGCGTCGGCGCGGCGTTCGCCGATGCGCCGGCCGGACGAGTTGTCGCATACCCCCGCGTCCACGTACCGGGTCGACTCGCCGCGGGAGTCCTTCTCCTTCTTGATCTGATCGCGCGCCGACATCTGCAGCGCCTCGTACAGTGCCGCCGCCTCCGCCGACGTCAGATAGGCATGGAGTTGGGCCATGCCGTCACTGCTGCGACGGACCTGAACGTTCCGCTCGGTGATCGCGCGCCGGCGTCTGGCGAGGACGCCGTCCGGGTCGGACTCCTCGATGATGCGATCCGTCTGGCCGAGAATTCGATCGCGGCCCGGCCGCTGCCCCGCGTCGATCGCGCCCAGGAGCCAGTCGGCCACGGCCTTCTGCACGGCGGACCTGAACCTCGGTTCCACGACCCGCATCTGGCGCGCGAGCATCTTGGCCGTGTCCTCGTCGAGGCGGCCGCTCTCCATGGCCTCCAGTAGGGCGGGGAAGTTGTCGACGAGCGTGATCGACAGCCTGATCAGCGCCCGCGCCCTGTGGGTATGTACGCCGTACGCGGCCACGATCTCGGCGCAGGCGATGTCGAAGGGGTCGATCAGTGCGTAGTCCTGCGGCTCCTCGCCCATCGGGTCGTAGCCGGCGTCGATAGCCCGCTGGAACTCCACATCGTCACAGATGTCGAGTAGCGCGTAACACGCACGCAAGCGGGCGGCGGCGGCACGATTCTCCGCCCGGAGGGCCTCGAGAACCGCCTTGCTCGCCTCCGGGATCCTGGTGTCCGAACCGGGTTCCGACGTCTGGTCAATTCCCGCCATCGCCATCCACGCCACCCCCTCCACGCTCTGATTCAGTCGCTTCTGTGTTCGACTGGAATCAAGGTAGCAAGGGGGTACGACATCAACCTCGGCCGCTGAACAACTCCCTGTAGTAGCCGGCCAGACCTGGGTAATAGTCGGGGTCGAATCGGAGCGCGTCCGGATCCCGGCCCGCCTCGGCCTCGACCAGCCGGTCCAGGTAGAAGTCCCACCCGGGACCGATCGAGGCGGCGGACTCGGCGTCCGGAATGTCCTGTTCCAGGGAGATGACGGCCTCGTCGTCGTCGCCCTCGACGCGCACCGTGAGCACCCACCCGCCGGGGCCGGTGGTGACGACGACCACCGGTTCCTCACACCGCCGCACCTCCACGGTCGACGTGGGGGAGCCCCCCTCGACGGTCATCGTCAACTCGACGGTACCGCTGGCCGGATCGCCCGACCACGGGCCGATCCACCGGGCAGTGCGGGCCGGGTCGGTGACGGCCGCCCACGCCTGCTCGCGCGAGATCGGCAGTCGGCGCGTGAACACGACGGCCCCCGACTCGGTGAGGGAGCCGGAGGCCGTGGGTGGGGTGGACATGGCGTCTCCTCGCGGTGAGAGCGACGCCGCGTCGGCCGGATGCTCTAGCGCAGCGCCGGCATCACCGTATCGCGCATGGGCGCGAGGAAGCGGCTGAAGTTATCCCAGTTGTGCATCCCGGTCGGCAGGTAGTCGACGCGCGCACCGATTCCCAGCTCCTTCAGGCGCTCGTCCATGTCGACGGTGCAGGCGTGGGTGGCGATCTCCAAGCCGGCGCCCTGGCTGAAGCGCAGCAAGTCGTGGTCGTTGCGCTGCCACTCGGTGGCGTCGGGCATGCCGGTCGCTGTCGCGAAGTAGAGCGCCTTGTCGCGGAGCTTCTCGGCGTGGAGCAGGCCGTCGTTCTCCAGGTAGGCGGGGTCGTTGCGCTGGCCCCACATGTTGGCGATGGTGCCGCCCCGGGACTCGGTCACGATCTTGGCGAGCAGGAAGCCCAGGTCGTCGCGGGCCGTGTAGCAGCCGGCGATCGCGCCGACCGCCTCGTACATCTCGGGGCTGCGCTCCGCGGTGGTGACCGCACTGGCGGCGCCCATCGACAGGCCGGCCACGCCGCGCTTGCCCGTGAACGGGATGGCGTGTGCGCCGGACTCCAGCAGCGGCGGCAGCTCCTGGGTGAGGAACGTCTGCCACTTGTTGCGGCTCAGTACCGGGTCGTCGTGCTGCCAATCCGCGTGCAGCGAGCCGTCTGCCCGTGCCGGCATGACCAGGGTGACGTGCTCCCCCGCGAACACCTCCTGGATCTGTCCGGGCAGCAGCCAGCCGCTCGGCGAGGGCGAGTCCACGCCATCGAGGAGGTAGAGCATCGGCGCCGGAGCGTCCGAGGCGGCGCGCCAGATCTCGACCGGCAGGACGCGGTTCATGGACTTGGAGGCGACCCACCAGCGCTCGAAGCGTGGATCGCCGCCGGCGACCATCTGGTCGCCGACCTCGACATCGCGCACCTCGGTGACCTCGACTGGTTCGGACTCCATGCCGATCGGCGGGGTGGCCGTGGTGTTCTGCGAGCCGGTGCCCATCGGGGGCAGGGTGCCGAGGCCGACGAGCGAGTCGGTGCCGGTCGAGCCGGTGGAGCCGACGGTCGCGGAACCGGCGGCGGCGCTGGACGGGTCGACGCTGCCGCCCAGGTTGTTGACCGAACCGATGTTGCCGATCGAGCCCGGGTCGAGCGATGCGGGATCGCCGGAGCCCGCCTGTGCCGCCGCGGGCGCCGCCGCGCCGCAGACCAGGGTCAGTGCGACCGCGGGGACGAGTGCGCGGCGTGCTGCGGAGGCCGGAAGGGATCTCAAGTTCACGGGGTCACCTTGGTTGCGCGGGAAGGGAAGCGACCCCGCTCAACGACCCGCTGAGCCACCACGCGGAGGCCACTGGCTGATGATAAACCACTGAGCGTGCCAGGTGAATGTCCTGAAACTCCCTGGGCATGGCCCTCAACCGCATCCGCACGAGCGACGCGCGAGCGACTACTGGCGCGTGTCGCGGGGCAGCGTCGGGCCCGACTGCCCGCCCTCGGCGCTGTCGGTGCCTCCGGCGCCGCCGGTGTCGGCCGGCCGGGCGTCGCCGGGGGCGGAGCTGGCGGCGTTGTCGTCGTCGCCCTCCGTCAGTTGGCGGCCCGCGCCCGCCGCACCGCCCGACTCGAGGCCCATCGACGCGCGGATCTGGTCAAGCTTGGAGCGGCCCTCCGATTCCCGGGTGAGGGCGGCGGCGTCGAGCTGCGCGGTGGACGGGCCGCCGGTGGCCTCGGCGAGCTCCTGCTTGCCGAGCGCGGTGGTGTACCGGCTCTCGATCTTGTTGCGGATCTCGTCGAACGTCGGCGAGTTACCGCCGCCGACGCCCTCCATCGAGGTGAGCGACTCGGTGGTGCGATGCTGCATCTCGGCCTGCGTGGCCTGCAGCAGCAGCTGGTCCTCCTGCGCCAGGGTCTCCCGCAGCTTCCGCTCGGACTCGCCGACCGCCTGCTTGGCCTGCTCGGCCGCATGAGTCGCCTGACCGTGCAACTGCCGCGTGTGCTCCAGGTCCGACTCCAGCGTCACGAGCCGCCCGGCCATCTGCTCGGCCTGCGTCTCCAGCTGGCCGGCCCGCGCCTGGTCGCCCTCCGCGCGCGCCTTCTCGGCCATCTGCAGCATCTGCCGGATCTGCCCCTGCACCTCGTCGAGCTGCCGGGCTTTGGTGCCCATCGCGATCTCGAGCTGCTTGGCGTTGCCGATCACCGCGGCGGCCTGGTCGGCCACGGCCTTGTGCTGGTCCCGGGCGCCCTGCATCGCCTGGCGGACGAGCACCTTGGGGTCGGCGTTGTCGTCGACCGTCTTGTCGAGCGAGGCCTTGAGGTAGTTCCAGCCCTTGGAGAACGGGTTCGGCATGGCTGCGTCCTTACTGTCGGCGAGTGGCGAGCGCTACCTCTTCACGGTACCGAGCAGCGCCGCGACCGGGAGGGCGGTCCGGGGCAGGTACGGCTGCCGCCACAGTCCGCCCGAGGCGGCGCCGGACGACTCGTGCTGCCACTGCACGTCGACCTCGGGTCGGTCCACGTTGAGGTCGTGGACCATGAGCGCCGCGAGCATCGCCGAGGAGGTGTCGGGCTCGAAGATCTCGATGCCGAACGCGCCCGCGCCCTTGTAGGTGCTGGCGAGGATCTTGTTCTTGGTCACGGAGTAGGTGTCGGTGGCGGGGGCGACGTTGACGGAGACGGTGTGGCCGTCGGCGAAGGCGGTGGTGGCACGCCAGCGCTGGACGCGCTTGGCGAGCGTGTAGTTGGGGCCCTGCTGGGGGACGAGCGCGTCGTGGACGGCCGGTCCGCGGCCGGCGGCGTAGTTGCGGTGGAACAGGCGGCCACGGGTGAGGGCGCCGACGATCTTCTTGACGTCGATGGCCCTACGGTCGGCGAGTGCGGCGTCGGAGGCCTCCCGCACGTCGGCGGGTACGACGAAGGTGTCCATCGGGGTGGCGAGGTAGGCCAGCGCGGTGGCGGTGGAATCGGACAAGAGGTCGACGACGAGGGCGTCCGCCGCCGAGGACAGTTGCACGTGGGTCCCGCCGTCCGCGTAGAAGTAGCTGCCCACCGTCAGCGGGGCGGGGGCGGCGTCGCGGGCCCAGGCGGCGAGCTCGGGCAGCTCGGTGAGCAGGTTGATCCCGGGTCGGCCGTCAGCGTCGGTGGGGATGTGGAGGCGTCCCGCGAACTGGTCGGCCCCACTGCGGAAGCGCTCCCACGCGGGGCTGGAGGGCAGGTCGACGCCCATCACGTCGGCGCCCCAGCGAAGCAGTTGGCGGGCGGGGCCCATCTCGGAGCCGAGGCCCAGGACGAGCATGGCGCGGCCGGGCAGGGACAACCAGTCGGGGTTGTCCTGAACCAGGCGCAGGGCGGCCGCGCAGCTGGGTTCCACGACGCCGTCGGCGATCCATCGGTCGAGCAGGTCGCTCAGCGCGGCGCCGGAGAGGTTCTCACCGCGGTAGGGGATCGACAGGGTTCGTTCGGGCTCGGCGGTGCCGGTGATCGTCTCGGTGCCCGGGGTGGAGGTGGCGGCGACGACGGCGAGGTAGTCCGCCATCGGGGTCTCGACGGTCTCCCCGTTGACGTCATGGGCGCCGACCATGCGGGACTGCAGTGAGTCGAGGGCGGCCCTGGCGACCCCGTCCCAGGTGTCGGCGTCATGGACGCCCGCCGCGACGAGCTCGGTGAACGGCTCGATGTAGCCCTTGCGCCAGTCCTTGATGCGGTGGACGCGTTCGGCGGCCGACGGGTCCACGGTGGCGAGCGCGTCGGCCACCACCTGCTTGGCCAGTGTGCCCGTCGACCGGGACCCGGAAGGGTCGGCGGGGAACTGGACTCCGGACGTGGCTTTCGCTGGCATGACGCTCCTGACTGTCGGCTGCAATGCGAGGTTATCCTCAACTTCGCGCGAGGCGCACTCGGCCTGCCGCCGGATGGCGGTTGTCGCATTGATTTCTCAGGCGCGGAGCCCGGGATCTGGGTTTCGCTCAGCACTTGATTGGTTAATTGACACTTATCTATCAGGTTTGCTAATCGACGGCTGGATCAGCGAAAGGCGCAGTTGGACTGCGTAATTCATCCATCTTTCTCGTCATGTCCGGGTCTATGCGGCTGGGCTCCGCATATGTGTGAGCCATTTCGGACGTAACGCGTTGCGAAATTCGCTCGATGAGAAAGCCGACACGATTCCGGTCGCCGGGTCGTCTCCCAACGTCAAGGAAGGCAATTCCTATGAAGAACTCCAAGCGGATGATCGCCGTCATCGCGGCCTCCGGACTCGCGCTCGGGTCGCTGCCGGGTGTCGCCAACGCGCAGAGCGCCGAGCTGGGCCTCGGGGTCGCTGCGAACCTCGGTTCGGCGGACCTCGGCGTTGACCTGGGTCTGGCACTCGGCTCGATCGAGCCGAGTGACCTGCCGGATCTGAAGCCGGACACCGGATCGCTGGGTTCGCTGGGTGACGTCACGGGTTCGGCGGATGACATCGAAACGCTCCCGGCGCCGGGCACCAGCTCGCTCGGTGATCTGACCGAGGATTCCGGCTCGAGTGAGGGCTCCAACGGCGACTCCGGCTCTGAGGGCTCGAACGGTGGTGAGACCGGTGGCGACGCGGGCACCGACGGCACGGGCTCGCTGGGTAGCCTCACGGATTCACTTGAGCCCGAGAACGGCACCGAGTTCGATCTCCTCGGTTCGCTCGAGGAGATGTTCGCGGGTTCTTCTGACGCGACCGATACGGAGAACCCGAACACCGGCTCGGGCGAGGGGTCGAACGGCAGCTCTGACGAGGGGGCCGGGGACGATAACGACTCCGGCGATATCGACTCCGGCTCGCTGGGCAGCTCAGCCCCCGAGGATGACGACAACACCGACGAGAACGACTTCTTCGGCTCGCTGACCGACACGCTGGGCAGCCTGTCCTCGGGTTCGGATGGCGGCGAGGAGAACGAGGAGGACAGCCTCTTCGGCTCGCTCGAGGACATCTTCTCCGGTTCCTCGGAGGGCAGCAACGGCTCGGAAGACGACGACACGAACACCGGCGGCGAGACCGGCCCGGGCGATGAGGAGACCCCCGGCAGCGGTGGCGAAATCGACGCCGGGACGCTCCTGGCCCTCGGCTCGCTGGCCGGCGCCGGCATCGCGATCGGCATCGCCGTCAACGGTGGCGTCAACCTCCCGCCGCTCCCGGGCGTTGACGTCGGGGCCGTCTGCAACCTGCCGCAGGAGGGCATCGACTTCCTCAAGAACAATGGCTCCATGGAGCAGGACGAGTGCGAGCCCGAGCAGCAGCCGGTTCGCTGAGCTCCCGGTTCGCAGGTCGGTCTGACCGGCCGATGAACTGATCAAGATTCACGCGATCCCCCGTCGACCACATGGTCGGCGGGGGATCTGTCGTACCTCCGGCCTACCCTCAGGGCATGTCGACCCCCGACTTCGTCCTGAAGCTCCGCGAGCACGTGGGCACCGCGCCGCTCTGGCTGTCTGGCGCGACCGCCGTCATCCGCAGCGCCGATCACCGGCGGGTCCTGTTGGTCCGGCGCAGCGACAACGGCTGGTGGACCCCCGTCACCGGAATCGTCGACCCGGGCGAGCATCCCGCGGACACCGCGGTGCGTGAAGCGCGGGAGGAAGCCGACGTCACCATCCGCGTGGACAGGGTCGCCTCGATCGGCGTCTCCCGCATGGTCACCTACGCCAACGGCGACCGGGCCCAGTACATCGATCACACCTTCGCCTGCACCTATTTCTCCGGCGATCCCCACCCGGCAGATGGTGAGAACACCGACGTCCGATGGTTCGCGGTCGACGACCTGCCCGAGATGCGCCCCCACATGCTCGAACGCGTCGAGGCCGGCCTCTCGACCGAGGAACGCGCGCGAATCGTCACCACCACCGAGTCGCATTAGAATCAGGTCATGTCCGCCGATCGCCTGCGCACCGAGGTCCCCCCTGTGGTGACCGCGGTCGTGGGGATCATCGTCGCCGTGGTCAGCGGAGTCTTCGGCATCAGCGCCCACGGACTGGCCGCCGGGGCCGCGGCGATCCCTCCCACCTCGGGCGACGTGCTCATGGTGGGGGCCGCCAGCGCCGGCATCGGAGCCGTCACCGCTGCCCTCGCCCGTCGACGGCCGCCGCTGCTCACCGCGGCCGGCGGCCTGCTGGCCGGGCAGGCGCTCGTCCACCTCGTGTTGTCCTCGGGGCACTCGCACTCGCACCCGGGCGGGCAGACGGAAGCGCTCGGCCACCATGTCACCGACCCGGCCGCGATCCGCGCCGCGATGGACGGCGGCGTCGTTGGCGGGGCGGCCGGCCCGGCGGAGCCGATCACGTGGGCGACACTGCTCACCCCGCAGATGCTCGGCGCCCACGTGGCCGCCGTGCTCCTGACGCTCGCCGTTGTGGCGGCCCTGTCCGGGACGCTCGCGTGGGTCGCGGCACGGGTGCGGCCGATGCTGGCGGGTGTCCGCCTTGTCGTCGTCGTACCCCTGTTGTCCTCCTACGACGCGTACGTCCCGCGCGGGCGGTACCTCCTGACAGGCGGGGGAACCCGGGCGCCGCCCGCCTTCGTGTGATCCAGCGCCACCACGCCCGCCCACATGCGGCCGGGCGATCACCCCTGTCACCAAAGGACACACATGCGTACCAACCGCACCACCCGTACCGTGGCCGCCGCGGCCGCCCTCGCGCTCGCCCTGGGCCTCGCCGCCTGCTCGGAGGACACCGGAACCACCGGCTCCACCGCCACCGACTCGGCCACCAACGAGCCCGCCGCCACCAGCCAGCCCAACGACGGCGGCGAGTCCGAGGCCGCCGTCGTGATCTTCGAGAACGGCTGGGCCAAGGCCACCGACACCGAGATGAGCGGCGCGTTCGGCACGCTCCGCAACACCGGGGACGTCGAGATCCGCATCACTGGCGTCACCTCACCCGTCAGCGAACGCGTCGAGATGCACGAGACGGTCCCCGGCGGCAGCGGCATGATGATGCAAGAGAAGGAGGGCGGATTCGTCCTGCCCGCCGGCGGGGAGCTGTTCCTCGAGCCCGGCAAGGACCACTTCATGTTCATGGACCTCACCGGGCCCATCACCACCGGCCAGGAGATCCCGATGGTCCTGACGTTCGACGACGGCACCGAGCAGGACATCACCCTCACCGCCCGCGACTTCAAGGGCGGCGAAGAGGAGTACGTCGGCGACGACCACGGCAGCCACGGCGGCGGGGAGGGCGCGAACCACGATGGCTGACCGCACCTCTCGCGGTCTGTCCAGGCGGTCGGTGCTCACCGGCGGCGTCGCGGCGGTCGTGGGGGGTGGCGCCGCCGGCGCCCTCGCCGGATACACGGGGCGCGGTGTCGTCGACGACGACGAGGCGGTCACCTGGAAGACGGTGGCCGACTCCCGCGTGGTCGGCTCGGCCTCGGAACCGTTCTACGGTCCGCGGCAGGCGGGCATCACCACGGCACCGCAATCGCACGCTGCCTTCGTGGGGTTCGAAATCGTCCCCAGGGCGACGCGTACCGAGGTCCAGGGCGTCCTGCGCGCCTGGTCCCAGGACGCGGCGCGGCTCACCCAGGGGCACGCCGGACTGGCCGACCTCGAACCCGAACTGGCCGCGGACCCGGCACGGCTCACCGTGACCATCGGGCTCGGGCCCGGCTTCTTCGACGCGATCGGGATGCCGGACAAGCGACCCGAGTGGCTGCAACAGTTGCCGGCGTTCCCGCAGATCGACCAGCTCGAGGACCGCTGGTCGGAAGGCGATCTGCTGCTGCAGATCTGCGCCGACGACCCGCTGATCGTCGCGCACGCCGCCCGCATCCTGGCCTCCGGGGTGCGGGGGGTGGCGCGGCAGAAGTGGGCCCAGCGGGGGTTCCGCAAGGCCGTGGGCACCGACCCGTCCGGGCGGACGCAGCGCAACCTGTTCGGGCAGATCGACGGCACCGTCAACCCGACGCCGGAGGGGGACATGGACTTCGACCAGATCCTCTACTCCGACGGCAGCGATCAGCGGTGGATGCGGGGCGGTTCGGCACTCGTGCTGCGGCGTATCCGCATGACGATGGACACCTGGGAGGAGATCGACCGCAACTCCCGCGAACTGTCCGTCGGCCGCACGCTCGACACCGGGGCGCCGCTCACCGGCACCGCCGAGCACGACCCCGCCGATTTCGAGGCCATCGACGACGTGGGACTGCCCGTGATCCCGCCCGAGTCACACATGGCCCGGGCCCGGCAGTTGAACCGGGGCGAGGCCATGCTCCGGCGGCCGTACAACTACGACGACCCGCCGGAAGGCGGCGAGATCAGCAACACCGGACTGCTGTTCACCGCCTACATGGCCGATCCGGTGCGCACCTATATCCCGGTGCAGCAGCGGCTCGCCGAGCAGGACGCCCTCAACACGTGGACGATCCCCATCGGGTCGGCGGTGTTCGCGATCCCACCCGGGGCGCCCGCGGGCGGGTACGTGGGGCAGGGGCTCTTCGAGGGCTGATGTCCCGGCCGTTAGCGGCTGCGCTCTGACGCCAGCTGGAGTCAGAGCGCAGCGGCGATCGCTGCCGCCATGGCCTCCTGGCCCAGGGCTGTGGGATGGAACGGCGCGGCGTTGGTCGGCTCCCCGCCGGCGAAGTCGGTCCAGCGCTCGTCCGCGTCGGCGCAGCCCGAGCGGTCGATGTCCGAGGTGGGCAGGACCGAGACGTGGCCGTTGCGCTCGGCGGCCGCGTCGACCGCGTCGTTGATCTCCTTGGTGATCTCGCGGGCCCAGTCGAGATTGGCCTGGCCGATCAGCGTGGTCAGCGGGCACTGAGCCGGGCCCGGGTCCTCGGCGGGCATTAGCGGCAGGTACTGGGTCGCGATGACGGTGGCGCCGGGAGCCTTCTGGGCAATCGCGTCGTAGATGTCATCCACCGGGCCGTCCTCGCCGAACACCGCATTGATATCGCCGGTGACCTGATCGCCCATCACTGCCTCACAATCCACAGGAGTTCCTACCGTGCCGGACATGATGCACTGGACAATGTCTCCGAAGTGGACGTCGTTGCCCCCGATCGACAGGGTCACCAGGTCGGTGTCTTCGGTAAGCGCGTCGAGCTGCGGGGCCACACCCTCGTGCCGCTCGGTGAACATGTCGGTTGTGATGGCCCCGCCGCAGGTCACGTCCGTCAGATCGCCTACGGCGGGATTGGCGTCGAGCTGGTGGGGGTAGTTTGCTGAGCTCTGGCTGCACGGGGCTGGAGTGGTAAGCGATTCCTGGTCCCCGAACGCCGCATAGGAGTCACCCAACGCGACGTATTCGGCGTACGCGGGCGCGGCCAGCGAGCCGAACGGTCCGAGCGAGCCCGTGGAGCTGCCGGGTGCCCCGGTGGTCGAGCCGAGCGAGCTGACGGCGATCGTGCCATCCGCCTCGGCGGTGGACTGCGCGGCCGAGATCGGTGCGACGGCCAGCGTGAGGGCCGCGCCCACGGCGAGCGCGCCCGTCAGGCGAGACGCGGTGCGGCGGGAGGAGGTAGAGGGCGTTAGGGAGGGACGACGACGAGGTGTGAGCATGCCCACAGTGTGCTCCCGCCGGAGCCCCGTCAAAGGCGAAACGCTTCGCCCCGGGACTGGTGTGGCAGGTGGGGCGGATAATGGCCGTGCTAACCGGAATCGTCTACCTCGTTGTCGTCGGGTTCGTCGGGCTCGTCGCTCCCCCGACGGCTACGCCTCCAGCGCCGCCAGGACCCGGTCGGCGACGTGGGCGTGCCCGACGGTCGTCGGATGCACGGGCGCGGCGCCGGTCTCGACACCGAGCAGGTCGACGCGGCGGGTGTCGGCCGGCGCGCACATGGAGTGGCCGGGCTCGTCCGGGATGACCACGGTCGCGCCGTTGCGTTCGGCGGCGGCCTGAACCACGTCGTTGAGATCGTTCTGGAACGTGCGCACCTTGTCGCGCTCGTCCCGGGTCGCGGCCATGAGCGGCTCGCACGCCGGCGACGAGGCGATGGTCGCGTCGTCCTCCGGGATGGCCGCCAGGTAACCGGTCGTCACGACCCGGGCGTCGGGGGAGCGGCGCGCGATCTCCGCATAGACCTCGTCCAGGTGGGTGTCGAGCTCGGCGAGGGCCGCGGTGGCCTGCCGGTCGATCACGTCCGCGCAGCCGGTGGTGGTGTCGAAGTCCTCGGCGACGGGACCCGTCACGGCGTCGATCACCGGCAGGAACGGCGCGGCCGTGTTGGTGCGGACCGCGCACGCCACGAGCACCGCGCCGAAGCCCACGTCGTTGCCGCCGATCGACAGCGAGACCAGGTCGGTGTCCTCGGTCAGCGCGTCGAACTGCGCCGGGACACCCTTGTCCGGGGCCCACAGATCGTCGGTCACCGCCCCGCCGCACGAGGCGTTGACGAACGTGCCGACCCCCAGCTCGCGGGCCACGACGTTCGGGTAGGCGTCGTCGGTCCGGACGCAGGTGACCGGGCCGGCGCTCCACGCGCCCGGGGCGATGCGGCCGACCGCCGCGTACGAGTCGCCGAGCGCCACGTAGCGGGCCGGGCCCGAGCCGTCCCCCGAGGTCACGGCCGGCCCGAGGTCGGAGCTGCTGACCTGGCCCATGATGTTCTCACCGAGCGTCTGCGAGGAGCCGCCGAACTGCTCGGCCGTCGAGCCCGTCGCCGGCGGTGCCGCCGGGATCGGGGGAGCGGCGGCGACGGTGGGGGCCATCGCGACCATCGACACGGTCAGGGCGGATACGGCGACGGCAGCGGCACCGGACGCCAGTAGGCGAGCCGACCGCGGTGAGGGAGATGTGAACATAGCCACACTTTCGCACGAATGCCCACTGGACGGGTGGGGCAACTTTGTCCATGTCGGGGCGAAAGCGAAGGCCCCGGTTCACCACTGGGAACCGGGGCCGACAGCCGGAGGGCTGCAAGGGGCCGCGAGGGGCCGGGCTGCGCGTCAGTTGGCGGGCGGCTTCGCGGGCAGACGCACGACCTGACCCGCGTAGGACAGGCCTGCGCCGAAGCCGATCAGCAGCGCGATCTGGCCGGGCTCGGCCTGACCCTCGCGGAGCATGGTCTCCATCGCGAGCGGAACCGAGGCGGCCGAGGTGTTGCCCGTCTGCTCGATGTCATTGGCGATCGCCACCGACTCCGGCAGGCCGAGATGCTTGGCCATGGCCGAGTTGATGCGGCCGTTGGCCTGGTGGGGGATGAACGCCTGGATCTGCTCGGCCGTCACGCCGGACGCCTCGAGCGTGCGGGCCGAGGCCTTGGCGATCTGCACCGCGGCCCACCGGAAGACCCGCGAGCCGTCCATCGTGACGTACGGCTGATCGGTGGCGCCCTGCTTGGCGTCGGCGATGAGGGTCTTCCAGTCCTTGGTCTGGGTGATCGCGTCGGCCTGCTCGCCGTCCGAGCCCCAGACCACCGGGCCGACGTCGTTGCCCTCGTCGGACGGGCCCACCACGACGGCACCCGCGCCGTCGCCGAAGATGAACGCCGTATTGCGATCGGTCAAGTCGAGACCATCACTCATCCGCTCCACGCCCACGACCACCGCGTAGCGGGCGCCGCCGCCGCGGATGACGTTGGTGGCCACAGCCAGGCCGTAGCCGAAACCCGCGCAGCCGGCCGTGATGTCGAACGCCGGGATGCCGTTACGGCCGATCGCCATGGCGACCTTGGGGGCCGCGTGCGGGACCTGGGCCTCGTACGTCGACGTGCACAGGATCACCAGGTCGATCAGCTCGGGATCGACTCCCGCGGACTCCACGGCCTTCTTGGCGGCCTCGCCGGACATGTAGATGACGGACTCATCGGGACCCGCGAACCGCCGGTTGAGGATGCCCGAGCGCTCGTAGATCCACTCGGAGGTCGAGTCGATGTGCTCGCAGATCTCCTCGTTGCTCACCACCCGCTCCGGGCGGTAGGCGCCGATACCCAGCAGCCTGGAGCCGGACGCGCCCTCGCCTGTCGCGATGGTCACGGTGTCGTTGGAATCCGCCATGGGCGATCTCACTTCTCGTAGATGTACGTCGATCGTGCTCCCCGCCACGATACTGACCCCGCCCGGGAATTACCCATCGATGAGCGCCTCGAGCCAGGTCCGCCAGCGCGTCGCGTCCCACGTCGGCTCCACGTCGACGGCCGCCGCACCCAGCGGGGCGCCGTCGCCGCCGGGGGCGTCGACGTACTCGTACAGCCGGACCGCCAGCGCCGCCCGGCCCGCCGCGTCCTCATGCGTCTCGCCCGCGGGGAACGCGAACAGCTCCAGCATCCCGTCAACCGGAGCGGACAGGATCAACGCCATCGACGCAGCCGCTTCCGACGCCACGATGCCGCCGACCTCGCCCGACCGGGCCACGGCGCCGGTGCTCGCCGAACCTCCGCCGCCGGCCCCCGCCGCAGGCGTCACGAGCTGCGCACTCACCCGGGCCCACAACTCCGGCACCGTCATCGCGACCGGATCGGTGGCCGCATCGACGGTCGCCACCCCGTCGGCGGGGCGATGGGTCAGGCGATGCGCCAGGACGGTCAGTGACTGGGACCAGCCGGCGACGCTGCCGTCGACCGACTCCACCGCGAGCTGGCCGTCCGAATCGAATCCCGACCGCAGCGTCAGCACCGAGCCGCCCTCGCCGTCGGAGGTGACCTCGCACGAGGTCTCCCACGGCGGCACCGGCACCCCCTCGCCCATCCAGTCGCGCTCGGCGTACGCGAACCGGCCGGGCACGCTGCCGGCGGGCGGCGTGTAGTCGGTGATCTCGCCGACGGTCGCGGTGAGCATGGCCTCGGCGGCCGCCTCCGGCCCGGCTGTGGGGTCGGGCGCGCCGGGGTCGGCGAACTGGACGATCCGGCCGCCCGCCTGCGGCTCGAGCGCGCACGGGACGAACCACGAGCTGATGCCCTCGCCGGTGGCCACGGCGTCGAACACGACCGGGGGCGGGACCGGCAGCGGCACACTGCACACCACGCGGCGCCCGTCGTCGTCGACCTCTACCCCCGCCGTGACCTGGTACATGTCCATTCCTGCCCGCCCTTCGCCCGATACCCGCCCAACGCTACCGGCGCCGCCCGCCAGGCTCCCGCCCGACCGCCCGCGGTGTGCCCCGGTGATCGCCGGCGACAGGCCCCACGGGATCGGTCGGGGATCAGCGCGGTGCCGGGGCGAGCGCCGCGGTGCGCGATGCGGATTAGGGTGGCGGGCGTGACCTCGACGAGCCCGCCGGGAGACCGCGGAGCCGGCAGCGCCGCCGGAGCCGACCACGACCACGACTACGACGACGACGCCGTCTCCACCGACACCGCCCACCGCCCGATCGCGGCCACCGCGCTGCTGTTCGCTGCCAACGGCGCGATTTTCGGCGCCATCGTGCCCCGGCTGCCCGATCTCAAGGACGCCCTCGAGCTCAGCCCGGCGCTGTTCGGGTTGGCCATGGCCTGCTACCCGGCCGGCGCGTTGTTCGGTGGGCTGTTGACGCCCGTGCTCATGCGGAGACGCTCGGACGGAGCGGTGGCCGTGGGCACCATGATCGCCGCTTCGGTTGTGGCGGCGCTGGTCGGGTTCTCGCCTGTCGTTGCAGTGTTTGCGGGGCTGTTGTTGCTGTTCGGGGTGTGCGATGCCATCACCGACGTGTCGATGAATGCGCACGGCATCCGGGTGCAACTGCGGCACGGGCGGTCGCTGATCAACCGGTTTCATGCGGTGTGGTCGCTGGGCGCGGTGCTCGGGGCGGCCGGCGGTTCTCTGTCGGCCGGTGTCGGCGCGCCCGTGCAGGTGCAGATGATCGGCGCCGCGATCGTGTGCGCGGCCGCGGCTGCCGCGGCGTATCCGCTACGGCTGGGCCCGCCCGTCGCGGAGGACGAGTACGGTCGCGACCTCGACCAGGCTCACGAGGTCGATACCGCCCCCACCAGGCATGATGCGGCAGCGCATGGGGCGACGCCCTCACCCGCCCAGTCGGTAGACCCCGTCGTGCGGCGGCGGCTGCCGGGCGGCCGCGCGCTGGTGTTGCTCGTGGCGCTGGGGCTCTTCGCGTGCTGCGCCGAGATCGTCGAGGACTTCGCCCAGACCTGGTCGGCGCTGTACCTGCGGGACGTCGCCGCGGTCGGTGCGGGCGTGGCCGGTCTCGGCTTCATCGCGGTGCAGGGCGCGCAGCTGATCGGTCGGCTCACCGGCGACAGGCTCGTCGAGGGCTTCGGCGCCGTCCGCGTGGGCCGGATGGGTGGCGTCTGCGTGGTACTGGGCGCGGGCGCGGCGCTGACCGGCTCGTTCCTACTGGACGGCCCCGCAATGGTGGCCGTGCTGCTGGCCGGGTTCGCCGTGGCCGGCTGGGGCATCGCGACGATCATCCCCGGTGCGATGGTCGGCGCCGATTCGGTTCCCGGTCTGCCCGACGGCGCCGGACTCGCCGTCCTCAACTGGGTCATGCGCCTCGGCTTCCTGCTGGCCCCGCCCTTTGTCGGGCAGATCGCCGAGCACGTCGGCATGCGCTGGGCCGTCGCCCCGATGGTCGTGGGCGGCCTGCTAATCGCCCTGCTCGCCGGTCCACTTCTCGGCCGCTCGGCGGACCCTGATCGCGCCCCGCGCCCCGACCGCGAGGCGGCGGCATGAGCGGCCGCGCATCGCAGTCGTTCGTCAAACGCGGCTCAGATCACGGCCCCGACTTCTTCCGCTACGAGGCCGCGGGACTGCGGTGGCTCGCCGCGGCGCCCGGCGGGCCCCGCGTGGTCGAGGTGCGGGGAGTCGACGACGACGAGATCGTGCTCGAGCGGATCCCCGACGGCCGCGCGAGTTCGGACGGAGCCCTGCGGTTCGGCCGGTCACTGGCGGCGATGCATGATGCCGGCGCCGCCGGATGGGGCGCACCGGCCGGAGACTGGGCGGGCCGGTGTTTCATCGGCAACCGACCCCAGGAATGCGTGCCCACAGACTCGTGGGGTGAGTTCTACGCCGAGCAGCGGGTCCGCCCGTTCGTCCGGATCGCCGTGGATCTCGGAGTGCTCGGCGGCGCCGAGCTGGCGGTGGTGGAGCGGGCCTGCGACCGCGTGGCCTCCGGCGAGCTCGACGACCCGGCCGACCGTCCCGCCCGCCTCCACGGCGACCTGTGGACGGGAAACGTGCTGTGGACGCCGGACGGGGAGGCGGTGCTCATCGACCCCGCCGCCCACGGCGGCCATCGCGAAACCGATCTGGCGATGCTCGCCCTGTTCGGCGCGCCGCACCTGGACCGGATACTGCACGGATATGACCAGGCACGCCCCTTGACGGAGGGCTGGCGCGACCGCGTGCCGCTGCACCAGCTGCATCCGCTGGCCACCCACTCGGCGGGGCACGGCGCCGGCTACGCGGTCGCGTTGGCCGACGCCGCCCGCGAGGTCCTACGGCTGTAGGCCTGCCGCGGTTACTCGGCGGCGGCGGGGCTGATCCGCAGGACCTCGTCGTTGCCGCCGCCGTTGGAGGTGGTCACCAGCAGCGAGCCGCCCGGTTCCGGGGTGATGGACCGCATCCGGCCGTGGACGTCGCGCAGGAGCGTCGCCATCTCGGTGACCGAGTTGCCGTCCGGGGACAGCTTCATCAGGACGATCTGGCTGGTCTTGAGCATCGCTACCGCGATCGCGCCGTTCCACTCGCCCCACGCGGGGTCGTCGAGGAACGTCATCCCGCCCGGCGCCAGCGTCGGGGCGCCCGAGCTCCAGACCGCCGACACCGCATCCGGGAATGCGCCGGTGTCGGTCATGGGGACGTCCTGGTTGTATTCGCCGCCGCGGTTCGGGTTCCACCCGTAGTTGCCGCGTGGCTGCACAAGATTGACCTCGTCGTCGACATTCGGGCCGTGCTCCGCGGAGTAGATGCGATCGGTGCCGGGCTGTGCGGCGAGTCCCTGCACGTTGCGGTGGCCGATCGTCAGAACGGGGGAGTCGTCACTGATGGTGTCCGCGGCGGGCGAGCCGTCGCCGTTGACGTGCAGGATCTTCCCGGCGAGCGAGTCCGGATCCTGCGGGCCCGGGCCGGAGAACGTGTCGCCCGTGCCGATGTACAGCGAGCCGTCGGCCATGGGCAGGATGCGGCAGCCGGAATGGAATCCGCCCTCGCTGAGCGGGATGCCGTCGACGACCACCCGCGGCGACTCGATCGCAGACCAGTCGCTCGTCGCGGTCCAGGCGGTGACCCGGTTGTCGTTGTGGTCGGCCGAGGAGTGACACGTGTAGAGCTCGCGGCTGGTCTCGAAGTCCGCAGCCAACGCGATCCCCATCAGCCCGCTCTCGGCCTCGTTGAACACCGGACCGAGGTCGGCCTGGATGGCCGACTTATCGCCGCCGGGACGGATCGCGTACAGCGCGCCCGAGCCACGCTCTCCGGTGACGACGACGCCACTCGGATCGCGGGCCACGTCCCACGGGATCGTGAATCCGTCTGCCAGCACATCGACCTCGACCTCCGGGCCGGGGGACAGGGGGCGCTCCGGGGCCAGGGATCCGAGAGAGTCGGTGCTGGACCCGACGGGTCCACCGCCCGGGATCATGCTCTGCGCACACGCGGTGAGTGGCAGCGCGACGGTCACCGCGGCAGCGGCGGCCACCGCGGAGAGTGTCCGCGGGAGTGCGGTGGGTTTGGCGGCGATCGTGCGGAGAGAGGGCTTGCGGTGGTCGGTGGCGAGGGACACGAGCACTCCTGTGGGACGGATTCGGGGGAGGGCGCGTGAGTCGCCCTGCGCCCGAACCTATTCGATCCGGGACGGAGACGACACCGGATTCTCAGACGCCCACCGCTCGCGGGTCGCCGCGGGCACACCCCAAGGCGCGAGCCGGGGACGCCACGACCGCGGGGCGGTGTCGACGGCGGTCGGCGGCGTGAGCTCCCGCAGGACACGGCGGAGGACGAGGAAGGTGATCACCGCGGTGACGAGGCTGATGATGTTCCCGCCCACGGCGCCCTCGACGACGTCGGTCATCGACAGATCATGATCGGTGGTGTCGTTCTGGGTGCCCCCTTGTTCCAGGAGAAGAGGCCGTCGTGCAGCGAATGCAGTCCCGCGGCGACGAGCCACCCGACCAGCCCGGCCCAGGTCAACACCCGGCCCGACCGATGGGCTGCCAACCAGATCGCGCCGGCGGCGATGGCGGCCTACAACGGATGGGAGATCTCCGCGAGCGGGCGGACAAGCGACTGCAGCAGGTGACTGTTGGCGCCGCTGCCCCCGCTGACGTACTGCAGACCCTCGCCGACCCCGAACACCGCTGCGCTGACCAATACCATCAGCACGCCGGCGCGGGGATCTCCGAACCGCGTGCGGGCGAACACCAACAGCAGCACGGGGACGGCGATCTTGCAGGTCTCCTCGATGGGCCCCGAGAGCCACAGATCGAGCGCGAACGGCATCCGCAGATGTGGTTCGAGTCTGCCCCTCAAGTAGGAACGCCACCGCCAGCCCGATGAGCCCGGAGACCACGTCGGCCCCGATGATCACGGGAAGGTCCGCCACCTCGGCGAACCGCAGCCGCGGGCGGAACAGGAGCACGATCCCCGAGAGGGCCAGGATGAGACCGACCGCTACCGGGGCGATCCACCACGCGGATTCGCCGGAGTTCCACATCGCCCCGGCGGCCGCCGTGATCACGACGCCCGCGACGATCAGCCAGAACCACGGCCGGGTGAGGAACTCCAGCGGCCGGCGGTGGGCCGGGAGGAAGGAACCGCCGGGTCCGCCACGTGGTGACCGGTCCAGGCCCGACCGTCCCACTCCGCCGCACTCTCGGCCGGGCCGTACGGATACCAGCCAGGGGCCGGCGCAGTCGTGGTCAATTCCTCGCTCCATCCCGGTCTTTGCAGGTCAGGCGCCTACTCAGGTGATGAAGCGGATGTTACTCGGCCGCCGAGCGAAAATGCTGGAACTGTCGGTTGCTTAACAGTGTGTCTATCTCGTGCTGATCCAGCAGGGCGTTGTCACGAGAGTGTCAGTTGCGAGTTGTCGCGAGGTCGGCAGGATCCGAGCCAAGGGGATGATCCAAGAAGCGCTGGTGCTGAGAGGGCTCACGCATCCGAGACTATTTTGGACTGCCCCTACGGCCAGGATTCAAGCGATCCCCACCGACGTTCTTACTGGGCTGAGTCTGGTGCGGCTCCTCGTTCTCTCAGAGAATCCGTTCGCTTCAGATAAGTACACCCGTGTGGGATGGCCCGACAAACCTCGATCTGGATGTTTCACAGGGTCATATGCGGTGTTGTGACACGTAGTCCCCGTAGGGTTTGCGAGCTCAGATGGACTCCGAACAGACTGCGGTCAGTTGCCATCCGGACACTCGGGGGAGCGGGTGA
This sequence comes from Dietzia sp. NPDC055340, assembly GCF_053645335.1. Classification (NCBI taxonomy): domain Bacteria; kingdom Bacillati; phylum Actinomycetota; class Actinomycetes; order Mycobacteriales; family Dietziaceae; genus Dietzia; species Dietzia sp. NPDC055340. The sequence continues at coordinate 2,444 of NZ_JBSHML010000007.1, read as the reverse complement.
TCGGGCAGAAGGTTGGATCGTAGGAGAGCAGGGGGCTGTTCGTCTTTAGCCATGCTTCTGTAGGTGGATGATGGGTGTTGAGGTAGCGGGCGATAGTCAGGACGCTCACCTGCGATGCGCCGGCTTGCTTGAGGCTGGTGGCCAGAGAAAGGGCGCTGAATCCTCTGGTCCATGTGTCTTCTAGGACTAGTACGTGGCGACCGGTGACGTCAGAGTCGATGTGGTTGATCGACGGGTCAATCAGCATCTGGCGGCCTCCATTGCGAGCTGCTGCGACTCGAGTGACTGCAACTCGTTCAAGCGTGGAGGGAAAGAGCGGGAGAAGCTCGGTCTCGAGAGGATGGTCTTTTCGTCCTCGACCTGATGGGACGACCGCAATATGGCTGACAGACGCTCCTGTGCTCAATCGAAGGCAGCCGCTGTGGTAGTTAACGAAAAAATACAGCAGGAGTTTCAGGCGATCGAGTGCGGCCCCGCCGATGTCTTTGTACTGATATGCGTCTTGGCCTGATTGCTCGCCCGTGATCGCGTATGTCAGGAAGGCATAGCGATCTGGGAGGTCAGACCTGAGCTTGCTGCCCAAGATGTCGTATCTACAGACGTAGCAGTACTGGTGCCCCTCCGTTGGTGTTCCGCAGAGGCGGCACAGTGAACTCCCTGGCAGGGTGAACAGCTCGTTGTTCGAGGTGACGCGGAACGCGTTGTGCATCGTCGGGGCCACTTGGGCTAGGTACTGCCCGTCGTCTGGGTTGAACGGGATGTTCAAAAGAGAGTGGCCTCGGCAGGTACGGGTGACCGACGGTTGAGGACGCTTCGCGCGAGCTCGATGGCGTCGTCAGGGGTGCGGGCTACGTGCGCATCGACGAATGGGTCGTCGGCGAGCTTTCTTCCCCAGGTCGTTTCCCGCGCCACGGGCTCGGCGAGGATAAGTGGTCGACCATGCCGGATTGCCTGTCGTGCCTGGTGACGCGTACCGGACTTTTCGTCTGCAGCCACGATTATTGTCGCGTTGCCGTATGCGGACATCACACCATTGCGCATGGGAAATGATGATCGAGTGGGGGAGCTGCCTGGTGGGAATTGCGAGAGCACCATTCCGTGGCCGGCCGCCAGATGCTGCTGGAGCTGACAGGAGGACGAGGGGTAGCAGCGGTCTATACCGGTGCCGACTACGCCCACGGTCCGTGCTCCCATCTGTACTGCTGCGCTATGGGCTGCGTAGTCGATACCTGCGGCGAGTCCCGAGACGATCGTGGTGCCTTCCTCGGCCAGTGATCGAGCGATGTAGCTAGCCACGGCCACTGCTTCGCTCGAAGCAGATCGGGACCCCACAATGCAGATGCCTTTGTCTCCACGCGGGGAGTGCAGCGGGGTCTCATCGCCCTGGAGGAAGACGAATGGCGGGAAGTCCCACACTTCGCGTAGCTGGGCTGGGTAGCCAGAGTCGAGGTAGGAGTAGAAGTTCGCACCCGCCGCAGTATCGAGCCACCTGCTCAGCGTCGCTTCCCCACGCTGGCGTTCCGCAGCGTCTGTGACGAGGCCACTGGGAAGGGCGTCGATGGCGAGGTCATCCCGGTACTGGGCCCACCGCATCGTCGGCTCTCTGGTCAACAGCGCGACCAAAGCGACGTTCTCGGGACTCAGTGCGGTCATTGGGTCACCTTATTCTCGGCGTGCTTCTGAGTCGAGGAGCTGGCCGGGGCGTCGAGGTGGCGATAGATCGTGGAGCGTGCAACTCCGAACTCGGCGGCGATCTCCGCCACTGTGTGAAGCGGGACTCCCTCGTCGTCTGTGCTGTCATACATCTGGCGGGCGAGGGCCAGCTGGCGAGGGCCCAGAGCGGCCGGCCGTCCCCCGGTGCGACCACGAGCGCGGGCCGCAGCCAGCCCATCTCTTGTGCGTTCAGAGAGTAGAGCGTGTTCGAACTCGGCAATAGCTCCGAGGATGTGGAAGAACATCCGGCCCACCGGAGTGGATGTGTCGATGCCTTGGTCGAGAACGACAAGGCCGACGCCGGCGGCCTCGAGCTCCTTGGCGATCTCGATGAGGTGCTCCAGGGATCTGCCGAGGCGATCGAGCTTGGTGACCACAAGTAGGTCCCCGGGTCGGCAAGCCACCTCAAGGGCCCGGTCTAACTGTGGTCGGCGAGAAAGCTTGCCTGAGGCGTGGTCGACGAAGACCTTCTCGCAACCCGCGGCCGAGAGGGCGTCGAGCTGAGCCTCAGGGTGCTGATCTCGGGTCGACACACGCCCATAGCCCACCTTCATGACTCACAGCGTAGTGGAAACTACCCTTGGTCGGACACTAGTGTCGACACGAGTTTTCGGACATATGCGTCCTGGGACAACTTGTGGACTTGATCGCTCTGTGGCGGTCTTCTGTGGTTACTTCTTGGCGGCGCCGTACCAATCGGGCGTTCTGGCCGGAAGAATTAGAGCGAGTCG
>NZ_JBSHML010000006.1:0-192866 GCF_053645335.1 Dietzia sp. NPDC055340 | reverse complement strand
CCACGCGTGACAGCGTGGCGGGGCCGCCCTTGATGCGGTCGGTTCAGAACACCTCGAAGGCGTAACCGATCAGCCCTATCACCAGTAGTAGGACGACGACGACGACAACCACGATCCACACGTATGCACCCGTTTTGCCGGGCTGAGGAGTCGGGCTCTGCTCCATCGTCTCGGATTCGGACACGCGCTCGGTGCCGGCGTGATCCGGGGTCTGCGGTTCGCCGGGCGCGCCGGCGGGGCCGGGCTTCCCGGTCTCCGGGTGCTCGTGGGGGCCGGAGTCTGACGGGCGGGCGTTGCTCATATCGCACCTCTCGATCGACTGGGTGCAGACGCTAGGGGCCGATCGGCACACCTTCCACCGGACGACCGAGCACGACCGCGCCCGGGCCGACGCCGTCGTGGATACCGATGAGCAGTTCCGCGACCGACCACGCGGTGATCGCGGAGGTGCGGCCGCCGGAGTCGGGGTCGAGGGAGTTCTCGAAACTCATCTCGTAGCTGCCCATCCGTGATTCCCATTCCACGACGTGGCGGGTGCGGGTGACCCGGGGGTCCGCCAACACGATCACCTCGACGAGGTCGAGCCCGAGCGTCGCCAACGCGAGAGCGACGGACGCGTTTGACGTGCGCGGGTACTCCAGGGCCGCCTCGCGAGCGCTCCCGCGGAACACCTCGCGGTGCTCGGACAGCCCGCCCTCCACGCCCAGCGCCGCGGGGCTCTTGATGGTGTAGTGGCGCAGGCGGGCGTCGGCGGTGCCGGCCCGGGCGGCGGCCGCCAGTACATCCAGCCCGCCGACGGCGCCGGCGGGCACGAGCACCCGGCCCGCGCGAGCCACGCCGGGCCCGGTCGAACCACCGATCAGGTCACGGGGATTCTCGTGTCGGGCGAAGACCCCGCACGAGCACACGATGATGTCCTTGCCGGCGGCCGTGACCCGCGGGATGTACTCCTCCGCAGCGGCGACCGTGGTGGCCTCCACCACCACGTCGGCCGCGGCGACCGCCCGGTCGAACTCGGCCTCCGTACTGTCCGACCGCAGCACGCTGACCAGCTGCGCGTCGGGAACCCGCCCGTCCGCGATCGCCTCGACCACGGCTCCGCCGATCGCGCCGGAACCGATCACGGCCACGTGCAGCGGCCGATCTGATGCGACGGGGAAAGGCGGCGGAGGGGTCATACCCGGCAACCGTACCCAGTCCCCGGCTGCCCGGCCCGGAAAGCCGTCGGCGGCTGCCCGGGGCTGGCAGGGAGGGCCGAGAGGGTGGACTTAGCCGATGCGTGAGTCGAGCTCCGCCTGCATACGGCGCATTCCCCGGAGCCAACGTTCCGGCTGGGTGGCGCGCGTGGCGTAGAACGTCGCGACCTCCGGGTGGGGGAGGATGTAGAACTCCTCGCCGTGCAAGGCGGTGATCACGTCCTCGGCCACCTGTTCCGGGGCGAGCACGTCGTCGCCGAACACCACCTCACCCACCGTGCCCCCGGGGAGCAACGGTGTCCGCACGCCCTGCGGGCACAGGCACTGCACGGTCAGCCCGCGGTCACCGTAGGTCACCGACAGCCACTCGGCGTAGGCGACGGCCGCGTGCTTGGAAACCGAATACGGCGCGCTGCCCAGCATGGTGAGCAGGCCCGCGGCCGAGGCGGTCACCACCAGCCGTCCCGCGCCCCGTTCGAGCCAGTCCGGCAGCAGCTGGTCGGCGGCGTGAACGTGCGCCATCACGTTGACGGCGAACGAGCGCTCCCACGCGGCCGGGCCTGCGTCGGCCCCCGTCTCGATGCCGGCGTTGGCGAAGTACGCGTCGACGCGGCCCAAGTGCTCGCGGGCCCCGGAGACCAGGGCGGCCACGCCGTCGGCTGAGGCGGCGTCGCCGGGCAGGGCGAGCGCGCCGATCTCGTGTGCGGTGGCCTCGCAGGCGGCCGCGTCGAGGTCGTTGACCACCACGCGCGCCCCGGCCGCGGCCAGCCGACGGGCAAGGGCCCGACCGATGCCACTGCCGGCGCCGGTGACGACCACACCCGCCCCCTCCAACCACGCGGGATCTGTCATCCGGGGTGAACCGGCAGGGGGATGGCTCATGACTGACTCCTGTGGTGGGAAGGCGAACTGTGGTCGTCGCCGGTGTCGGGGCCCGCGCCTGTGAGGCCGCCTCGCTTGGCTAGGTGCGGCGCAGCTCGCGACGGAGCAACTTGCCTGTCGCGGTCTTGGGGATGTCGTCCATGATCTCGACCTCCCGCGGGTACTTGTACGCAGCCATCCTGGCCTTGCAGTGCTCGATCAATTCCTCCGGTGTGGCCGTGGTGCCAGGGCGAACGCTGACGAACGCCTTCACCGTCTCGCCGCGATACTCGTCGGGAACACCCACCACCGCGGCCTCCCGGACGGCCGGATGCTCGTAGAGCACGTCCTCGACCTCACGCGGCCAGACCTTGTAGCCCGAGGCATTGATCTGGTCCTTCTTGCGGTCGACGATGTAGAACCAGCCGTCGGCGTCCATGTACCCGACGTCGCCTGTCTTGAGTACGCCGCCCGGAAGCCCGTCGGCCGTCGCCTCGGGCTTGTTCCAGTACCCCGCGACCACCTGCGGCCCGGCGGTCACGAGCTCCCCGACCTCACCGGGCGGGACATCCTGACCGGACTCGTCGACGATGCGGACGACGGTGTTGTAGACCGGGACACCGACGGAGGTGGCCCCGGTGGCCTCGTCGACCGGGGCGCGGACCCCGAACGGCACACCGTGCGACGGCGAGGTGGTCTCCGTCAGTCCGTAGATGTTGTGGATGTAGTGACCGAACTTGTCCTCGAACGCCCGGATGGTGCTCGGAGGGATGGGCGCGCCGCCGGAGTAGATCTTGGTGAGCGTGGCCAGCGACTCCGGGCGTACGTCCGGGGCGTTCATCAGCGCGATGAACACGGTGATCGAACCGACCGTGAACGTGGCCTTGTGCTCTTCGATGGTCCGGAGGGTCTCCGTGGGATCCATCCTGCCCATGAGCACGAGCGGGGCGCCGGTGAGCAGCGCTACCGCGATGTGTCCGACCAGGCCGGTGATGTGGAACAGCGGGGCCACACCCAACACCACGTCGGACGAGTCGAGGCCGATCCAGTCCCGATAGGTCTGGGCGTTGAACACGACGTTCCGGTGGGTCGTCATGGCGCCCTTGGGCGGGCCGGTCGTCCCCGAGGTGTAGGTGAGGAACGCGATCGAGTCGGCGTTCAGCTCGGGGGCGGGCGGGGTCTGGCCCCGGTACTTCTCCAGCATCGTGGCCATGTCGACGGTGTCGGGGCAGTCGATCCTGGTCGCACCGGCCAGTGGCCCCCGATTCGCGGACTGGTACTCCAGCTCGGACGTGGTGATGACCGTCCGGACGTCGGTCGCGTCCACGACCAGCGCTGCCACATCCCGGTAGAGATCCTGCATCGACACCAGCACCGTCGCCCCCGAGTCCCGGAGGATCTCGGTGAGTTCGCGCGCCCGGTACATCGGGTTGGCCGAGACGGCGATGCCTCCGGCCTTCCATATCCCCAACTGGGCGATCACGAACTGCGGGATGTTCTGGGCGTAGATCACCACGCGCTCCCCGGCGTTGAAGCCGGCGTCGAGAATGCCCGCGGCAAAGGCGTCCGACAGTTCGTCGAGCTCCCGGGCGGAGATGGCGTTGTCGTAATACTCGATGAGCGGTCCGTCGCCCACGCGCTGTGCTGTGGCCGCGAACATCTCCAGGGCGGTCTCGAACTCGGTCTCGATCGAATGACGTGACGGGTCCGGGTATCGGTCCAGCCAGATCTTGTCGTCGTAAGCGCTGGTCACCGCAGCACCACCGGGTTCACCGGCGCGCCCGTGCCCTCGACGATGTTGAGCGGGGCGGCGGTGTACAGGAAGTCCCACCGGCCGTCCCCGGCGCAGGCCTCGGCGAGGGCATCCATGTCACAGATCTCGGTGAGCACGATGCCCAGGTTGCGCATGAGTGCGCAGTGGAGGGGGAGCATCACGCCGGACACCGGATCCTTGGTGACCTCGTTGGCGATCGTGTCGGTCACGAGGTTGGGGATCTCCATCTCGTTGAACCAGTCCACGAGCTCGGGCGAGTAGGTGAGGCCGGGCTCCACGAAGTTCTCGTAGAACTCCTCGCCCGTCACCGAGTAGAAGTACGTCATGAAACCAGTGCGGATGAGGAGGATGTCGCGCTTCTCGATGGTCACGCCCTGGGCTTCGGCGGCCTCCAGGAGATCGGTGTGGCTGAACGTCTCGCCCTTGTCGAGCCACTTCTTGCCGCGGTGGCGGGCCATGTCGATGAGCACTCCACGGCCAGCGACGCCACGCTCGGCGATCGGCTGGACCGAGGCCTTCTTGTTGCCGCCGACAGTGGTCCGCGCGTCGTAGCCGTTCCAGATCTGACCGTCGTACCAGACGTGGCCCAGCGCGTCGTACTGCGTCGAACCCTGAAGGAAAATCTCCGCCTTGTCGTCGGAGTAGTGCAGGCCGCCTGCGAAATCAGGTGCGCCCTCCTTGCCCTCGTCCCACGAGGACTCGTCGAGGACGTTGACGCGCCTGGTGCCCTCCCGGCCCGGGAACACCGGGTCGCCATGAGGATGGCCCATCGGGATCTGCAGCGTGAACACCTGACCGGACTTCACATACTGCACTCCGCGCAGCACCTCGTCGGAGCCGAGGTAGTTGAGAGCGCCGACCTCGTCGTCGTCACCCCACTTGCCCCAGTTCTTCGGTGAATCCTTCAGGAGCTCGCCCATGCCCGGGGCATCGTGATCGTGGCTCATATCGACTGGTCCTCTCGCGTGGATGAAATGCTACTGAACGGTCCGAGCGCTCACTCGGTCAGTTCATTGTGATGAGCGTCTCACCGCAAGGACGGCGCGTCAAGTGTTCTCGGGGAACCGGATCACACGGGATGGGCGGCGCGGGCGGGTGTTCGAGGCCAGGGGTGGCGCGGCGGAAGCGGGGTTCAGTTCGACTGAACTACCAGGTCAGTGGCGGTACTGCATCATGGATAGGGCGAGACGGGCGTAATCGCGCGCCAGCTCCGCCGGGTCGCTGGCCTGATCGGCGCCCGTCCAGGAGGGCGGGGCGAGGCACATCGTGAGAATTGCGTCGACTGCGAGTTCAGGTTCAGTATTGCTGAAACTCCCGGACTCGACGGCCTGGAGGGCAGCCGCCTGGAGGGTGGCGCGGATATCACCGTTATCCGGGTCCGAGCCGCCGGCCAACGGGACGCCCGCCCGGTACGACTCGGTCACCATCACGAATGCCAGTGCGCGGCGCTCCTCCCGGAACAGCACCAGCGCCTCCACCATGTTCGAGAACCCCCCGGCTGCGCCCGCGGCATCTGCGGCGGCCGCGTTCAAACGCCACCCGAGATCGGCGTGCGCCCGGGAGATCAACTCGATCAGTAGATGCTTCTTGCTCGGATAGTGGTGATAGATGCCGGCGACGCTGATGTCGGCGCCGGTGGCGATCAGCCGCATCGTGGCCCCGTGGTAGCCGGTCTCGCGGAAGACCTCGACCGCGGACGCGAGCACGGAATCCAGATTGATGTCGTCGAACGATCGCCAGCCCGAGCCTTCCGCCGGCGGTTGGGGCGTGGCTGTGTTCACGGCGGCTCGTCGAGGCCGGACCAGCCGGGCCGCGGGCACCCCGAGAGCGTCGGAGATGTGGCTCAGTCGATCGACGGTCACGCCGACCTTGCCGTTCTCGATCGCGCTCATCGTGCCGGTGCTGACGTTGATCGCGGTGGCCAGTCGGCGCAGGGTGAGTCCGGCATCGAGGCGGGCGGCACGGATGGCGCTTCCTGTATCGGCACGGGTGGCCTGTTCGGGCATGCTGAACACAGTACGAGAGTGTGGCCGTCCGCAGAGGCAGTGTCCGTGACCGGCTGTCCGGGAATCGGCCGGGAGGGTGACGGAGTGGGTCACACTGCAGGAATGAACGCCGAGGACGAGAACTGCCGCAGGGCGCCGGTCGCGCAGGTCGGCGCGACGCATGAGTCCGTGCTGGCGGCCTTTCAGGCCGCGGTGGCCGCGGGGCCGGATCTGCCCGCGATCCACTATTTCGACACCACTATGTCGTGGCAGGACGTGGACAGGGCCTCGGATGCCGTCGCCGCGCTCCTCGCCGCTCGCGGATTCAGCGCCGGTGACCGGCTCGCCCTGTGCGTGCAGAACAATCCGGCGTTCGTCATCGGACTTCTCGCGGCATGGAAATCGCGGGGAACGGTCGCCCTGGTCAGTCCCATGAGTAAGAGGTCGGAGTTCGCGCTCGCCGTGGCGGACCTCGACCCGACTGCGCTCCTCTGTCTCGATGACGTCTATGAGGATGTGGCGCGACACGTCCTCGGCACGCGATCCGCGCGGGTGCCGATCGTGCTCACCGTGTCGCCCCTGGATTTCCAGACACGCGATGACCCGCGCATGTTCGAGCAATGCCGGCGACGCGATCCCGCCGACACGATCGATCTGGCCAGGGTGGTCGAGGCGCGGACGGCGCGCGTGGCGGAGGCGGCCCGGGCGGGCACGGTGTCGTCGTCGTCCGGGTCCGGGTCCGGGTCCGAACCGGTGCCGGAGCCGTCGACGCGCGAGGTCGACAACTGCGCCGACCGACAGCTCGGCGCAGTGCGGATCGCTCCGAACGACGTGGCCGTGATCGCGCCGACGTCCGGGACCACCGGAGCGCCGAAGGGTGCGATGCTCACCCACCGCAATCTGCTGGTCAGCGCGCAGGTCTACCGCGACTGGTCGGGGCTCGTCGCGGGGGAGCCGGTCCTGGCGATGTCGCCACTCTTTCACGTGACCGGGCTCGTCGGGGCGGCCATCCTGGCGATGGTCACCCGCTCGCCGATCGTGCTCACGCACCGGTTCGGTTCGGCGGTGATCGCGGATGCGATAGAGGAACGGCGTCCGGCGTTCGGGATCGCCGCGATCACCGCGTACAAGGCGCTCGCGGCGGAGCCGACCATCACCGCCGGGCGATTGGCGCCGCTGCGGATCAGATTCTCGGGCGGGCTGCCGATCGACCCGGACGTGGTGGACGAGCTCGAGGAGCGGCTCGGCGGTTACATCCACAACGCGTACGGCCAGACCGAGACCGCGTCGCCGTCGCACCTCGTTCCCTACGGGCAGCGCGCGCCGGTCGACCCCGAGACGGGTGTGCTCTCGGTGGGGATCCCGGTCCCGGGGACGACCGTGGCGGTGGTGGACGAGGCGGGGCGGCCGGTGCCCCCCGGGGCGTTCGGCGAGATCATGACGTCCGGGCCCCAGGTGATGGCCGGATATTGGCGACGACCCGACGCCACCGCGGACGCCCTCGGCACGGGGATGTTCGCGACAGGGGACATCGGGTTTGTCGACGACGACGGGTGGCTCTTCGTCGTGGACCGCTCCAGCGACGTGATCAACGCCGCCGGCTACAAGATCTGGCCCTACGAAGTTGAACAGGTGCTCTCGGCGCATGCCGCTGTGGAAGAAGTCGCCGTGGTGGATATCGCCGATGAGTACCGCGGGCAGTCCGCGCGGGCCTATGTCGCGTTGCGCGACGGGGAGATGGCCACCGCCGCGGAGTTGATCGAGTACTGCCGGGCCCGGATGGCGGCCTACAAGTATCCGCGCGAGGTGGAGATCGTGGATGCGTTGCCGCGGACCGTCACGGGGAAAATCCTGCGCCGCAGGCTGCGCGAGAACTGAACGCGCCCGAGCTTCCGGCTCGGTGGGCTGATCGCGGCCGGCCCCTGGCGTCGCCGTGCGCCGATTTTCCGAGAAACTGTTGCGTCCGTCACGTTGCGCATGTAATCCTGGTCACAACTTGACGCGGCGTCAAGTTTTCTCGACAGGCCGTCCAAACCCCTTACGCGTGGACGGCCCCACAGGAAAGGGACGCGAGAATGGCCTTCACCCTCCCCGAGTCGAACATCCCCCTCGACATCGATTTCGACCCCGAGTACCTCCGTCAGCGCTTCGCGGAGGACAAGCAGGCCCGGCTCCGGAAGGACCAGTTGGCCCAGTTCCAGGGCCTGTCCGACGTGCTCGAGGTGGACGACCGCGACCCGTTCAGTGAGCCGATCACCCGCGAGCCGGTCACCGAGGAGCTCGACGTGCTGGTCCTGGGCGGGGGTTTCGGTGGGCTGACCGCCGGGGCCTACCTCATGCAGAACGGCATCACGAACTTCCGGATGGTCGAGTACGGCGGCGACTATGGCGGCACCTGGTACTGGAACCGCTACCCGGGCGTGCAGTGCGACATCGAGTCACACATCTACATGCCACTGCTCGAGGAGACCGGCTACGTCCCCAGCCAGCGCTACGCCGACGGCTCCGAGATCTTCGAACACGCCCAGCGCATCGGGCGGCACTACGACCTCTACAGCCGTACCTACTTCCAGACCCGCGCGACCCATGCCGAATGGGATGAGGACCAGCAGCGGTGGGCGGTCACCACCGACCGCGGTGACCGCTTCCGCACCAAGTTCTTAATGCGCTGCAACGGCGCGCTGACCAAGCCCCAGCTGCCCAAGGTGCCCGGCATCGGCGACTTCCAGGGGAAGATCTTCCACACCAGCCGATGGGACTACGCCTACACCGGCGGCACCCAGGCGGGGAACCTGGAGAACCTGCGGGACAAGCGCGTCGCCGTGGTGGGGACCGGGGCCACCGGCGTCCAGGTGGTGCCGTATCTCGCGCAGGACGTCAAGGAACTCGTCGTGGTGCAGCGGACCCCGAGCGTCGTGCAGCCGCGCAACAACCGCAAGACCGACCCGGAGTGGAAGGCCTCGCTCGGGCCGGGCTGGCAGTACGAGCGGCACGACAACTTCAACGGCATCATCTCCGGCCACGAGGTCGAGGGGAACCACGTCGACGACGGCTGGACGCATCTGTTCCCGGCGCTCGGCGGGCAGCACCTGGTCGACACCCCTGTCGGGGACCTTCCGGCGGCCGACCAGGCGACGATCGCCGAGGTCGCCGACATGCAACTACTGATGGGCGCGCACGCCCGTGTCGACGAGATCGTGAGCGACCCCGCCACCGCCGACGGGCTCAAGCCGTGGTTCGGCTACATGTGCAAGCGGCCGTGCTTCAACGACGAGTACCTGGACACGTTCAACCGTCCCAACGTGACCCTTGCGGCGTCACCGAGTGGCATCGACGGGATCACCGCCACCGGGATCGTCGTGGCGGGAGAGCACCACGAGGTGGACTGCATCGTCTTCGCCACCGGGTTCGAGACCGGGTCCGGCCCGGCGGGGATCTACGGATACGACGTGATCGGCCGCGACGGGAACTCCCTGCAGGAGTACTTCTCTGACGGGGCCAAGACCTTCCACGGGTTCTTCACCCACGGCTTCCCGAACTTCGTCGAGCTCGGGATGACCCAGACGGCCTACTACGTCAACTTCGTCTACATGCTCGACCGCAAGGCACGGCACTCCGCCCGGCTCATCAAGCACATGTTGGACAACGGTCTCGGCACCTTCGAGCCGACGCTCGAGGCCGAGACCGACTGGGTGCGTAAGGTCCGCGAGTCCAACGAGCCCCGTATGGCCTACTGGGGCGCGTGCACGCCCGGCTACTACAACGGTCAGGGCGATGTGTCCAAGGCGGTGTTCATGGATGTCTACAACTCCTCGGAGATCGACTTCTGGAACATGATCGAGGACTGGTGGGAAGCCGGGCAGTTCGATGAACTGACCCTGGAGCCGTCGCGGTCCGCGCTGCCGGTCGGCTGAGGTCCGGGCGGTCGCACGGCGTGGCGCCCCGAGGGCCGGCCGACGGGGCCCGGGAGGCGCGGGGCACGCGGGTGGTCACTATCTGATCTGATGATCGGGCAGTGGCCCCGCGCGTCCCGCGCGGGCACCGGCGACAAGAGGATGTGCACCATGGAACCCCGTACCTCCCCGGCAGCCGCGGCCGCAGCCGTCGAGCCCCCGGTGCGCGACGACGGTGGCACCCGGCGGCGACGGATGTCCCGCGGTGAGGTCCAGCGGCAGGCCATACTCGATGCCCTCGAGGGCCTTCTCGGTCAGATGCCGGTCATGGAGATCTCCGTCAAGGACATCACCGACGCCGCAGGGATCAAGAGACCCAACTTCTACTTCTACTTCGAGTCCAAGGACGAGGTCCTGTCGGAGCTCGTGTCCTCGGTGTGGAACGAGTGGGACGCGGCGATCGGCAGCTACCACCGGAAGGCCGGCGAGTCACACGCGGACTACTTCGACAGGCTCTTCGTGGTGTCCCACTCCGTGTGGGTGCGCCGGGCGCGGGTGATCCTCTCCGGACTACAGGCCACCGGATACGACCTCACTCTCCGGGCCCGGTGGGACGCGCTGGATGCCGAGCTCAACCGGCAGCTCGCCGAGCAGATGGACCGGGACGCGGCCGCAGGGCTGATCACGCCACTGTCCACGGACCACCTCCGTCTGATCACCTCGGTGACCGACATGATCACCGCGGTGTTCTACAAGGACCGTCAGCGCGCACCGTCGCCGGGGGAATCCGAGCGGACCCTCGACAGCCTGCGGGTGATCTGGGTGGCGGCGTGGGGTCCGGTCGACGGCGCCTGAACCGATGCGGTTGAAGCCGCCCGGATGCTGCGTAGCGTGAAGCCATGACTGATCCCGACGCCGAACGGAACCATGACTCCGAAACACTGGGCGCCCCCGTGCCGGAGGGCCGGAACCCCGGGGACACGTCTCTACAGCGCGACCCGGACGACTGGGTCACCGGCGACGAGCCCATGACGCAGGCCCAGAAGAGCTACCTCGACACCCTCGCTCGTGAGGCGGGGGAGGAGCTACCCGCGACCCTCAGCAAAGCCGAGGCGTCCGAGCACATCGACCGCCTGCAGAAGGGCAACCCGCACCGAGGCTGACAGGGGTCGCCGACGTGGTGGGTGCTGGCCTCCGCTCAGATGGTCCGGCTCGTTTCACTCCGAGCTCGGGTAGCCACAAGGGTGATCCGTCCCGTAATCGGCCACCAGAAGGGCGGCGGCAGCACCGGGGGCGCTGCTGAAGGATGCTCGCACTGTGTCATAAGATGAGAATTATCTTACCGCGCATCCGTAAGTGGTCCTCTACTAGGGATTTAATCGATGATCAAACGCTCATTCGTGGTGGCCGGTCTGGCTGCCGCAGCACTGATGTCCGTGGCTCCGGCAGCCTCCGCCGCCGAGGTGTACATCGGCCCCTGGGCGGTGCAGGTTCCGGACGTCGCCCCGGTCGTGGTGCCGATCCCGATGGGGTCCGAGGCCGGTGCTCTCCCGCCACTGCCGTTCCCGCTCGTGTGGGACCTCCCGTTCATCCCGGCGCCTGCTCCGGCCCCCGCGCCCGTCGCCGCACCCGCACCCGCGCCGGCGCCTGTCGCCGCTCCCGCCCCTCGGCAGGCCCCAGCGGCCACGTACGTCGCCAATTGCACAGAGGCCCGCAGGCTCGCATTGCTCCGATCTACCGCGGCCAGGACGCCTACCGCCCGGCACTCGACCGGGACAACGACGGCGTGGCCTGCGAGTAAGGACGTCAGTGGGCACCGTGTCGGAGGGCCTGTCGCTGCGGCGGTGGGCCCTCCGACGTCTGACTGCGTCGTCATCTACCCCCGCCCCGCGGAGCGGGGGTAGTTACTTTTATCTTGATCAATCCAGATGAACCGGGTCGCCCTCGGTGATCCGACCGGGCTCGACCACCCGGAGGTAGACACCCAGATCCATGCCCGTGTTGCGGACCAGTGACTTCAGGATGTTCCGGTCGTGGGGCAGCTCGGCCTGGGGGAGGCCCACCATCACGCACCGCGCGATGGGCGTCGTGACCTCGCAGACCACGTCGCCGATGCGCAGCTGTCGGCCCACCCACTCGAACTCGGGGAAGCCCTCGGCGCCGGGCTCTCCGGCCACGATGACGTTCTTACGGAACCGTCGCGCGTCGATCAGCGAGTCCGGGACGGTGGCCTGCAGCGACCCCAACGCCGTGGTGGTGGCCAGCGAGAGCGGCATGGCGTCGAAGTAGGTGCCCCGCGGGGTGACGTAGTCGAACAGCTCGGCCAGCAGGTCCTCGGGAAGCGTGGAGAAATCCGGGAACGGGTCATCCGGACCCAGGTCCAGCTGAGCCCGTATGTCGGCCCTGGTGATCCGGCCGCGGCGGTAATGTTCGTGGTCGTCGGGTGAGCGGCGTGGCCACAGTGTGACGGTCCGGCCCGTCGCAGCGGACAGGGCGTCGTGGATCTCGTCGTCGTCGCTCCGGACCACGGTGCCATCAGGACACGTGATCTCGATTGCCGGCGTGGAATCGGCGGCGGGCTCCTCGAGATAGCGCGCGTGGAACTGCAGCAGCGAATTGATCCGCTTGGCCCCGCGGATCTCCGAGGCCTGCTCGTCGCGCACGGCCCAGCCCCGGTCTCCGGGGAAGCCCCACCGCTCGGTCACCTCCGTGGAGACGACGCGGTCTCCGCGCATCGACTTGACCGGGTATCGCCACAGCTCAGAAACCTCGCCCACCTGCATGGGCTCATGCTACGAGGTGGTGACGCATCTGACGTTGCCCGGGCCGGACCCGTGTGACAACCTCGATCACAGGACCCCGACACGGGGCCTCCGGCCGAGGGGTGCCGTACCCGGTGCGCGACGAGACGGCCCGCAGGAGGCCGTCATGGCGTGGATAGTTCTTGTCTTTTCCGGTGTTCTCGAGGCCGTGTGGGCCACCGCCCTGGGCCGGTCCGAGGGCTTCACCCGGCTCGGACCCTCCGTGGTGTTCGGAGTGGCGCTGGTCGTGAGCATGGGCGGTCTCGCCTACGCGATGCGGGACCTGCCCGTGGGCACCGCCTACGCGGTCTGGGTGGGCATCGGCGCCTCGCTGACCGTGATCTACGCGATGATCACGGGCGCCGAGCCGGTGTCCGTGCTCAAGGTGATCTTTCTGCTGATGATCGTCGGCGGCGTCGTCGGGCTGAAGGCCGTCAGCTGACGTCCGCCGAGTGCTGTGGCTCGTGATCGCGAAGCGGCAAGCCGCCGCGACCCCGGGAATGACCTAGGCTGGTCCGCGACACGGGGTGCCGCCCATCCGGGCAGCTGAGATCACACCCGTCGAACCTGATCTGGGTAGTTCCAGCGAAGGAATGTCGATACCGCGGCCGCGTCTCTGCGCAGGTAGGCGGGTATGCATCGCCACCCTTCGCGGGAACCGCCGGAAAGCGAGTGGCAGTGAATTCTGGGAACAGCGTGCGTATCGACGAGCAGGTAGTCCTGGTCACCGGCGGAGCCCGGGGCCTCGGTAAGGAAATCGTGCGGGCGTTCGGGCGCGAGGGCGCGCTCGTCGTCGTCAA
Source organism: Dietzia sp. NPDC055340 (assembly GCF_053645335.1). NCBI lineage: Bacteria > Bacillati > Actinomycetota > Actinomycetes > Mycobacteriales > Dietziaceae > Dietzia > Dietzia sp. NPDC055340. Next base: position 179,556 of record NZ_JBSHML010000006.1, on the reverse strand, counting down.
CTACCGTCGCAGCGCCGAGGCCGCGGCCGACCTGGTCCGTGAGCTCGGCGAGGACCGCGCCGTGGCGGTCCGGGCGGATGTGACCGACGACGACGAGGTACGCAGCCTCGTCGAGGCGGCACGTACCCACTTCGGACGACCGATCACGACGGTCATCAACAACGCCCTCGCCGACTTCGAATTCAACGGCGACGCCCGCCCCTCGCCCGAGACGCTGACCTGGGCGGACATGGAAGGACAGCTGCGCGGCGCCGTCAAGGCGACGCTCGCCACCACCCAGGCGGCGCTGCCGGGGATGCGCGAGGGCGGGTTCGGGCGGATCGTGAACATCGGTACCAACCTGTTCCAGCACCCGGTCGTGCCGTACCACGACTACACGGCCGCGAAAGCTGCCGCGCTCTCGCTGACCAGGACCCTGGCCACAGACCTCGGGCCGGACGGCATCACGGTCAACATGGTCTCGGGCGGGCTGCTGCGCACCACCGACGCAAGTGCCGCTACACCTGAAGAGGTCTTCGACCTCATCGCCTCGGGCACGCCGCTGCGTCGCGCGATCGAGCCCGCCGAGTTGGCGGACGCGGTGCTGTTCTTCGCCTCGCCGTGGGCGCGGGCGGTGACGGGGCAGAACCTCATCGTGGACGGTGGTCTGGTCAAGGGCTGAGAGGAGACGCTGTTTCAGCGAGCCCTCACGACTCGACGACGTCGTGAGGGGCTCTGACGTCCGACCCATGACAGATGTCACCGGGTAAGTCGTGACAGCCAGCCCTGTTCAGGCGGGCGCTGGCCGACGATCGTGGAGGCATGGTCAAGCACAGCCCAGCCCACACCCCACCCGCCGAAGCCACGGCCACGGGTCGTTCTCCCGGTGTCGGTCCGCGGCCGCCGGCTCTGGAGTTCCGGGACCTGGGCCAGACGTTCACGGTTCGCGGATCCGGACCCGTCCGCGCGATCCGCGGGCTCGACCTGCGCATCGACCCCGGAGAGGTGGTCGCGCTCCTCGGCCCGAACGGTGCGGGCAAGACCACCGCGCTCGACATCGCCCTGGGGCTGACCGAACCAACGGAGGGCCAGGTCCGGGTGTTCGGCGAGGCCCCGCGAGAGGCGATCGCGGCCGGCCGGATCGCCGCGGTGCTCCAGACCGGAGGTCTGCTCGCCGACCTGACGGTGGAGGAGACGGTCCGCGCGATCGCGGCACTCTACCGCCGGACGCTGTCGGTCGGGGAGGTGCTCGAGCGGGCGGGGATCGCCGAACTCGGCGGCCGCAGGGTCGCCCGGTGCTCGGGTGGTGAGCAGCAGCGCCTGAGGTTTGCGCTCGCGCTGCTGCCCGATCCGGACCTGCTCATCCTCGACGAACCCACCGCCGCGATGGATGTGGGGACCCGCCGTGAGTTCTGGGCGACCATGCACTCTGAGGCCGCATCCGGGTCGACGATCATCTTCGCCACGCACCACCTGGAGGAGGCGGAGGCGTTCGCCGACCGCATCGTGTTGATGGCGCGGGGGCGGATCGTCGCCGACGGCCCCGTCGACCGCGTCCGCGCCATGGCCGCCGGCAGTCGCGTGACCGCCGTCTGGGACCCGATGGCGGGAGAGCCGTCGCCGGAGGAGTTGCCCGGTGTCACCGCCGTTGACCGCACGGCTGCCCGGGTGATCCTCACCAGTTCGGACAGCGACGCCACCGCGCGCGTCCTTCTCACCGAGACGTCCGCGCGCGAGGTCACCATCTCGGCCAGGTCGCTGGACGACGCCTTTGTCACCCTCACCGCCGATGGTCCTGCAGACCCTGCACTGGCCGACACGGCACCCGTCGACCCTGCCGCTACCGACACCGATCCGGAGGCCACCCGATGAACGTCACCTACTGGGCCATCGACCTGCGCCGGACCCTGCGCGACATCACCAACATCTTCTTCATCGTCGGCCTGCCGCTGGTCATGTACTTCGTGTTCGGCAGCGCGCAGAGCTACCGCGATGCACCCGTCGCGCACGGCAACGTGGGCGCCGTCGTCATGATCTCGATGGCCGTCTACGGCGCGGTCACCGCCACCACCGCCATCAGCGGTGGGGCCGCCCTCGAGCGTTTCCAGGGGTGGGGCCGCCAGCTCGGACTCACCCCGTGGAGCGGCGCCGGCTTCGTGGTGACCAAGTCCGCCGTGGCCATGACCATCGCGGCCGTGCCCGTCCTCACCGTGGGCATCGCCGGCGCGGCCACCGGCGCGCAGGCCACACCGCTGGCCTGGGTGCTCTCGCTCGGCGCGGCGTGGCTCGGCTCCGCGGTCTTCGCGGGCTACGGACTGAGCGCGGGAATGGCGTTCCGCTCCGAGTCCGCGTTGGGGGTCGCGGGCGGCAGCCTGGTCCTGCTCGCGTTCGCGGGGAACCTGTTCATCCCGCTGTCGGGCGTGATGCTGGACCTGGCGCGCTTCACACCGCTCTATGGGGTCAACGCGCTGGCCCGCTATCCGATCACCGGCGGCGTGGTGGCCGACGGCGTGGTCGATCCGGTGTGGTTGCCTGTGCTCAACGTGGTTGCCTGGGCCCTCATACTGGGTACGACAGCCGCGGTGCTGGTACGTCGCCGCCGCGGTCGGGTGTGAGGAGCGACCGGGCATGACGAGCGGTGAGAGTACGACGACGACAACGGCAACGCGTGCGTCCCCGTCACCAGTGGCGGACGGGGAGGTCAGCGCGAAGTCGGTGAACGATGAAGCAGCTGCGGGGCCGTCGCGGTGGCGGCGATTCCGCTCCGCGATCACCGGTCCGAGTGTGCTGTTCTCGCTGATCTGGCAGGTCTTCCTGATCTACCCGATCCTCGCTGTGGTCTTCTCCGGGGCCCCCGCCGCGCCCACGGTGCTGGGGCTGGTCTCGATCGCGGCGTTCTCCGCGGTCTATCTGATGGCTTTCGCCTCGCCGGCCGTGACCGAGGGATACCCGCTACACCTGCGCAGCTCCGGTGCCGCCGGACCATCGGGGCGAGTCGCCGGCGATCTCCGCGACCCTGCCCGGGAGGAGCCCGCGCCGCTCGGGCTGGGCTACCTGGCCGGGCTCGTGATCTGCACTTTCGGGACCCTCCCGGCGGCCGGGCTGAACGGGCCGGTCAACTTCGTCCCGTTCCTCGCCTGCTTCGTTGCTGCCGCGTGGCCGATCCGGCGGAGCGTGCCGACCGCGATCACGCTGATCGTCATCGGCACCGTCGCGGCCCTGGTCGAGAAGACGTGGGGGATGCTGGTCCCGGGGTTCCTGGTGATCCCCGTGGTGCTGTCGATGCTGGGCACACGGATCTCGGTCGGCATCAGCGACCGAGAGGGCCATTACCGGCGGGCGCTGGGTGTGGCAGAGGAGCGCGCAAGGGTCGCGCGCGACCTGCACGACGTCCTCGGACACACCCTGACGGCGCTGACGATCCGCGCCCAGCTGGCCCGGGCGCAGCTCGACTCCGACCCGGACGCCGCCCGGGCCGAACTGGAGAACATCGAGAACCTCACGAGGACCGCCCTGTCGGAGATGCGGCAGACCGTGTCCGGCATGCGGGTGGCGGATCCGGTGCAGGAACTCGCCGGCCTGACCGATTCCTTGCATACCGCGGGTATCGATGTCGTCGTCGTCGGGTCCCCTTCTCTCCTCCCGGACGCGCGGTCGGGCCTGGTGGCCTGGACTCTCCGCGAGGCCGGCACCAACATCGCCCGCCACTCGGGCGCGGGGAACGTGACTGTCGAGTTCTCCCGCGACCGGCTACGGATCACCGACGACGGCGTGGGGGTCGACGCTCGCCGCGCCGCCCACTCTGACGTCGGCCGGACCATCTCGGCTCCGGCGGGGCAGGGCCTGCCGGGGCTCGCGAGCCGGGCCGAGGACGCCGGCGCACGGTTCGTGGTCCGCGACCGGGGCGCGGCGGAAGCGGCGTCGGTCACCGGCACCGTCGTCGAAGTGGGGTGGCCGCGATGACCGAGCCGATCCGGATCATCCTCGCCGACGACCAGGCGCTCGTGCGGGGCGGGCTCGCGGCACTGCTGGCGATGGAGCCGGACATCGAGGTGGTGGCCGAGGTGGGCCGCGGCGACGAGCTCGAGGCCGCGGTCGCCCGGCATCTGCCCGACGTGTGTGTGGTGGACATCGAGATGCCGGGCGGTGACGGCATCACCGCGACCCGGCGCATCCGACAGGACCATCCGGACGTGCGGGTGCTGATCGTGACGACCTTCGGGCGGCCCGGATACGTCAACCGGGCTCTGGAATACGGGGCCGGTGGATTCGTGGTCAAGGACACCCCGGCGCGCGAGCTGGCCGAGGCCGTTCGGAAGGTCAACGCGGGGGAGACGGTGGTCGATGCCCAGCTGGCACGGGAGTCGATGGCCGCCGGCCCGGACCCCCTGACCCCGCGCGAGAAGGACGTCCTGCGCGAGGCGCTGACAGGGGCCCGCATCGCCGACATCGCGGCCGAACTACATCTGACGCAGGGGACCGTTCGCAATCACCTGTCCTCGGCCATCGCCAAGACCCACACCTCCACCCGCGGCGAGGCGGCGAGGGAGGCGCAGGTGCGTGGCTGGCTGTGAGGTCTGTCGACCCAGCCCGCTCACCGGCGGGCGGCCGGGTGGAGTGCCCGCCCCCGCCGGTCGGGCTGATCAGGCGGACGGCGAGGTGTTGGTGCCGCCGTCGTTGATCTCGAAACGCGTCCACTCACCGTCCATGTCGACCTGCATGGCGTAGCCGAGGGAATCGTCCGGGACCTCGATGGTCTTGAACCAGTCGTAGGCCTTGGTGTCGTCGGCGAACTCCTTCTCGTCGATCACGTTCTGGTCGGGATCGATCACGCGGTAACGGGGCATGACTGCTCCTTCGTTCGGGTGTTGTCGCTTCCGCTCGCAGTCTGGGTGATCGAACAGGCGCCCGCATCCGGTCCGGCGCCCCGCCTCAACCGGTGGTGGCCAGGCGGTCGGCCTCCTTGAACTCGATCACGGGGTCGCTGTGGTTGTGCTCGTAAGGGGCGGCGGCCTCACCCGTGGTCCGCGCGGCCTTGATGTCCTCCCACTGCTCCAGGGGCGTGCGCGGGTCGCCGAATCGCTCGCGCGCCCACTGCGGGGAGTGGGTGCGCGGGCTGTCGGCGGGGACGCCGCGGACCGCCGGCTCGATGTAGCGGACCGCGCGTGGGCAGATCCGCTCGACCATCCACATCATCGCGTCAGGATGGGCGGCCACCCGGTAGAACGCCTTCCAGAAGGCGATCGCGGCGGTGTCTACGGCGCGGGACTGGCGGACACCGAGCATCGGACGCATCCATCGCGGGTAGGTCGCGATGATGCTCGCCCGCAGGACCGGCCGGCCGAGTTTCCGCAGCACCTTGGGCACGCGCGGCTCGATGGTCTCGAAGCCGTTGAGAATGTGGTCGACATTCGCGATCGCGGCCTCCGACGCGGAGAGGCGGTCACGCCAGTCGTCGAAGTACTTCTGCACCTCGCCGCGGGTACGCGGCACCTGTTCCTGGCGGATGGGCTGGACCTCGGCGGCGATCGCACACTGCCGCCAGTACTCGTTCTCCTCGTCGCGGCTGAGCCGGCCGGGGCCGAAGGTCTCGTAGACGTAGAGGATCGAGTGCCACGCGGTGATGTGGATCCACAGCTGCGAATCCGGGTCGTTCGAGTCGTACTCGTTGCCGGTCACCTTGTTGGTCCCGTAGGCCCGGGAGTGGACCTTCATGAGGATGTCGGACATCTTGATGACCGTCGGCGTATCGGCGAAGAGCACCGCCGAGAAGTACTCCATGGTGCGGTCGTAGCGCAGCGGGGTCCGCTGGATCACCTGGCCGGTCTCGTCCACCGCGGCGGTGAGATCGGGGTCCAGATGCTCGATGGTCACCGCCCGGGCGAAGCCCTGGAGGGCGGAGGCGGGAAAAGTCCAGACCTTCCACGCCACGGAGCCGGGGCCGAAAAGCCCTTCGTCGCTTCGGTTCTTGGTGGGTCTTGCCACGTTTTCCCCCTCGGAAGTAGCCTGCGTGAAGAAGCTCACAGCAGTTGCCGGAGAGTATTGGACACGAGCCGACCATTTGTAAAGCGTTCTCGCTAAGTTACTGGTCAACGCGCTGCCTTTCCGAGTGATCTCGCACATCCTCCTACGGCGCGTACGGTCGAACTCCCGACCCCAGGAGGCCACCGTGACCGCCGATCGCCCCGGCAATCGCCCGCACTCGACCACTGAGATACCGGAGCCGGCCCCGACCGTGGACCCGGTGACCAAGCATCCGATCGAGATCCCCTTTCAGTCGCAGCCCGCCCCCGGGCTGGCTTCCGAGCTGGTGCCCCGGGCCGACCACGGTGAGAAGTCCTGGGTGGGGCACGGGCGGCTCGAGGGTCGCCGGGCGCTCATCACCGGTGGCGACTCGGGGATCGGACGGGCGGTGGCGATCGCCTACGCGCGGGAAGGTGCCGACGTGGCGATCGGCTATCTGCCGTCCGAGCAGTCCGATGCCGATGAGGTGGCCGAGCTCGTCGGTGAAGCCGGACGCAACTGTGTGCTCCTGCCGGGGGACGTCGGCCACGAGGAGACGGCACGGGGGATCGTCCGCGACGCGGTGGCCGGTCTCGGCGGTCTGGACGTGCTGGTGCTCAACGCCGCGCGCCAGACCTACGTGGAGAACCTGGAGGATCTGAGCTCAGAGCAGTGGGCCGAGACCATGAACGTCAACGTGAACGCGCCGTTCTGGCAGATCCAGGAGGCGCTTGCGCACCTGATGCCCGGATCGAGCGTGATCTTCACATCGTCGGTGCAGGCCTACACCCCGTCGGCCGGCCTGGTGGACTATGCGACGTCGCGGGCGGCGGTCAACACCATGTCCAAGTCTCTCGCCCAGCAGCTCGCCCCGCGCGGGATCAGGGTGAACGCGGTGGCGCCGGGCCCGTTCTGGACCGCGCTGCAGGTGAGCGGCGGCAAGGACCCGGAGCAGCTGCCGTACCACGGGCAGAAGAGCCCGCTGAAGCGACCCGGGCAGCCCGCCGAGATGGCGGGCGCGTACGTCTACCTGGCCTCGGAGGAGTCGTCGTACACCACGGGTAACACGCTCTCCGTGACCGGCGGCTCGCCGACCCCCTGACCGCGGCCTTCCACGACATGGGGCCGGCGCCGGAGCTGGGTTCGCCCTCCCGGCCGCGATGGGCAACGGCCGGGAGGGCGAGTTCGTGGGGAGGGGCGGATCAGGTGTCGTGGATCAGGACCCCTCGCATGATCTTTCCGTCCTGCAGGTCCTGGTAGCCCTGGTTGAGGGTCTCCAGGGTGTAGGTGGTGGTGATCAGCTCGTCCAGCTTGAGCTTGCCCTCGTCGTACAGGCGCAGCAGCTTGACGATGTCGTACTGCGGGTTGGCGGATCCGAAGAGCGAGCCCTTGATGGTCTTGCCGAACAAGGCAAGCTGCGTGCCGCTGACCTGCACGGTCTTGTCGGTCATGTTGCCCAGTCCGGTGATCACCACAGTTCCGCCCTTGCCGATCACGTCAAAAGCGGCGGACACGACCGGCTCGTCGACGGTGCCTACCAGGATGAGCGCCTGATCGGCCATCTGTCCCCAGGTCAGCTTCTCCACGGCGGCGTGGGCCTCCTCGGCCGTGGCGAAGGCGTGCGTGGCGCCGAACTTCATGGCCTCGTCACGCTTGAACTGGACGGGGTCCACCACCACGACGTGGCGGGCGCCCGAGTGAACGGCTCCCTGGACGGTGTTGATGCCCAGGCCGCCGATACCGTAGATCACCACGGTGTCGCCCTGCCGGACGCCGCCCGTGTAGACCGCTGTGCCCCAACCCGAGGGCACGCCGCAGCCCACGAGGACGGCCTTGTCCAAGGGAAGCCAGTCGTCCACCTTGACGACCGAGTGCTGTGAAATCACCGAGCGTTCGGAGAAGGTGCCCAGCATGCACATGGCGCCGAAGTCCTTGCCGTCCGCGTGGAACCGGAAAGTGCCGTCCGGCATGTGGCCCTCGAGGATGGTGGCGCCCATGTCGCAGAGGTTCTGCCGACCGGTGGAGCAGTAACGGCAGGTGCCGCAGTTCGGGATGAACGAGCAGACGACGTGGTCTCCGGGCTTGACCTTGGTGACGCCGGTGCCCACGGCCTCGATCACCCCGGAGCCCTCGTGCCCGCCGACGATCGGGAAGCGGGGCGGCAGCGAGCCGTCGGAGAGGTGGAGGTCGGAGTGGCACAGGCCGGCGGCCGTGTACTTGATCAGCACCTCACCGGGGCCCGGATCGTCCAGGTCCAGTTCGATGATCTCGAAGGGCTGGTGGAGATCGAACAATACTGCTGCTTTGGTCTTCATGAGGAGGTCCTTTCGAAAGAGCGCGGCCCGCGGGGGAGCGGGGCCAAGGGAACGGGCCGGCGCGGCCCGGGCGGCCGCGACGCGGGTCTACAGCTGGATGTTGACCGAGCGGGTCTGGGTGTAGAGGTCGAGCGCGCCGGCGCCGAGCTCGCGGCCCCAGCCGGACTGCTTGAATCCGCCGAACGGCATGGCGGTGTCGAAGCCGTTGTACTGGTTCACCCACACGGAACCGGCCTGCAGGCGGCTGGCCACCTGGTGGGCCTTGGAGAGGTCCTTGGTCCAGACGCCGGCGGCCAGCCCGTACATGGAGTCGTTGGCCTGGCGGACCGCGTCGTCGACGTCGGAGAAGCGCAGGGCGGACACGACGGGACCGAAGATCTCCTCCTTCACGACCCGGTCCTCGGGCTTGACGTCCACGAACACCGTCGGCTGGATGAAGAAGCCGGTGTCGCCGTGGCGGGCCCCGCCGGTCAGGGCGCGACCGCCGTCCTCGATTCCGGCGCGCAGGTAGTAGGACACCTTGTCGAACTGGTCTTGGTCCACGACGGGCCCGAGCACGGTGTCGGGGTCGAGTCCGTGGCCGATGGTGGCCTGGGACGCGGCGTCGGCCACGGCCTGGGTGAACTCCTCGTAGATGGAGTCCTCGACGTAGAGACGCGTGCCGGCGGTGCAGGCCTGGCCGTGGTTGAACATCCACGCGGCCACCGACCCGGCCACGGCGGCGTCCCAGTCACAGTCGGCGAAGACGATGTTGGCACTCTTGCCGCCGAGCTCGAGGGAGACCTTCTTGAGGTTGCCCTTGGCGGCATCCACGATGAGCTTGCCGACCTCGGTGGAGCCGGTGAAGGCCACCTTGTCGACGTCGTCGTGGCCGGAGATGGCGGCACCGGCGTCGCCGAAGCCGGTGATGATGTTGACCACGCCGTCGGGCACGCCGGCCTCCTGGCAGACCTCGCCGAGCAGGAGCGCGGTGAGCGGGGTCTGCTCGGCCGGCTTGAGGACGAGGGTGTTGCCGGTGGCCAGGGCGGGGCCGAGCTTCCAGGCGGCCATGAGCAGCGGGAAGTTCCACGGGATGATCTGACCGCATACGCCCACGGGGACGCGCTGGGTGTAGGCGTGGAACTGCTTGTCGCCGGCGAACGGCATGGACACGGGGACGGTGGAGCCCTCGATCTTGGTGGCCCAGCCGGCGTAGTAGCGGAACACGTCCGCGGCCCAGGCCACGTCGACGGCGGTGGCGATGCCCACGGATTTGCCGTTGTCCAGCGCCTCGATCTGTCCGAACAGTTCGGCCTTGGCGTCGAGCAGGTCGCCGATGCGCCACAGGATCTGCTCGCGCTCACGCGGCTTCATGGTGGCCCAGGCGCCGTCGTCGAAGGTGCGGCGCGCGGCGGCCACCGCGCGGTCCACATCCTCGGGCCCGCCGTGCGCGACCTGGGTGATCTCGTTGCCGGTGGCGGGGTCGTAGGTGCCGAAGGTGCGGCCGTCGGCGGCGTCGACCCACTGGCCACCGATAAGCAGGCGATGCGGGCGGGCCAGGAAGTCGCGGGCCTCGGCGCCCAGGCGCTCGTCGACGGGCGCGGCGGAGCCGGTGTCGCGGGAGAGTGTGCCGGTCATGTCTACCTCCGAAGTCGGTGGCGGCCTCGGTGTGAGGCCGGTCACAGACCACTATGGAGGAGGGTCAAGGGCTCGGAGTGTTCAGATTCTGGACAATCTACGACAGGTCGAACTCGCGCATACGGGCGTAGAGGGTGGTGCGGCTGATGCCGAGCCTGCGCGCCGCCCGCGACCGCACACCGTCGCACTCGGCCAGCGCCGCGACGATCGCGTCGTACTCGCCGCGCGCGAGCGCCCCGGACGTCGGTGGTCGTCCCGTCCGGGCGCGCGAGGGCAGGTCCCCCACGTCGAGCCGCGGCGGGGTCCGCCCCTCGATCCCGTCCAGGCATTCGGTGAGGACCGCGCGGAGCGAGACCAGACCGTTGGGCAGGTCGAGACCGCCCACGGCGTCGATGAACCGCGAGGTCACCGTGGGTGCGGCGGCGCCGCGCGCGGTTGCGAGCGCGCCGACCATGGCGTGCACGATCCCCTCGAGTTCCGCGCCGCGTTCGTGCAGGGGGCGCACCGTGGTTCGTGCGCCGCACGCGTCGAGCGCCTCGGTCACGGCGGGGCGCGGGTTGTCGCGACAGGTGACGACGACGAGACCGTTCTCCATCGCGTTCAGTCGCGAGGCCAGACGGCGTAGATCAGTGTCCTCGAGGAGATCGATGTCGTCGAGAACCAGAGGGATGCCCCGGTCGCGGTGTTCCCGCAGGGCGGGGACGGCCAGTTCCTGCCAGGCCTGCCGGGCATGGTCCGCACCGGCCAGCCGCACGTGGACAGCCTCCGGGCCGGCGGTCGCCAGCGCCGCGGTCGTTCTGCCGGAACCCGACGGGCCCACCACGGCGTGTGCGCCGCGGTTCGCTTTCCGGTGGACGGTCCGCCGGGCAGCCGGCTTGTCGTCGTCGTCGGGAAACGACAGGTCGACAAGGTGGCCGCGGCGCCCGACCCGACTCGTGCTGACCCCCACCCGCCCCACCGACAGTTCCACGACATCCGCCGTCTCGCCCCGCTCCACCATCCGCCGCAGCGCCGCGATGTCCTGGGCGGCCAACCGCTCGAGGCTGGAGTTGGAGGCCAGGACCACCTCGTCGCCGAAGGCGCACGTCGGAGAGTCGGAGGAGCGCGTGCGTTCGACGAAGCGTCGCCACAGCTCGCGGTCGTCGCCCCGCGCGGTATCCACGTAACGGGCCTCGATATCGGCGACGATCTTGCGCACGAACGGCGCGAACAGGCGCGAGGCGTCGGCGTTCATGCCGGACAGGTTCACCGCGCCGACCATCCGGCTGGTGAGCGGGTCGATGATGGGGTGACCGTAGCAACTGAAGTCGCGCAGGACCTCCGCGAAGTGCTGCTCGCCGTGGATGAACACGCCGCGGCGCGTCTCGAGGGCGGTGCCGATCCCGTTGTTGCCCACCGCGTCCTCGGTGAGGATCGCACCGTCGTCGACCCCGCGCTGGAGCAGCATCCTGGAGATCCGTGCGGCGTCCCGGACCGTGCGGATGACCTGGCCCCCACGATCGGCCAACAGGAGAGTGGCACCGGTGTCCCGGAGGGCGGAGTCCAGATCGTCCAGGATCGGGCCGGCGGCCTCGGCGAGACGGTTGGCGCGCGTGGCGTGCGGGTCGGGGCTACCCGGGCGCGCACTCTGCGGGGTGAGGCCGCACAGCTCGGACCGGCGCCAGGCCAGGGTGTGCTGGTCAGGGCCGGGGGCAGGCGAGAGCGGATCGGCGAGGGGGGTCAAAGGTCACCTCCGGTGAGCGCGCGGGTGTGATCCGCACCATACCGCCGAAACCGCGTGCAGGACGACGGCGCTGGTGATCTCTCAGGTTGGGGACGGGTGGCGCGCGGCGTGCGCCGGGTGGAGCAGATGGTCCGGCGGTCCGGCCGCCCGCGTCGGCCCGGGCCGGGCTGCGAGGCGGGCCGAGACCGCGTCCGCGCACTCGGTGACGGCCTCCACGGCGCGGAACACGGCGCGGCCGGTCATCCGACGGCCGGGAGCCACCGCCACGGACCCCACCGCGCGGCCGTCCGCCCGCAGTACGGGCGCGGCCACAGAGGCCACGGCCAGGTCGGTGGCGGCCGTGAGTTCGGAGTCGGTCACGTCGATCTCGGACAGTTCCACGAACAGCTCCGACACACGGTCGCGCACGAGTGCCCCGATGCCCGACGCCTCCAGCGAGTCCGCCATCCGCAGCAGTTCGCGGCGCGCCGGGGTGAGCCGCTCGATGGACCAGCCGCGGCGGGCGATCTGCGGCAGCACCAACTCGAGGCGGTCTCTGGCGGCCGCGGTCAGTTCCCCCGACCCCGCCAACCAGCGTCGCTGCTCGGCCAGGAGGAACCGAGAGGCGAGCTCGCGGGCGAAGGGTGCGCGGATCGGGACCACGTGTCCGACGGGCATCACCTCGCGGGAGGCGGTACGCATGCCCGCGCCCACGGAGTCCACGACCTGGGCCATCCCGTCCCGGGACTCGAAGACCACGGCGGCGATCCCGGTCGCGTCGGCCAGGGCCTCGAGCGGCTGGCGGGCGGCGCGGACCAGGTCGGCCCCGGCGGCCAGCTGTGCCCCCACCTGGCGCAGGCGCGGTCCCGCACGCCACCCGCCGTCTGTCTTCTCGGCCCACTCGTCGGCCTGCATCCCGGTGAGCACGGCGTGCAGGGTCGAGCGGCTGGCGCCGACCTCGCGTGCGATCTCCGCCAGTGACAGGGGTGGGCCGTCGGTGGCGAGTGCCTCGACCACGGCCAGTACCCGATGCGTGGGTTCGTGTCGCATAGTCGACACCCTATGTCGATTAACGGATGAACGGCCACCAATTGTGTTCACGGAGGTGGAAATCCGGCCCGTGCGACGCACGATGGAGCAGATACCAGGGACAGACAGATCTGTCTGCCCGCTGTCCGGTCGGCCCTCCCGCCCGGGCCCACGACATTGGAGGTCGCATGACGACGAGGTCGGCGGTGACGCTCTCGCATCTCGACGCGCTCGAGGCGGAGTCCGTCCACATCTTCCGCGAGGTAGCCGCGCAGTTCGAACACCCGGGGATGCTGTTCTCCGGGGGCAAGGACTCCGTGGTGATGTTCCACCTGGCGCGAAAGGCCTTCTGGCCCGCGCCGATGCCGTTCCCGCTCATGCACGTCGACACGGGCCACAACTTCGACGAGGTCATCGACTACCGCGACCGCGTCGTCGACGAGACCGGGGTCCAGCTGCTCGTGTCCTACGTACAGGACGACATCGACGCCGGTCGCGTGGTCGAGGAGACCGGGCCCGGCACCAGCCGCAACCGCCTCCAGACCACCGCCCTGCTGCGTGGCATCCAGGAGAACCGCTTCGACGCGGTCTTCGGCGGGGCCCGCCGCGACGAGGAGAAGGCCCGCGCCAAGGAGCGCGTCTTCTCCTTCCGCGACTCCTTCGGCGCCTGGGACCCGCGCGCACAGCGCCCGGAGCTGTGGAAGCTCTACAACGGCAAGCACCGCAAGGGCGAGCACATTCGCGTCTTCCCGCTCTCCAACTGGACCGAGCTGGACATCTGGCAGTACATCGAGCGGGAGGACATCGACCTGCCGCCGATCTACTACGCGCACGAGCGCGAGGTGATCGAGCGCGACGGCATGCTCCTGGCCAACACCCGCTTCCTCGAGACCCTCCCCGGCGAGGAGGCCCGCACCGAGCTGGTCCGCTTCCGCACCGTCGGTGACGCCACCTGTACCGGCTGTGTGGAATCCGACGCCGTCGACAACGCCGCCGTGGTGGCCGAGGTCGCGGGAACCCGCGTCACCGAGCGTGGCGCCACCCGCGCCGACGACCGCATCTCCGAGGCCGGCATGGAAGACCGCAAGAAGGAGGGGTACTTCTGATGAGCACCGCGACCACCGAACCCACCACCGACTACACGACCGGGGACGCCGTGCTGCCCGAGGGGCACACCATGTCCGACCAGGCGCAGCTGCTCCGCATCGCCACCGCGGGATCCGTGGACGACGGCAAGTCCACCCTCATCGGTCGCCTGCTGTTCGACTCGAAGGGCATCTTCGAGGACCAGCTCGCCTCCATCGAGGCCACCTCCGCCAAGCGCGGCGACGAGTACACCGACCTCGCGTTGCTCACCGACGGGCTGCGGTCCGAGCGCGAGCAGGGCATCACCATCGACGTGGCCTACCGCTACTTCTCGACCCCGCGGCGCAAGTTCATCATCGCCGACACCCCGGGCCACGTGCAGTACACGCGCAACATGGTCACCGGCGCGTCCACAGCGGACGTGGCGATCATCCTCGTCGACGCCCGCAAGGGCGTGCTCGAGCAGACCCGGCGGCACGCCTTCCTGTCGGCACTGCTGGGCATCCCGCGCCTGGTCGTGGCCGTCAACAAGATGGACCTGGTCGACTACGACGAGGCCACCTACGAGGCCATCCGCACTGAGTTCACCGACTTCGCCGCCAAGCTCGAGGTCCACGACGTGACCTTCGTGCCGCTGTCGGCGCTCAAGGGCGACAACGTGGTCAACAGAGCGGTCGAGTCCGCTGACCCGATGCCGTGGTACACGGGCCCGGCGCTGCTCGATCACCTTGAGAACGTGCACATCGCCTCGGATCGCAACCTCACCGACGTCCGGTTCCCGGTCCAGTACGTGATCCGGCCCCAGCGCGCCGACGGACTGGATCACCGCTCGTTCGCGGGCACCATCGCCGGCGGGATCATCAAGGTCGACGACGACGTCGTTGTCATGCCGTCCGGTCGGCAGTCAACGGTCAAGGCGATCTGGGGTCCGGGCGGGGCCGAGCTGGATGAGGCCGCCGCACCCGCCGCCGTGACCATCGCGCTCAACGACGAGATCGACATCGTTCGCGGCGAGATGATCGCGCGGCCGGGCAACCGCCCGCACCAGGGCACCGAGCTCGAGGCCATGGTCTGCTGGTTCGCCGACGACGCGACGCTGACCACCGGCAAGCGGTACATCATCAAGCACACCACCCGCGACACCAAGGCGATGGTGACAGGCGTGGAGTACCGGCTCGACATCAACACCCTGCACCGCGACCCGGACGCCACCGAGCTCGAGCTCAACGAGATCGGCCGCATCGGCCTGCGCACGCAGAACCCGCTGATGTACGACCCGTACCGCCGCAACCGCGACACCGGGGCGTTCATCGTCGTGGACGAGCTCTCCGGCGACACGGTCGGCGCGGGCATGATCATCGGGCCCGCCACCAGCGGCTCGAACGTGGTCTGGCACGCCGGGACCGTGCAGCGAGGTGACCGCGGCCAGGGCCGCACCCTGTGGTTGACCGGCCTGTCGGGCTCGGGCAAGTCCACGATCGCCTCCGAGGTCGAGCGGCTGCTCATCGAATCCGGGCATCCCGCCTACATCCTGGACGGCGACAACCTGCGCCACGGCCTCAACGCCGACCTGGGCTTCTCCGCCGAGGACCGGGCCGAGAATATCCGCCGCACCGCGGAGGTGGCCGCACTCTTCGCGGACGCCGGCGTTGTCGTCATCTGCTCTCTCATCTCGCCCATGCGCGCCGACCGCGACGCGGCGCGCGCCGTCCACGCCAAGGCCGACCTGCCGTTCACCGAGGTGTTCGTCGACACGCCCCTGGCCGAGTGCGAGGCCCGCGACCCCAAGGGCCTCTACGCCAAGGCGCGCGCGGGCGAGATCGCCGAGTTCACCGGTGTCTCCGCGCCGTACGAGCCACCGCTGACCCCGGACCTGCACATCCGTCCCGAGGACGGCACCGCAGAAGAGGTCGCGCAGCGGATCGTCAGCACGCTCCTGGGAATCTGAGTCGGTGCCCGAGGCGCTCTGGACCTACGACTCACTGGGCCTCCTGGTCGTCAGCGCCGTGATCGGCGTGGTGATCGGTCTGACGGGGATGGGCGGCGGCGCGCTGATGACGCCCGCGCTCATCCTCTTCGGGATCCCGCCCACCGCCGCGGTCGCCAACGACCTGGTGGTCAACGCGGTCAACAAGGTCGTCGGCGCGGGCGTGCACTGGCGGCACGGCAAACCGAACCTCAAGATCGCCTTCTGGCTGATCATCGGCTCGGTCCCCACCGCGTACCTCGGCGCCTGGCTGGTGCACGCGGTGGGTGCCGAGGATGTGCAGGGGATGCTCAAGATGGCGATCGGGGCGACGCTCATCGTGGCCTCCACCGCCTACTTCCTCCGGGCGTTCTTCGAGATGTCGGGCAGGATACGAACGGGCGACGACGCGGACCCGCCGGTCAAGCCCGTACTCACCCTGCTGGTCGGTGTGGTCGGTGGCCTGATGGTCGGCATCACCTCGGTCGGATCGGGGACCGTCATCATGATGTGCATCATGCTGCTGTACCCCACGCTGGCGGCGCTGCGGCTGGTGGGAACCGACCTCGTGCAGGCCGTCCCGCTGGTGATCGCGGCCGCGATCGGGCACGTCATGGTGACCGGCGTCGACTGGACCCTGCTGCTGCCGCTGCTCGTGGGCGGCGCCGTGGGAACGTTCTTCGGCTCGAGGTTCGCCGGTCTCGTGCCGGGCGGGCTCATCCGCCGCGGGATCACGATCGTGCTGGCTGTGACCGCCTCGGCGATGCTCGGCGCCTCGCCGCTGCTGATCGGCGTGATCGCGCTGGTGTTGCTGACCGTCGGCCCGCTGGTGTGGAAGTTGCTGGTGCGTCGCTACTCAGTGCATCTGGGCCAGCCCGCAGAACCGGCGCGCGTCTGACGCCGGCCCGCGCGGTACGACCCGTGCGGTCCGGTGGCGCGTCACCCATCCGCGGGTGACACTCCTGCGGTGCCCAACACCGACCTCATGTACGCGGTCGTCGGAGCGGCGCTTCTCGTCGGTTCCATCCTGCCGCGACTGCTCCGGGAGCGGGTTCTGTCCGCGCCGATCGTCGTGGTTGGCGTCGGCATGCTCATCGGTTGGCTCATGCCGAGTGAGTCAACACTCGTCGATGTCATCGAGCACGCGGAGCTCGCCGAGCGGATGGCGGAGGTCACCGTCATCGTCGCGCTCTTTGGCGTCGGGCTGGCGCTCGACCGGCCACTGACCTTCCGCGGCTGGAGCACCACGTGGCGCCTGCTCGTCATCGGGATGCCGCTGTCGATCGCCGGCGTCGCGATGCTCGGGTGGTGGGCCCTTGGCCTGACCCCGGCGGTCGCGGTTCTTCTCGGGGCCGTACTCGCCCCTACCGACCCGGTGCTGGCCTCCGACGTGCAGGTGGAGGGGCCCGGGCACGGGGAGGGCGAGAAGGTCGACGACGAGCACGACGAGGCCCGCTTTGCTCTCACCTCGGAGGCGGGCCTCAATGACGCACTCGCGTTCCCGTTCGTCTACTTCGCGATCTTCCTGGCCACCAGAGGGCCGCTCTCGGAATGGGGGTGGTCGTGGGCGGCGTGGGACCTCGTCGGCAAGACGGTCATCGGGGCCGTGGCCGGGTGGATCATCGGCCGGCTGGTGGGCGCGGGCCTCTACCGTGTCCGCATCGGGGAACACCGCCTGGTGGGGTACGCCGAACCCGCGGCCGCGGTGGCCACTCTGCTCCTGGCCTATGGAATCGGCGAGTTGGTGGGCGGCTGGGGATTTCTGGCGGTGTTCTGCGCGGCTCTGGGAGTGCGCGCGGCCGAGCGACACGACGAGAAGCACGCCCGCGCCCACGAGTTCAT
The DNA here is from genome assembly GCF_053645335.1 of Dietzia sp. NPDC055340. Taxonomy (NCBI): domain Bacteria; kingdom Bacillati; phylum Actinomycetota; class Actinomycetes; order Mycobacteriales; family Dietziaceae; genus Dietzia; species Dietzia sp. NPDC055340. The sequence continues at coordinate 162,017 of NZ_JBSHML010000006.1, read as the reverse complement.
CGAGTTCACCGAGCATCTGCTCACGCTGTTGGTCCTGCTGGTGATCGGGGCATCGTTCATTTCGGACGCGATCTTCCGGCTGGAGTGGTCGCACGCCGCGGTCGCTGCCGGAGTCCTGCTGGTGATCAGGCCGCTCACGGCCTGGGTCGCACTGCTGGGCGATCGCAGGCTGCGGCGCCCCGAGCGCCTCTTCGTCGCCGCCTTCGGGGTGCGGGGCGTCGGATCACTGTTCTATCTCTGCTACGCCATGGGCTACTTCTCGAAGGACGACGGCTGGTCACTCTGGCCCGCGGTGTCACTGGTGATCGTCGCGTCCATTGTCCTCCACGGTGCGGCGGCGTCCCCGGCCTTGAGAGCGCTCACGCACTACCGTCGGAGGAGCCGGACGACCTGAGGTCGGCCGCCGGCGTCAGCGAGGCTCCCACGCGTCGGTGTCGAGCGTCAGCTCGTGGACCTCGCCCGGCAGCTGCCCGTTCGCCAGATCGGCGATCGTGACTGCGTCCATCACCCGGCGCAAGGCCGCCCGCGAGGCGATCCACACGTGCTGCAGGACCGCGGCCCGTTCGTTGTAGACCACCGACTCCGGACGGACGTCGTAGACGCTGACGAGGGGGCCGTCGACGGCCCGCAGGACATCGGCGACGGTGATCCCCGAGGCCTCGCGGCCCAGGAACCACCCACCGGTCTTGCCGCGGCGGCTGGCCACGATGCCGGCCCTGCGCAGGTCGGACAGGATCGCCTGGAGAAAACCGTGCGGTATCTCCTGTCGCCGTCCCAACTCCTCCGCGCTCAGCGGGTTCTCGCGGGGATCGTCGTCGGGGCTGGCCAGCTGGGCCGCCGCGAGTTCGACGAGCGCGCGCAGCGCATAGTCCGATTTCGCGGTGACCCTCATGCGGAACAGTGTCCCAGAGCCGGGCCGGCGCCGGGCAGGGGAGTGGGGCGCCCCGGCCCGGGTCAGGCGGGGTCACGTGCGCGCGGGGTCCGTTTCCTCGTCCGCGGCGGGTCCGGCCGCGGTGGTTGTGGTCCCGTCGACGGCCTCGTCGTCGTCCCGACCCCGGGCCCCGCGCTCCACGGCGCCGTGGTCCCGGACGCGCCGCTCGGCGCGCACCGCCCACACGATCCCGGCGATCCACGCGGCGGCCAGGGCGACCAGGATCGGCGTCACGGCGGACGCGGGCGCGTCGGCCCAGAGCAGCAGGGTGCGGGAGTTGGTCACCACGATCAGGCCGCCGGCCGCGGTGCCGAGCACGCGCGCGGGCAGGTGCTTGACGAGCCAGGCCGCGAGCGGCGCCACGAGCACGCCGCCGATGAGCAGCGCGGCGGCGTAGCCCCAGTTGATGCCCGCCGCGCCCAGCCCCACGAGGAAGCCGAGCGAGCCACCCACGGCCACCACGAACTCGGAGGTGTCGATGGAGCCGACGACCTTGCGCGGCTCGACCCGGCCCGAGGACAGCAGGGACGTGGTGCCGACCGGGCCCCACCCGCCGCCGCCGAGCGAGTCGAGCGTGCCGCCGACCAGCCCGAGGGGTACGAGGAACCCGGTGCGGACGCGGCCGCGGAATTCGGGCCGACGCCCGCCCAGGGCGAGGAAGCGGTACAGCACGTACAGGCCCAGCGCGAGCAGGATTGCGCCGACGACTGGGGTGGCCGCGTCGGCGGGGAGGCTTGACAGGACGGTCGCCCCGGCGAAGGCGCCGATCGCGCCGGGGACAGCGAGGATGCGCACGATCCGCCAGTCCACGTTGCCGAGTTTGTGGTGGGAGATCCCGGAGGCGAGCGTGGTGCCGATCTCGGCGAAGTGCACGGAGGCCGAGGCTGCCGCCGGCGCGATTCCGGCGGCGACCAGCAGCGTCGTGGACGTGACGCCGTAGGCCATGCCCAGCGACCCGTCGATGAGTTGGGCGATGGCGCCGACGACGCCGAGCACGATGAGTGTCTTCACGGATGACCCTTCAGGGTAGTGACTTCATTAAGTTGACTAGAACAGTAGACATAAGCGACGGGCGCTGTCTAGACCGATCTGTCTACGCCGTTGGCGTCCGCTGTTTCGGCCCGCCTCCTAGGCTGGGGGCATGACCGCCACGCGTACCCCGGACCAGCAGCTCGCCGTCGATCTCGCAGCGGAGGCCGGACGCCTGCTCGTCGAGTTGCGAACCTCGGGCCCGACTGGCCGGGAACTGGGCGATCTCGGTGACCGCCGCGCCAACACGCTGCTGCTCGACCGGCTCGCCGCGGAGCGCCCCGGTGATGCGGTGCTGTCGGAGGAGTCGAAGGACGACCTCGCGCGCGTCGACGCCGATCGCGTCTGGATCATCGACCCGGTCGACGGCACTCGGGAGTACGGGCTCGGCGACCGGCCGGACTGGGCCGTGCACGTCGCGTTGTGGGAGCGAGCGGGAGACCCGGCACGGTCGCGTCTCACCGCCGCGGCGGTGTCGCTGCCGGCGCTCGGCGTGGTGTTGGGGGTCGACGACGACGAGAACTACGCCGACCCGGCCGGCAATCACGGGGTGGACGGCGGTGGCCTGCTGGACCCCCGCACGGATTCCCGGCCGCGCATCGTGCTCTCGGCATCGCGGCCTCCGGCCTTCGCGGACGCGGTCGCCCGCGCGGTGGGTGGCGAGCTCGTCCCGCTGGGGTCAGCCGGTGCCAAGGCCGCAGCGGTGGTGCGCGGGGAGGCCGACGCCTACATTCACGCCGGTGGCCAGTATCAGTGGGATTCGGCCGCTCCAGCCGGGGTCGCGCTGGCCCGCGGGTTCGTCGCGCTGAGGGTGAACGGTGACCCGCTCGAGTACAACGTGGCCGATACCTTCCTGCCGGACCTCGTGGTGTGCCGCGCCGACCTCGCGGACGCGATCCTCGAGGCGATCGGCTCCGTGGCCGGCTGAGTCGACGGCCACACTCGGCTCGGCTCGCGACGGATTCGGCGCGAGGGGGCTGGTGCCGGTCGGGCCCGCTGACCTGCGGTGCCGTGAACCGTCCTTTCAGGGCAGCCCAGGTCAAGGCCCTGCGGGGCCCTGCCGGGAGGCCGCCCACGACCGGCGCTCGCCGGCCCGGCGTTCTCGCCCGACGACTCGCAGCAGGAGAGGGCTCTGGGATCGGCCGGCGTGAACTCGGCTTTCAGTTCCTTGTTCAGCTTCATGGCTGCGAGCGGACTTCCGCCGTGCTGTGCCGCGCTTGAGTCCTTGGGTACGGTTCGACTGTGGCCGCGCACGGAGACGAGGAACCGACGGACCGGGGAGATACCGCCGGCACGGGTCCGGAGCCCGAGGTCTGGCGCCTGGTGCATCCGCGTCACGGCACGCTCGAGGTTGCGGTGGGCGGCCCGGCGCAGCTGCGCACGGTTGACCCGGGTTTTCCGCGCAAGAAGAGGGAAGGCGACGACACTGCCGTAGACGACAGCGCGCCCTCCAATCCCGGGTACGTCCTCCTGTGCGACGGGGATGTGGTGGCCCGTGCCCACCAGGTCGGCAATCACAAGGTCTCGATCACCGGTGATCCGCCCGACCGCGGGAAGTTCACCGGTAACCTCTCGGTTCTCTCGGGCCCGCGGGTACAGATGCGCAGCAGCGCGTTCGCGACGGCGGTCCGCCAGGTGACCTTCCGCGAGGGCAGCGAGGTCGTTTACTTTGATCCGCCGCCGGGGTCCGCGGCCGAAGCCCGCCTCGAAGCGATCGCCGCCTCCCCGTGGAAGCGGGTGGTCTATCCGGTTGCCGCGGGGGTGGGTAAATCCGGGTGGGCGATCGCGATGATCGTGTTGCTCCCGTTGATCGGCCGAGTGCTGAGCCCGATCCTGGACTGGATCGCTGGGCGGATACCCGACATCGATATCCCGTGGCCCGATATCTCGCTACCGAGCATTCCGTGGCCGGACATCTCTCTCCCGACGATCAACCTCCCCGAGGTGAACGTCCCGGGCTGGGTCGAATTCCTGCTCGAATACTCGAAGGTGTGGGTGCCGCTGTTGGTCGGCGTGGCGATCGCGGTGGTGGCGGTCCGGCATTCGCAGAAGTCCCGTCGCATCAAACGCGAATGGGAGTCAGCGGGAGAAGTTCAGGAGTGAGCCGGGAACAGAACCGGCCCGGCCGCGCGGGTGCGGGGCCGGACCGGGCGCTGCTGCCGGGTGGGCGACGCCGGGTGGCGTCAGGGGGTCACTTGTCGGTGACCAGCGCGCCGGCGATCGCCAGCATGAAGGCGTCCTTGGACAGGGACATGCCCTCCTGGCTCGGGCGGATCCCGTCGGACTCGGTCATGGCGGGGTTGCGGAAGTACATCGAGAGCAGGCCGGCGGAAAAGACACCGAGCGCCGCGCCGGCGACCCTCTTGGGCACGATCGGCGTCAACAGCGCCGCGCCGATGCCGATCTCGGAATAGGCGACGAACTTGCCGAAGGTATCGGGGTCCATCTCGGCCACCGCGGGGACGCCGGTGGCGGCGAAGCCCTGCAGGCCCGCAGCTGCCTCGGTGGGCATACCGCGCTTGCTCCAGCCGGAGTTGAGGACGAACGCGCCGGTGATTCCGCGGAGGATGGCATTGGACAGGCTCATGGGGGTGCTCCTTCGATCGGGGTCTGAATGTGTGATTGACGTGACCCTTAGGTGACGTGACACCAACTAGCCTAACGCAGACGACGCCGGATGTAATCCCCGCAGCATCCGTAGCTGATCGGCCCTGAGATTCAGCGTGGCGGATGCGCTCGGGGCTCGTCGGTGGAAAGGTCGCCGGTATGAGCACGATCAGAACCGACACCAACACCGACCGGCCCGACCCGGACACCGACCCCGACGAGGGCAAGCCCGACTCGCCGACGTCGCTCACCGGCTCGGCGTGGAAGATCGGCATCAAGAGGGCTGTCGGTGAGTTCTCACGTGACCAGTGCACCGACCAGGCAGCCGGCCTGACCTACTTCGCGGTCCTGTCCCTGTTCCCGGCATTATTGGCCGTGGTCTCACTCCTCGGTGTGTTCGGCCAGGGTCAGGCCACCGTCGATGCGGTGATGGAACTGCTCGAGGGCGCCGCGCCGGAAGAGACGCTTGCCGCTCTCCGTGGGCCCATCGACTCGCTGGTCACCACCCCGGCAGCCGGGTTCGCGCTGATCGCCGGTATCGCGGGGGCCCTGTGGTCGGCCTCGGGCTACGTCGGCGCGTTCGCCCGGGCCATGAACCGGGTCTACGAGGTCGAGGAGGGCCGCCCCTTCTGGAAGCTCAAGCCGTCCATGCTCCTGCTGACCGCCGTCATCCTGGTCCTGATCTGCATCGCCGGGCTCCTTCTGGTGATCAGCGGACCGATCGCGGCCTGGGTGGGCGACCTGATCGGACTGGGCGATACCGCGGTCACGGTGTGGAACATCGCCAAGTGGCCGGTGCTCCTGCTCGTCGTCGTCGTCATCCTGGCCGTCCTCTACGGATTCGCGCCCAACGTCCGGCAGCCCAAGTTCCGCTGGATCTCCATCGGCGCGATCGTCGCGCTGCTCGTGTGGGCCGTGGCCACCGGCGCCTTCGTGGTGTACGTGACCAACTTCGGCTCCTACAACGCCACCTACGGCTCGCTCGCCGGCGTCATCATGTTCCTGCTCTGGCTCTGGATCACCAACAACGCGTTCCTCTTCGGGGCCGAGGTCGACGCCGAGGTCGAGCGCGCCCGCGAACTGCAAGCCGGCATGCACGCCGAGGAGGTCATCCAGCTGCCGCCGCGGGACACCACGGCCAGCGACAAGGCCGAGGACAAGCGGCAGCAGACCATCGACGACGCGGCTGACGTGCGCCGCGAGGCCCAGGCCGAGCAGGCCCGCAACCGCACCTGACCGGCCGGCCTCGGACCCCCGGCCCGCCGGGAGCGCTGGAGGCTCGGACGGGCAGTCGCTGGAGCGGGTGCCGGCGGAGGACAGGGTCGTACACCGCTGCTGCTCTGCCCGGTGCGGCCGGTGGTGTTGGCTGTCGGGGTGGCGCGGCTGACCGGGGAAAGGCCCCGCAACGGCGACAATCGGGGGCATGACCCCAGGAAGCAACGGCACGGCGATACGCAGACGACTGCGCGTTGTCTGGCTGGTGCTCACGCGCTCGATCTCCGAGTTCCTGCGCGACCGCGGCCCCGATCTCGCCGGCTCCCTCACGTATTACGGCGTGCTCTCGCTGTTCCCCGCGATCCTCGTGGTGATCTCGCTGCTCGGCGTGTTCGGCCAGGGCTCGCGGACCGTCGACGCGGTAATGGACATGCTCTCCGACGTGGCGCCGGGGGCGATCCTGGACCCGATCCGCGCCCCGGTCGAATCGCTGGTCACGGCCCCCACCGCGGGGCTCGCGCTGATCGTCGGTACGACGGTCGCCCTGTGGTCGTCCTCGCGGTACGTCTGGGCGCTCGGCCGTGCGATGAACAGGGTGTTCGGCGTCGAGGAGGGGCGGCCGCTGTGGCGGGTGCTGCCGGCCGGGCTGGGGCTGACGGCGTTGCTCATCGTGCTGGTCGCCTTCGGCGGACTGGCGTTGGCGTTCACCGGGCCGGTCGCGGCGACCGTCGGCGGGTGGATCGGGATGGGGAGCGAGGCCGTGGCCGTGTGGGAGCTGGCCAAGTGGCCGGCCACCCTGATCACCGCGATCGTCGCACTGGCCGTGCTCTACCGGTTCGCGCCCAACGTCTCCGGCCGCCGGTTCCACTGGATCTCGCTCGGCGCGGCCGCGGCGTTGGTCATCATCGCTGCGGCGACCGCAGGATTCAGCTTCTTCGTCGTCAACTTCGGCAACTTCAACGAGGTCTACGGTTCGCTGGCCGGGGTGATCGTGTTCCTGCTGTGGCTGTGGCTGGTCAACATCGCCGTGGTTTACGGGGCGCGCCTCGACGCCGAGGTGCTCCGGGTCCGCCAGCTGCGGGCCGGTATCCCGGCGGCGGAGTCGATCCGGGTGACCCCGCGCGACACCCGCGCGCTCGTCGCGCGCGAACGCAGACGGGCCGCGATGATCGCCGAGTACCGGGCGATGCTGAGCGAACCAGACGGAGCGGGCCGCGACGCAGGTATGGCCGGAGCGGAGGCCGAGCAGCGGTAGGGTTGCACCCATGCGCCTCGTCGTCACCGGGGGAGCCGGGTTCATCGGCGCCAACTTCGTCCGCACCGTCGTCCGCGAGTACCCGTCGGCCCACGTCACGGTGCTCGACTCCCTGACCTACGCCGCCAACCGCGCGAGCCTTGCCGACCTGCTCGGGGAGGGCTCCGGCGGAACGGCCCGCGTCGATCTGGTGGAGGCGGACTGCGCGGACGCGGCCGTGACCGACCAGCTGGTCGCCGAGCTCGCCGGCCCGGGCGACGCCGTGGTGCACTTCGCGGCCGAGAGCCACAACGACAATTCGTTGGCCACGCCGTGGCCATTCGTGCACTCCAACATCGTCGGAACCTACACGGTTCTCGAGGCGTGCCGCCGTCACGACGTCCGTCTGCACCACGTCTCGACCGACGAGGTGTACGGGGACCTGGAGCTGGACGACCCGGCCAAGTTCACCCCGGCCACGGCCTACAACCCGTCGAGCCCGTACTCGGCCACCAAGGCCGGCGCCGACATGCTCGTCCGCGCCTGGGTGCGCAGTTTCGGGCTGCGGGCCACCATCAGCAACTGCTCCAACAACTACGGGCCGTACCAGCACGTGGAGAAGTTCATCCCGCGGCAGATCACCAACATCCTCGACGGTCGTCGCCCGCGCCTCTACGGGAGCGGGGCCAACGTGCGGGACTGGATCCACGTCGACGACCACAATTCGGCCGTGCTGCGGATCCTCGCCGATGGCGAGCTCGGCCGCACCTACCTCATCGGCGCCGACGGCGAGCAGTCGAACCTGCAGGTCATGCGGACGATCTGCAAACTGATGGGCGTTAGTGGAACGGACGGCGATCCCGGGTTCGACCACGTCACGGACCGACCCGGCCACGACCTGCGATACGCGATCGACGCGAGTGCCACCCGGGAGGAGCTGGGCTGGGCGCCCCGGCACACCGATCTGCGCGCGGGGCTGCAGCAGACCATCGACTGGTACACGGCCAATCGGGACTGGTGGGAGCCGGTCAAGGAACGCGTCGAGGCGAGGTACGCGAGCACGGAGAAGGTGCTGTGAAGGGAATCATCCTGGCCGGCGGCAGCGGCACCCGGCTGCGGCCGCTCACGTCGGCCACCAGCAAGCAGCTCATGCCGGTGTACGACAAGCCGATGATCTACTACCCGCTGTCCACGCTGATGTTGGCGGGGATCCGCGACATCCTGATCATCACCACGCCCGAGGACTCGCCCCGGTTCCGCCGCCTGCTGGGCGACGGTTCGCAGTTCGGGATCTCGCTGAGCTACGTCGAGCAGGCCGAACCCGACGGTCTGGCGCAGGCGTTCGTCCTGGGTGCGGACCACATCGGCGACGAGCCGGTGGCGCTCGTCCTGGGCGACAACATCTTCTACGGCCCCGGCATGGGTACCCGGCTGCGCCGTTTCTCGCAGGTCGACGGCGGCGCGGTGTTCGCCTACCAGGTGTCGAACCCGCAGGAGTACGGCGTGATCGACTTCGACGCCGAGGGGCGCGCCGTCAGCCTGGAGGAGAAGCCGGAGAACCCGGCCTCGGACTTCGCGGTCCCGGGCCTCTACTTCTATAGCGCCGACGTGGTGGAGGTGGCGCGCGCACTGGAGCCGTCGGCGCGCGGCGAGTACGAGATCACCGACATCAACCGCCATTACCTGCGGCAGGGTCGCCTGCAGGTGGAGGTGCTGCCCCGCGGCACCGCGTGGCTCGACACCGGCACGCACGACTCGCTCCTCGACGCGGGCAATTACGTGCGGACGATCGAGGACCGTCAGGGTCTCAAGATCGGCTGCCCGGAGGAGGTGGCGTGGCGGATGGGATATATCGACGACGACGAGCTCACCGAACGCGCCCGGGAGCTCATCAAATCCGGTTACGGTTCCTACCTCCTCCAGATCCTCCGTCGCGAGAAGGGCAGGCGGTCGTGACGTCGGCTGCGGGCGGGGACGGCTCCGAACCGGCCGACGCAGGCCCGAGCGGGCCCTGGGACTCGAGCCCGAGCGGTTTGCCGCGCATCCTCGTGCCGGGTGGCCGCGGCCAACTGGGGCGGGCTCTGGCGGGGCTCGCCCGGGGCAAGGCCGTGACCCCGGGGAGGGACGAACTCGACATCACCGACCCCCGCTCCATCGCGACTGCTCTCGACCGTCTCGCCCCGGAGGTGGTGGTCAACGCGGCCGCGTACACGGACGTGGACGGCGCGGAGTCCGATGAGGAGGGCGCGACCGCGCTCAACGTCGACGGCCCGCGGGCACTGGCGGCGGCGTGCCGCGAGCGGGGTATCCGCCTGGTCCACATCAGCACCGACTACGTGTTCTCCGGCGACGTGCCCGGCGGGGGCGACCCGGCGACCGCGCCCGCGCTCCAGCCCCACGACCCGACGGCTCCCGTCACGGTCTACGGCCGTACCAAGCTCGCCGGCGAGCGGGCCGTGTACGAGGAGTTGCCGGAGGCGACGGTGATCCGCACCGCCTGGCTCTACACCGGGGCGTGGCGGGTGATCGAGAACCAGCCGGGGAGCGACTTCGTGGCCACGATGATCCGCCTGGAGTCCGAGCGCGAGACGCTGAACGTGGTGAACGACCAGTGGGGCTCGCCCACCTACGTCTCGATCTTCGCCGATCAGGTGCTGATGTTGCTCGCCGCGGAAAAGGCCGGGGAGGCCAATGCCCACGGGCGCACGCACCACGTCACGGGCGGCGGCCGCGCAACCTGGTTCGATCTCGCCCGGACCGTATTCCAGTACCTCGGCGCCGACCCCGAGCGCGTGCGTCCGTGCTCGAGTGACGAGTTCCCCCGGCCTGCGGCCCGCCCGAAGTTTTCCGTGCTCGGGGACACCGCGTGGCGTGAGCTCGGACTGGCACCAACGCGGACCTGGAGAGAGGACCTCGTCCCGGGGATGTCCTATCTGACGTCACAGCGCGAATAGGTCGCTCTCGGCCAACGCGGCACCTCGTCGTCGTCGTTCTCACAACGCTCTCACCCGGCGGACAGCGACGGACCACGGTGAGCGGGTACTCCGTCACGCCTGTCAGGCGGGACGGACCCGCATGGCCGACGGCGCCGCGATCGGGGCGCGCGTGGTGAGCCGCGGCAGACTCAGTCCCTGGTGCGCCTTGGAGATCCGGCCGAACACCGCGCTGCGGTCCATGGGGCGATGCGGCAGGTCCAGCGCGCGGCGGACGTCCGACGGGACCAGGCTGGCGGCGGCATCCACCACGGTGGTGCAGGACCGGTGCGCGGTGACCGAGTTCTCGGCGACGCCGGGGCAGGCGTTGGCGTTCTCCCGTAGCTGGCGGGCCGCGCGCCGACCCGCGGTGGTGGCGCGGGCCCGGTCGCGGGAACTGCGCAGGAGCTGCTCGAGCTCGCGGGCCGAGGTGGGGAACGCGCCGGCGCCCTGCAGGTGCGCGATGCCGGCCCACTGGCGGACGTACTCGTCCGACTCGGCCGGAGTGAGGGGCTTGGCGGCGAAACGCTGGTACGCCGCCAGCAGCGACCAGGCGGTGGCGGCCTGCGCCCAGCACGCCAACTCCGGGTCGGCGCCGTAGTAGTAGTCGCCGTGCTCGGTGGTGCCGCTGAGCGAACTGCGGTCCCGGTGGGCGTGGTCGATGGTCACCATCGCGTCGTCGACCGTCCCGAACGTGGTGATCTCCACCAGGTCGTGCAGGTAGTCGTCCACGATCCACGGGTTCCTGGCCGCGCTGCCGGACCCGACGATCGCGGCAAACGCCGGGTTCGCGAGCAACATGAGCAGGGCCGTGGTGACGCCGAGCGGGGTGGCCGCGTCGCCGTGCACGCGCCAGATCGGATCGCCCGGGCGGAACCACCGTGGGCCCGGGACGTCCAGCACAGAGCACACCGGTGAGTCCGACGCGTCGCGTGGAGCGAGTGGAGACACAGGCACCCCCCTGGGTTTCGTGAGCCGCCCGAGGGGCGGCCGGCTGGGACCTGGTGGCGACTTTAGCGCGGCAGGGCCCGGACGGCGGGACGCACGGGCACATTCCGTGCGGCGTGTTCCGTCGCGAACCGCGCGATCACGACCGCGCGCTGCCCTCTAGGCTGGGCGTGAACCGCCACCAGACACTGACGTCGCAAGGAGTCGGCCGTGACAAACCCCCCTCTTCCCTCCCCCCGTACGGGTCCGGTAGTTCCTGATCGGTTCGCCGGTCGGACCGCGATCGTCACCGGCGCCAGCCGCGGCATCGGCCTGGGGATCGCCCGCAGGCTCCTGGCGGAGGGAGCCTCGGTGGTCATCACCGCACGCGGGCAGGAGGGACTGGACGCCGCCCTCGCCGAGCTCGACGCGCCGGGGCGGGTGGTCGCCGTGGCCGGGAAGAGCGACGACGAGGACCATCAGCGCGAGACCGTCGACCGGGCGGAGTCCGAGTTCGGGCCGGTCGACTTCCTGGTCAACAACACCGGTATCAACCCGGTGTTCGGGCGGACCGTGGACCTCGACATGTCGGCGGCCCGCAAGATCGCCGAGGTCAACACGCTGGGCACCCTGGCGTGGACCCAGAAGGTGTACCACTCGGGGCTGGGCGAGCGTGGTGGCGCGGTGGTCAACATCGCCTCGATCGCCGGGCTGGCGCCGTCGCCGGGGATCGGCTGGTACGGCTCGACCAAGGCCCTGGTGATGCGGCTGACGCAGGAACTGGCCGTGGAGGTCGGCCCGGCGGTGCGTGTCAACGCGATCGCGCCGGGTGTGGTCAAGACCCGCTTCGCCGAGGCGCTGTACGACGGCCGCGAGGAGGCCATGTCCGCGGTGCTGCCGGCCGGGCGGCTGGGGGTGCCCGACGACATCGCCGGCCCCACGGCGTTCCTGCTCTCGGACGATTCGCACTGGATCACCGGCCAGACCCTGGTCGTGGACGGAGGCGCCCATATGGTCGGCGCGGGATTGCAGGGCTGAGATGACGTCTATTCAGGAGTTCTGTGCCTCCACCGGGCGCAGCCTCGAGGCGAGCCCGCCGATGGCGGTGGCCGCGCAGCCGCTGACGTGGGTGGACAGCCCGCCGTGGCAGCGCATCGAGTCCCCGGAGCCGTCCGCGGTGATCTACGTGGACCCGGGCGCGCACCGCGAGGGGTTCTCGCCGAACGCGGTGGCGACCTGCGCGCGGGTGTCCCCGCCGATGCCGACCGAGCAGGCTGTCGAGATGATCGTCTCGACCGCCGACGCGCTGACCGGCTGGGCCCTTCTCGAGCAGGTCGCCGGCGAGGGCGACGAGACCGCCGGCGCCGTCCGCAGTGTCTACCGCTACCTGCGCGGCACCTACACCGCCGAGCCGGGGGAGATGGCCACCTCGAGCCTGATCGTGGGGTGGAGCGATTCCGAGGCCACCTACGTCTTCCAGTTCGTCGTCACCGGGTGGCGCGAGGACACCGCGCTGCACGACGACGCCATGGGTTGCCTCCTGCTGGGCGAGTGGACGGCTGCGCAGATCGTCGACGCGATGCGGGGTTAGGGTGGTCGGCGTCCCCGCACGGGGGCGTCCTCGATCTCGGGAAGGCGGGACCGTCAGTGCAGCTTCGGGAACTCAGTGTGACGGGGGCGTGGGAGATCACCCCTCGCCAGATCGCGGACGACCGTGGCGCGTTCCACGAGGCGTTCACCGATCCCGCGTTCCGGCGCATGACCGGCCACCGCCTCGACCTCGCACAGGTCAACGTGTCCGTGTCCGCCGAGGGGGTGCTGCGGGGCCTGCACTTTGCGGAGGTCCCCCCGGGGCAGGCCAAGTACGTGCTGTGCCCTGCGGGGACGGTCTTCGACGTCATGGTGGATGTCCGGGTCGGCTCACCTACGTTCGGTGAGTGGGCGGGCGTCATCCTCGATTCGACCGAGCAGCGGGCGGTCTACGTCCCCGAGGGCGTAGCGCACGGCTTCCTCTCGCTCGAGCCGCAGTCCACGGTGATGTACCTGTGTTCGGAGGGGTGGCGGCCCGGTGCCGAGCACGTGATCGACCCATTCGACCCCAAGATCGCGATCGACTGGCCCTCGATGGCCCTGGACGGCACGCCCATTGACCACGTCATGAGCGAGCGCGATCGCGGCGCCCCCGGCCTGCTGGACGTGGCGGCGGCGGGTCGGCTGCCGAAGTGGGACGACTGCGTGGCGTACACCGACCGTCTGCGTGAGGCCACGCCGCGTGTGGACGAGGAGTGGCGCCCGGCCCACTGAGCGCGATCGGCCACGCGGTGTGGCGCGTATCCCAGGGGCGGCAGGTGGCGTGGGCGCCCTCCTGCGCATACCCGATGGGGTATGTGGTCCGATGGTTCGGTCGGCGCGATACGGTGTCGGGTAGGCCATGGGAGAAGTCGACACGATCACAAGGAGATCACCATGTGTTACCCCGTCACCTGCACCGTCTGCGGCAAGACCACCTGGGACGGCTGCGGCCAGCACATCGACGACGTCAAGGTCGGAGTCCCCGCCGAGCAGTGGTGCGACGGGCAGCACGCCACCGCGACGGGGGCGTAGTCCGCCCCTTTCGCCACGTCAGGCCGTGGCCGAGGGGTAGAACCGAGGAAACGACTCCTCGTCCCCTTACCGGAGGCCCACGGTGAACACCCCCTACGTCCGTGTCGAGCGCAGCGGTCCGATCGCGCGCGTCATCCTCGACCGCCCCGAGCGGCGCAATCCGCTCTCCCTGCAGATGATGCGGGACGCGACCGCCGCGATCCGTGATCTCGGCGGGGACCCCTCGTGCGGCGTCGTCGTGGTGACCGGGTCAGGCCCGGCACTGTCGGCGGGGCATGAGATCAGTGAGATGGTCGACCGCACCCTGGAGCAGGAGCGGGAGGTCTTCACCACCTGCGTCGAACTGATGGAGAGCGTTCAGGCGATCCGCCAGCCGGTGATCGCGGAGGTCCAGGGTCATGCGGTGGCCGCCGGTTGCCAGCTCGTGGCGACCTGCGATCTCGCGGTTGCCGTGGATTCGGCCCGGTTCGGGACCCCGGGGGTGAAGATCGGGCTGTTCTGCTCGACCCCGATGGTGGCGGTCTCCCGGAACATCGGGCGGAAACGCGCCATGCAGATGCTGCTCACCGGCGAGACGATCGACGCGGCGACCGCCGTCGACTGGGGCCTGATCAACGAGGCCGTCCCGGCGGACCGGCTCCGCGCCCGTGTCGATGAACTCGCCGCCCGTATCGCTGACGCGAGCCCACTCACCCTGGAGATCGGCAAGCAGGCTTTCTACCGACAGATCGACCTGCCCCAGGACGATGCCTACCGTGCGATGGCCGAGACCATGGCCACCAACGCCGTCACCTGTGACGCGCAGGAGGGCATGTCCGCGTTCCTGGAGAAGCGCACGCCGGAGTGGCGCGGCAAGTGAGCGGACGGGCGTGCAGTCCGCGGTTGCGGAGTGCACGCCCGACTTCGTTATGTGCTCTGCCCGATATCCCGACGTGGTCAGGGATCGAGCGGCTTGCGACGATCAAGGTCCCGGAGGAAGTCAGGGTCGTCGTCAGGCGCGATCACGCGCGGGGGAGCGGGCCGTGAGCCCGGGCCGAAGGCCCGCCACAGCAGAATCGCCACGGTGATCACTCCGATGAGTGCGAACAGCCAGATCACTCGAACCTCCTTCACACCACGATACGTATCCTGGGAGACATGAGCGAGCGAGATGAGTCAGTAAACCCGGCGGAGACCTCCGAGGGTGGGTCGGCTGCCGAATGGGAGACGCCCAAGCTGGACTCTCCCGGTGCTCGTCTGGCGCGGAACATGATCTTCTACACGATAGTCCGGCTGCTGCTGGTGCTCGTGCTGGCGCTGCTGGTCATCGGCATCGGCTACCTGGCGGGTGCCCAGGTGCCGGTTCTGGTCGCCGCGATCATCGCGGTCGTGATCGCACTGCCGCTGTCGATGGTGATCTTCAGCAAGCTGCGTTCCCAGATCAACTCGGACATCGCGGCTGTCGACGAGGGGCGCCGGATCAAGCGCGAGGACCTGCGCCGGCGCATGAACGAGGCATGAGTTCGCGCGGCGTAGTGGACGGGCAGTAGCCCGCAGACCTCAGGTGACCGGGTCGGTCCCCACTAGGGGACGGCCCGGTCCTGTCATTTCGGCACGGTCAGATCCGCACCAGACGATCCACACACCGCGGCTCGCGATGGGCGAGGAGCGACGGTGGGTTCTCGGGGCCGGGCCGCGGACTAGCGTGGGACCGGAGCGTGCGAGCCGTGCAAACCGAGCGAACCGAACGGCCCGGTCGGGCCGGCCGATTCAACCGAGGTCGGGGGAGCCGCGGGTCGACTCTGCTGGGCCCCGGTGGTGGTGGGGACCTCGGTCGGCCGACCCGGCTCTGACGACCCAGGCGTGGTGGGCGAGGTCTCGGTCTCGCCCGGGTTGCCGGTGCCGGGCGTGGTCTCGCCGGGCTCGGTGGGCTCGGTGGGCTCCGTCGGGTCGGTCGGCCCGGGCGAGGTCGAGGGCGGCGTGGTGGGCGACGTCTCGCCGGGGGACGTCGTCGTGGACTCGGAGTCCGGATCGTCCGTCTCGGAGGTCGTCTCCTCGCCCTCGAGCTGGTCGCGGTCCTCGTCGGTGGTTCCCTCGGGGCCGGCGTCGGTACGCGGCTGAGCGGGCGTCCACTGATAGGAGTCGGTCGTCTCCGACACGGGGGTCTCGCGGGTCGGCGCGAGGCTGCCCGCGTCGGCGTCCGGCACGTACAGCGCGCCCGGGGCGGGCTGTACGCCGATGTAGTAGCGGCTGAGGCAGTGGTCTGTGACGTTCTGCGATCCGTCGGTGAAGAACGTCATTCCGGGAGTGCCGCCGTCGGCCTCGGTGGCGCAACGCGCGATGAAACGGCCCGGCTGGGCCTCCTCCTCAGTGGTCTGGCTGGGAGAGGTCAGTTCGGCCGCGGAGGCGGACCGGGGCGCCTCGGAGAGGACCTGCGGTTCCGGCTGCGCGCACGACGCCGCCAGCAGCGCAATTGCGCCGGCGGACAGGAGCACCCGATTTCGCATAACGATAGTGTCTCAGTTCTGTCAAAGGATGGCTACCACTGAAGCGTTAAAGACTTCGGATAGTCCGGAAGGTCACGTTCTCTTCGCCGGGCACGGCACGCCGCTCGCACCCGTCATCGCCTCTCCTGTCCTGATCGACGGCGGATCGCGGAATGTTACCGCCGGTCTCTTGGCGGCCGAGCGCCCGGAGGTTGTCGGGCAGAGGCGTCAGCGGACGACCCGCCGCGAACCCTGTGGCTCGTGTGACTCATGTGACGTATGGTGCCTGTGTGATTGGGTGTCCCCGGTCGCGTCACGTCCACTCCTCGACGACAAGGTGGCCTCATGTTCCAGCGACGCCCTGACCGCACCGTCCCCCGCTCTCGTTCCCTCGTGCTCGGGGGTGCGCTCGCCGCACTCGCCGTGGTCGGCGGCAGCACGGTGGCCGCCGTCAACTCGCCGGCGGAGGTCGAGGCCGAGGGGATCCAGCTCACGCAGAACGCCGCCGCGCAGGGTGGTGCAACACAGGAAATGCCCCTCGGGACCGAGGTGAACCTGGATCTGGAGCCCGTAGTGGCGCAGGCCGCGGGCGGGACGATCCCTGCCGGGACCACCGTCACGGTCACGGGCCTGCCCGACGGTCTCACCCAGGACGGGTGGGTCATCTCCGGCACCCCGACGCGCGCGGGTGAGTACGACGTGCTGGTCACGGTCTCCAACGCGGACGTCTCACGCTCGCAGCGGGTCACGATCACCGTCACCGAGGGAGCAGAGGGGGCCACGGACCCGACCGTCACCTCCGATCCGTCCGGGACGACGGACCCGTCGGCCGACACCGGGCCTGCCACGCAGGTCGAGCCGACGCTCTCGGCCGTCCCCGGTGAGCGCGCGCGTGGCGGCGCCGAGGGCGCCGCCGAGGAGCCCGGCTCAGGCGATGGTGTCGGCGGCGACGGATCGGGTGTCGACAACGACGACAACGACGACGACAACGGCGACGGCGCCGGTGGCAACACCGGGACCGGAGGCGACGGCGAGGGCGGCACCGGAGGCGACGGGACCGGCACCACTCCCGAACTGTGTTCGGTTCTCGGTGGCGGCCAGACCGATGCGTCGTCCCTGGCGCAGTTGCTGCCGACTATGGGCGACGAGGACACCGCCTCCACCGGCCTGGTGATGGTGCTGGTCAATGCGGTCGTGGGCCTGCTGCCGTCGGTGCTCGGTGAGGACGGCCCGTTCGGCGACCTCGGCTCGGCGGGGGAGATGCTGTGCACTCTGGCGCCGGGGCTGCTCGGTGGTCAGGGCGGGGCGACCGCCGCGGACGGCCCGGGAGCGGCCGCGACGACCGGGGTGCCGGCGGACGCTCAGCTCCAGGGGGCGGCCGCCGCGCTGCCCATCGCGCCGACCGCGCTCCTGGGTCTGCTCACCACGGGCGCCGGCAGCCTGGGCGGGTGAAGTCGGCCGGCGGAGCGGCCGACTTCGCGGGACCGTAGTGCGCTTGAGGCAGGTTGTCGGACCGGCGCGATAGGCTTCTCCTGTCGTCACCGGCCCTCGGGCTTCCCGGGCTCGACATGAGTCGTCGCCCCATCGCTGCACTGCCATAAAGGAGTCCGCCAGCCATGTTCGCCCGCAAGGTCGTCACCGCCTCCGCTGCCGCGCTCGCCCTGGCGGCACTCGCTGTCCCCGTCGTGAGCGCGCAGGGTGGCGGCTCCGATTCCGGTTCGCTTCCGGTTGAGGGGTTGCTTGGTGGGAGTCTCGCGGGTGGGTCGCTCGCCGTGGATTCGGCCGGCGAACCGGATCCGGATACGGAGGACGGACCCGGCCAGTCGGACGGTGACCCGGCCCTCGGTGGCGGTAGCGGCTCCGCGGGATCGGGGGGCGGCGACAGCAGTCTTCCCGACCTGGCGCCTGAGGACGGCGCGGTGTGCGATCTGCCGGACCTGGGTGGCTCGGTCGCCAAGTTCTATCCGCTGTTCGGAATCGACGGGATCCCTGCCGGGGTGTTCGACATCGTCACCTCCGCCCTGGACACGTTCCCGAACCTGCTCGACATCGTGGCGGGCGAGGGGAGCGGCACTGAAATCCTCGGTCGGACCGGCTCGCTGGACGAGGGTCTGTGTAAGACGATCTTCGGCGGCCAGATGGTGATGCCGCCTGTCACCGTGATCGTCGACGGTGACGGTCAGCCCGTCACCACGGTCACGGGCACCGTCGCTCGCGCGCCTCAGGGGATCGGTGCCGCTTCGTCGCCCGCCACCGTCACCTCCGTCACCTCTGTTCCGGTTTCAGGGGCTGCGGAGTCCGGTACCGGCGATTCGACTCGCGTGTCCGCGCCCGCTGACGTCGATACAGGGGGCGCGCGTTCCGCGCTTCCGACCACCGTTCCGGTGTCCTGACACCGCGCAGCTGGCGCAGGCCAAGCCAGCGTCACGCCGCGAACTGCCCGGCCCCGCGTGGGGCCGGGCAGTTGCCATTTGTCGCCATCGGCGGCGCATACCGCGCGGTGCGCGTCGGGGCCCCCCGGGGAGGGCGGTTGCCGGGAGATAAGTCCCTGCCCACATCGAACGCCATACCCTAGGGGGTGTGTTACTAGTGTGACCGATGAGACATAAGTGGTTAATGAGTTAGAAGTAGACAGTTGGTGTGCGAGTGGTTAGAGTGACTCTTGTAATGGTCTGCGCTCTCATTTGGGAGTGAGCGATCGAACCCCTCCGGAAGGAATCAGCCGATGCGTGATCGCCTCGCCCGTCCTCGTCGTATCGTCCGGGGCCGCCTCGTCGCCCCCATCGCAGCCGCCGCCGCTGTCGCGCTGGTGGGTGGCGTCGTCGTCGCCACTCCCGATGCGCCGACCGTCCGTCAAGATGTCCAGACCGTCGCGGTGACCATCCCCGGATTCAAGGCAGGGGCCGAGTTCTCGTACGACGTCGGCCAGATCATGTGGACCGGCAGCATGGCCGGCCTCGAGGTCACCGATGTGAAGGGCCTTCCCGATGGCCTGACCTTCGCTGACGGCGTTATCAGCGGTACTCCGAAGGCTGGCGGTGTCTTCGAGGTGATCGTCCACGGCACGATGAACGGCGAGGCCGTCATCCTGCCCGTGCAGCTGGTCATCAACAACGCCGACGGCACGGCCCCGGCCGGCTTCGACGCCGGCTCGTCGGGCGCCGTGCAGGGCAGCCTCGGCGGCGAGGCGGAGGCCGGCGGCCAGATCGTCACCGGGTCTGAGGGTGCGGACTCGCTGCTCGACGCAGTCGCCAGCATCGTCGTCGCCCTCGGCGGTAACTCGGACTCCGTCGGCGAGCTCGCGACCGGGTCGGCGGGCGGCACCGACACCCCGGGCGGCCCGCTCGGCTCGCTGACGGACACCGAGGGCGGGCCGGCCGGCTCGACCACCGAGGGCGAGGCCGCCGGCGGCGCCGAGCTGACCACCGAGGGCGAGATCACCGTCCCGGGCTCGTCGGTCCCCGGCTCCACCACCACGGGTACCACCGGCTCGCTCGGCAACGTCGCGCCGGGTCTCGCCCTGACCGGTGCCGCCCTGCTGGGCCTGGCCGGTCTGAGCATCGTGCTGAACGGCGGGTCGTCGACGCCGGGTGCCTCCTCGAGCGTGCCGGCGCTGCTCGGCTCCAGCACCGGTGGGACGACCACCGGCGGTTCGACCGGATCGGGCCCGAACGGCTCGTCGACCAACAGCCCGGGTGGTTCGGCGGGCTCGGTCGCCCCGACCGTCGCAGCCGGCTCCCCGAAGAAGCCCCAGGCTCCCGGCCCCACGGTCGCCAATGGCCGCGGCTGACCGCTAGAGACTCCCGGCGGCCGGGCAGGTCGTCGGTGACCCCGTCAACCCCGGTAGGCATCTCCTCACCCGAGATGACTACCGGGGTGGCGTGTATTTCGGGCTACGGTGGTCGGGTCGCGGTGTCGCGGCAACAACGTGCGAAAGGCTGTAGTGCGCATCTCCCGACCTGTCATCGCCTCCGTCGTCGCCCTCGGTGCCATGTCCGCGGCCGGGTTCGCGGCCGGCGCGGTCGAGGATCCGGAGGTCGCACCACCGGTTGTCGAGACTGCTGAGCTCCCACATTCGACCATCAATCCGGACGCCGAACAGTCGGACACGGAGCAGCCGGACGCCTCGCGGCCTTAGCCGGACCGGCCACGGCCGATGCCGGCGTCAGCGTCAGCACCCGAGCGGCGCCGACATGCCAGCGCCGACTTGCCGCCGCCTGCGGCTACAGCGTGGCGATCAGGAAGCCACAGCTGACGAGCACGCTCCAGGCGAGCATCGCGACCCCGGCCATCCCGAGCGCCGGAATCAGGTCGGCGCCGGAGGCCCGCGCCCGGACCGGTCCGTTGGCCTTCCACGCAATCGGCATCGCGATCAGTCCGAGCAGCGCCCATGGGGTGGCCGGAATCAGCGCGAGGGTGGCCAGAAGCGGTACGAGCAGTTCGAGCACAGCGTGCAGGCCGCGCGTGTTGGAGTCGCCGAGGCGCACGGCGAGGGTGACCTTGCCGGCCTCGGTGTCCGAGGGGATGTCACGCAGGTTGTTGGTGAGGTTGACCGCGCACGAGAAGCTGCCCACCGCCACGGCCGCGACCACCGCGTACCAGGTAATCGACCCGAGCTGGGTGAACTGCGTGCCGAGCACGGCCACCAGTCCGAAGAACACGAACACCGCGACCTCGCCGAGCCCGCGGTAGCCGTAGGGGGTCTTGCCTCCGGTGTAGAACCAGGCGGCGAAGATGCAGGCCAGCCCCACGAGGATGAGCCACGGCGCCGACGTCGCGCTGAGTACGAGACCGGCCGCGCCGCCGAGGCCGAGGAACGCGAACGCCGCCCGCTTCACCGTCGCCGGCTTGGCGAGCCCGGAGCCGACCAAACGCAGCGGCCCCACGCGCTCGTCGTCGGTGCCACGGATCCCGTCGGAGTAGTCGTTGGCGTAGTTGACGCCCACGATGAACGACCAGGCCACGACCAGCGCCAGCAGCGCCTGCCACCAGACGAACCCGCCGGCCAGCCCGGCCGCCGCAGAGCCGACGAGCACCGGCGCGAACGCGTTGGGCCACGTCCGCGGGCGGGCGCCTTCCAACCAGTGGGCCAGGGTGGCGCCGCCGGACTCGGCGGGGATGTCGGGGGACTGGAAGGTCTCGCGGGTCATTCTGTGATTGTCCCATCGATGACGCCCCGGGCGACGGCGCGTCGGTCCACTTTGCCGCCCGGCAGCGTGGGGAGCTCGGACAGGACCGCCAGCGTGGCCGGGGCCGAGTGCGCGCCGAGGATGGAGGTCACGTGAGCGCGCAACTCGTCCGGCGCGGCGGGGGCGCGGAGGGTCACCGCCGCGACCGGCCGTGCGCCGAGTCTGGTGTCGGGGATCCCCACGACGACGACGTCGACCACCGCCGCGTGCTGCCGCAGCGCATCCTCCACGGTCTGCGGCAAGAGCGTCAGGCCGCCGACACTGATCGCGTCGTCGAGTCTGCCGAGGATGCGGAGCCGGCCATCCGGTCCGAGCCGGCCGGCATCGTCGGTCCGGAACCAACCCCTGCGGGCGAACGCAGGATGTCCTGGTGCATTGCGATATCCCAGCGCGACCTGCGGCCCCGCCAGCCAGACGCGGCCCGAGGCGGTGTCGTCGTCGTCCTCGATGTGGACCTCCACCCCCTCCAGCGGGACACCGTCGTACACACACCCGCCCGCGGTCTCGCTCATCCCGTACGTGCGCACCACGCGGATCCCGGCGTCAGCGGCGCGGGCGAGCAGCTCGGGAGCCGCCGCGGCGCCACCGAGCAGGATGGCGTCGAGTCGGGCGAGGGCGGCGAGGGCCTCGGGAGATCCCTCGTCGAGCACCTTCGCGAGCTGACCCGGGATGAGCGAGGTGTAACCGCGGGCCCCGCCGGCCACGCAGGCCTGCACGGCCGAGGGCAGGCCCGCCGGGTCGAACCCGCCGGACAGGTCCATCACCACCGGGTCGAACCCGGCCCGCAGCGACCGCAGGATCACCTGCAGTCCGGCGATGTGGTGGGCCGGAAGCGCGAGCAGCCACCGGCCCGGACCGCCGAGGAACACATCGGTCGCCGCGGCGGAGGACCCCAGCGCGGCGGCGGACAGCATCGCGCCCTTGGGCGTCCCCGTCGAGCCGGAGGTGCTCACCACCATGGCGGCGCGAGCGTCGATAGGCTCGCCCGGCCGCTGGCTGTCGACGAGCAGACGCGTGCGCGCAGGGTCCTCCGCGGGCACCGGCAACAGGGCGGGCCCACGGCCCGAGAGCATGTCCACCAGCGGGGGGAACACCTCGGCCACCGCCGGTCCTGCCGGCACGGGAAGAATGCGCAGGTCGCGGGTGTCGGTCACGGCTTCTCTGGTGCCTCGGGCCTGGTGAGTCAGTAGTAGTACGGGTAGTCGTCCCAGTTGGGCTCGCGCTTCTCCAGGAACGCGTCGCGCCCCTCGACGGCCTCGTCCGTCATGTAGGCCAGCCGCGTGGCCTCGCCGGCGAACACCTGCTGGCCCATCAGGCCGTCGTCGGTGAGGTTGAACGCGAACTTGAGCATGCGCTGCGCGGTGGGCGACTTGCCGTTGATCTGCCGCGCCCATTCGATCGCCGTCTTCTCCAGCTCCGCGTGGTCGACCACGCGGTTGACCGCGCCCATGGCGAACATCTCCTCGGCGGTGTAGGCCTGCCCGAGGAAGAAGATCTCGCGGGCGAACTTCTGGCCGACCTGCTTGGCCAGGTACGCGCTGCCGTAGCCGGCATCGAAGGAGCCCACGTCCGCGTCGGTCTGCTTGAACCGGGCGTGCTCGCGGGAGGCCAGGGTCAGGTCGGAGACGACGTGCAGAGAGTGCCCGCCCCCGGCCGCCCAGCCGTTGACCAGGCAGATCACGACCTTGGGCATGGTGCGGATGAGCCGCTGCACCTCGAGGATGTGCAGACGCCCGCCCTCGGCCTTCACCCGCGCCTGGTCGACCTTGTCCGCGGTTGCCCCGGCCACGTCCGAGTCGTGCTCGGTCGAGTACTGGTAGCCGGAACGACCACGGATCCGCTGGTCGCCGCCGGAACAGAACGCCCAGCCGCCGTCCTTGGAGCTGGGCCCGTTGCCGGTGAACAGGATGGTGCCCACGTCGGGGGAGCGGCGGGCATGGTCGAACACCCGGTACAGCTCGTCCACCGTGTGCGGCCGGAACGCGTTGCGCACGTCGGGCCGGTCGAAGGCGATGCGCACGATGCCGTTGGCCCGGCCCTCGCCCACGTGCCGGTGGTAGGTGAGGTCCGTCAGGTCCACGCCGGCCGCGAAGCCCTCGATCTCCCGCCACTGCGACGGGTCGAAGGGGTTGTCGGCGCTGTCCCGGGGCGTGCCCTGTGGCGTGTCCTGCCCGGTGCTGCTCTGCTCAGTCATGGCCTCGACGTTAGCGTGGAGCTATGACATCCGTACCGGGCCCCGAGTCGATCGACGATCTGCTCGACCGCGTGCACGTGGTGGCCCTGCCCATGCGGGTGCGGTTCCGCGGCATCACCGAGCGCGAGGTGGTACTGGTCGAGGGCCCGTCCGGCTGGGGTGAGTTCGGGGCCTTCCCGGAGTATGACGACGACGAGGCGGCCAACTGGTTGGCCTCCGCGATCGAGATGGCGTGGCAGGGTCCGCCGCCGGCGCTGAGGACGCGGGTCGCGGTCAACGCCACGATCCCGGCGATCGCGGCGGGCGAGGTGCCCGCGATCCTGGACCGGTTCCCCGGCTGCACGACGGTCAAGATCAAGGTCGCCGAGTCCGGACAGGAACTCGTGGACGACGTGGCCCGCGTCGCCGCCGTTCTACAGGCGCGCCCCGGCGTGCGGGTCCGGGTGGACGCCAACGGGGGGTGGGGCGTCAACGAGGCCGCGGCTGCCGTGCGGGTCCTCGACCAGGCCGTCCGCGCCGCCGACCCCTCGCGCGCGCCGGGAACCGGACCGGTGTCGCTCGACGGGCCGGGCCTCGAGTACGTGGAGCAGCCCTGCGCGACGGTCGACGAGTTGGTCGAGCTACGCGGGCGCCTGGCCGCGGACGGGGTGCGGGTCGATGTCGCGGCGGACGAGTCCATCCGCCGCGCCGAGGACCCGCTTCGTGTGGTGCGCGCCGGCGGCGCCGACCGTGCGGTGGTCAAGGTCGCGCCTCTGGGCGGCCCCCGGCGGCTGCTCGCGGTGGCCGCGGAGCTGGGCGTCCCCGTCACCGTGTCCTCGGCGTTGGACTCGGCGGTGGGAGTGTCCGCCGGTGTCGCGGCGGCCGCTGCGCTACCCGGATGTGGGGACGACGACGCCGTCCCCGCCGCGGGCCTGGGCACCGGAGGGTTCTTCGTCGACGATGTCGTCGAACCGGGCGCGTTCGCCCTGGAGAACGGCAGCCTCCCGGCTCGCCTGGTGGCCCCGGGCCCGGCACGGCTGGAGGGGCTGCGGGCGGGCGGCGCGCGCCGGGACTGGTGGATGGGCCGGATCCGCCGCTGCCACGGCCTCCTGTGACCCGGCGGCGGCCGCGGATCCGCCCGTGAACCGGGGTCGCCCCCGATAGAGTTCTCGCCATGGACACTCTCATCGCGGTGGTCTGGTCCGACGCCGAGGACGAAAGCCCCGGCGCGGGCCCTGCCACCGAGACCGCTACTGCCACTGGTGCCGCCACCCCCACGTCGGATGCGGCGCGGGTCCGCGCGGAGATCGCCGAGGCCGTCGCGGAGCCGTTGGCGGACCTGGGCGTGTCGCGCTACGTCGTCAACGTCCGTGACGCCGAGGTCGAAGGCGCACTGATCGACGTCCGCGTGACCCCACGCCGGCTGGTGGCAGCCGTTCGCGCTCGCGTGCCGGTGGCGTCCGCGGCCGGGTGCGCGGACCTACTGCACGCGCTGCGGCAGCTGGGCCCGGTCTCGGCGTGGTCCGTCACCGCCTCGGAAGTCCTGCCGGTGATCGAGACGACCAGCGTCGCCGAGCCACTTCCGCCGGAGGGCGTCAGGTGCGAGGGCATGGCGAATATCGCGTTCCTGCGCCGTCCCGAGCGCATCCCCAGGCAGGAGTGGCTGCGCACCTGGTTGGACCACCACACCACGGTGGCGGTCGACACCCAGTCCACCACCGGCTACACACAGCACGTGGTGGTTCGTGCGTTGACGGACGACGCGCCGGAGATCGACGGCATCGTGGAGGAGATCTTCCCCATCGCGGCGGTTTCCGATCTCGGTGTGTTCTTCGACGCGCCCGGAGACGAGGCGCGGATGGCCGAGAACATGAGGACCATGACCGCCTCGACGTCTCGGTTCCTCGACGAGGGGACGGTCGACGCCGTCCCCACCGGCCGATACGAGATGGAAGTTCGGCGACCGGGCATCTGACAACCCGGCGGCGAGCACGAACGATGAAGCGGCCTCCCCCATCTGTCGTGGGGGAGGCCGCTTCACTCTGCCAGGTGAGAACACCACCTACATATCAGTCCTCGACATAGGCGTCGTCGAACATGACGACGTTCAGCATGGTGGCCTTGAGGCCGTGGACGGAGTCGTCGACGATCGCGTACTCGTCTCCGTTGGCGATCACCGTGAACGGCAGGACCTCGTTGTGGACCTCCTGCAGTGCGGTGAACGCGGCCTTTTGGGATTCGAGGTCGGAGGCCGCCTTGAGTTCGGTGATCGCCGCGGTGAGCCGGGGGTCGTCCACGCCGGTGAGGTTGGTGGCGCCGGTCGGTGTGAGGGCGCTGGCGAACGCGGAGGCGGGGTCGGCGTCGGAGACGGCGATGCCGCTGAGGACGATCTCGTAATCGCCGGTGAACTGACGGGCGGTCACCTGGGAGACCGGGGCGTTCTCGATGGTCACGTTGAATCCGGCGGCGTCGAGCAGCGCCTTGTTGACCACCCCGGCCTCGATGTTCTCCGGGCCATCGGCGATGAGGATCGTCACCGCGCCGTCCCAGCCGGTGTCAGCCTTGACCTCCGCCACGAGTTCGGCCGCCCGCTCCTGGTTGTACGCAGGCCCCTCCTGGCCGTCGTAGAAGCGTGAGCTCTCCGCGAGCAGTGCGGACGTGGGCTCACCGTTCCCGCCGGTCAGGCGCTGGTCCATCAGCTCACGGTCCAGTGCGTAGGCGACGGCCTGGCGCGCACGCTGGTCCGTGAGGACGCCGTCGTAGCCGGCCGCGCCCGAGTTCATGTTGACGACCGATCCGGAACTGATGATGTCGTGGAAACCCTGGACACCCGCGTCCTGCGCCTCGGCGACGAACTTGGCGCCCCGGAGGTAACCCACCTGCAGTTCACCGTTCTGGAACGCTTCGAAGGTGCCCTGCGATCCGGGGATCCGGATGAACTCGAGAGTCGGGCAGACCGGCCCGCCGTAGTAGTCGGGGTTCGGGGTGAGGACGGTCTTCTGGCCCGGGACGAACTCCTCGAGCATGAAGGCGCCGGCGCCGATGGGGGCGGTTTCCCACGCGGCCGGACTGCTGGCCTCGTACGCCTGCTGCGGGATGACCTCGCCGACGGTGCCCGAGAGCAGGACCGGGAAGCCGGCCCACGGTTCATCGAGGGTGAACCTGACGGTCAGCGGGTCCACCGCCTCGGCATCGGAGACCTGGAGAGCATCGGTCATCGCGGTCGACCGCGTGGCGGGGTCCTGGTGGAGACCGAGGGTGAACGCGACGTCCTCGGCGGTCAACGGGTCGCCGTTGGAGAAGGTCACGCCCTCGCGCAGGGTGAGCGTCCACACCGTGTTGTCCTCGTTGGACTCGAGCCCCTCCGCGAGCTGCGGGACGAACTCCCCCGCCTGGGAGTCCCAGCGCATGAGGCGGTCGTACACGGCCGCCGACTGGGCGCCTCCGCGGGTCCCGTACTGGCCCTGACCCGGTGCGAACGAGGGCAGCATGACGTACTCGCCCATGGTGATCGTGCCGCCCGCCGTGTCCTCCGTGCACTCCTCGCCCATGGCCGGGCGGAGCGAGTCGGCGTCAGTCCCGGCTGCCGTCTCCGTGCCGCCGTTCTCGCCGCCGCCGCACGCGGTGAGGGCCAGGGCGGCGGCTGCGAGGACCACGACTGAGGTGGGTGCGGTGCGTTTCATGATTCTCCTTGAGGGGCTGCGGGTCCGGGACGCATGATGCACTGACTTAAAGCGTCTGGTGTGATGAATGTCACGTTGAGTGGGGGGTCGGTGAAGAAACGTGAAGACGCGACGCGAACACGTCGTGATCGCTAGTGGTGGCTCTGCCCACAGTTGACGTCCAGGCATTGACCGGTGATGCCGCTGGCGAAGTCGGATGCGAGGAAGATGGCGGCATCGGCGATCTCGTCGGGGGTCGGCAGACGTCGTGAATCCGTCTGCTGGGCCTTCTCGTCGTACTTCGCCGCGACCGTGGCTCCGCCCTTCGCTTCTCGCCGCTCGTAGAAGCCGCGGAGCTTCTCGCCCCAGATGTAACCCGGGGCGACCGAGTTGACGCGGACCCCCTCGGGCGCCAACTCGACGGACAGGCTGCGAGCCGCGGCCAGGAGGGCTGCCTTGTCCATGCGGTAGCTGCCGAACCCTGGTAGGCGATTGCGAAGGACGAGGGAGTTGACGAGGACGACGGATCCGCGCCGAGCGCGGAGCGTGGAGGCGAGCTCCTGAACGAGCCCGACCGAGGCCAGGACGTTCAGGTCCGCCTGCTGCCGCATCTCGTCGAGGTCGGCGTCGAGGAGTTTGATGAACGGCGGGTGGACGAACGCCGCGTTCATCAGGACGTCCACGTGCCCGAACGCATCCGAGGCGGCTCGGACGAGTTCGCGGCGTGCGGCCGCGTCGGTGACGTCCGTCGGCACGGCGAGGGCTTCTCGGCCCAGCGCCCGCACCTCCTGCCCGATCGCGTCGAGGCGCGTCCCATCTCGTGCGGCGAGCACCACGTCGGCGCCGGCCTGCGCGGATCGCACGGCGAGAGAGCGGCCCAGGTCCGGGCCGACCCCGCTCACCAGCACCACCTTGCCCGCCAGAATGGAGGGCGCCGGGGCCCGTGGCGTGGGGGCGGGTTCAACGATGTCGTTCATTGTCACTCCTTAAGATGTGAGATCTGCGGCGACCGGAATCCACATCGCCGGCGTCAGCGGTCGAAGGCGTCCAGGACCTGCTTGTCGGTGAGCCCGTAGTCGGCGAGCGTGTAGCTGTGTCTGGGCGCGGCGGCGCCACTCCTGGCCTCGCGGTCACTCTCGACGACCGACGCTTCGACCTCCGGCGTCCAGTCCAGGTCGAAGGCCTCGTACACCTGGCGCACGGTGGCGACCTGGTCGGACACGAGGTCGCCGAACGCGATGTCGACGAACTGCGCCCGGTCGTACCTGGCACGCGCGTCGTGGAACGCGTGATACGAGTTCGACCAGAGGTCTAGTTGGGTGCGGCCGATGGTCTCGCCCACGAAGGTCTCCGAGTGGCCCGCAGTGGCGCTGGCGGCGAGTGAGCAGGCGGAGGCGATGCAGGTGACCGGTTCACGGTGGGTGTAGACGATCAGCGCATCTGGGTAGACCGCCATGAGGGCGTCCAGTGCGGTCATATGCGACGGGTTCTTCAACACCCAGCGTTTGTCGGGGTCGTTGAGACCGACGAGCTGCAGGTTGCGCCGGTGCCGCGCGTAGGCGTCCGTCCAGTCCTGGCCGGCCAGCCACTCGGTGTAGCGCGGCAGGTACGCGGTGGTCTGATAGGAGTTCGACTTGCCGGTCTGGCGCAGCATCCGCCAACACTCCTCGACCACCGCGGCGTCCATGTAATGGATGCCCATGAACTCCGGGTCCGCGGCGTGATGGGCGGCGAACGCCCGCTGCATCGCGGCATACTGCGGGTTCGACTCCCAGGTGTCGTACGGTGGCCGGGGCTGCGGGAACTGGGTCAGCCACATCTCGAGCCCCTGGGCTCCCGGGTCGGCGTGCAACAGCCGGTGCAGGATCGTGGTCCCGGTTCGGGGCAGCCCCATCAGGAAGATCGGACGTTCGACCCGCACATCGCGGTGGCCGGGGTGGGCCGCGAACGCCGCCTCGGTGAGCAGCACCCCGGTAAGGGCGCTCTTGACCTCCGAGCGCTGGAACGCGCGGCCCCGGGGGGTGAGCCCGGCCTCGGCCGAGTTGAGGTCCTCGATGATCACCCGCAGACCTGCTTCGTGGGCGCCGGTGCCGAGGTCCGACAGTCCTGTGGAGCGCATGGCGGCGGCCACGATCTCCTCGTACGAGCCGACCTCGGCCCGCTCCCTGGTCATGACGTTGTCACTCATGTGGTGGTCCTTATCCGGGGTCACGAGATCATCCGCTGCGCGATGCCGACCTGACGGTCGGCGATCCTCGCGGCGTACTGCTCGGCGGTGACGAGGTTGTCGTCGTAATAGGGCAGGCTCCGGGCGAGGTCGTCGAGGGCGACGAGCTCCACGGACGGTCCGTCGGCTGGCCCGAGCTGACGTTCGGTGTGTTGCCAACGCAGCATGATCACCCCGGACGCGTGGTTCGTGGTGTCGAGCCAGTTCGCGATGCCGGGATTGCGGGTCGAGATCACGTAACGGAACATCCCGTCCGGGTCGGCTTGGGACTGTGCGGCGGTCAACGACGACTGGTAGTGCTCGTAATCGGTCGACACGTACCACTTGGAGCCCAGCTGGATGGCCTGGTACGCGGCGTCGTCGCACACGGGGACGGTGACGACCAGGGCCTGATCGTCCCGCAGGTCGTAGTGGCCCAGCGCCGAGTACTGGCTGGCCAGCCCGCCCGGTGTCCGCTTGGGCGAGGTCAGGGTGTTGACCGGTTCGGAGTAGGTGAACCACTTCGGGAACTCGAACCACGTGCGGATCCGGGTGGTCAAGGCCTTGGCGGCGACGTCGTAGCGCTTCTGGACCCCCTCGCGGGTCAGCGGCGGCCGCGGCACGCCGGCCGTGTCGAGTCTCTGGATGCGGATCGAGCCACGGCGCTCGGCGATCCAGTTGTTGTAGACCTCTCGGACGATCAGGTTGGAGCCCTTGGACAGCCCGAGTTCGGGGCCGAATCTCCACGTGAAGGTGCCGTCGTCGGCGATGTCCAGCTCGCGATCGTCGAAGGCCGCCAGCGTCGTCGGTGCGCCCGCGGCCGTGTAGCCGCCGTCCATGAGCTGAAAGGACAGGTCCGCCGTGGTGCCCCGCACGCCCGAGACCTCGTAGGTCCCGCCCTCGGTGAGGTAGGCGTTGAAGTAGATCGCGTCCGGGTTGTCGAGTCCCTGACGCGCGTACTGATGAGTGCCGTTCATCAGCACGGGGTGGACGAGGTCGTAATCGAAGGCCGCCTGCACCGACGAGCGGATACTGCCCGCGAGGTAGTCGTAGCCCTCGGCGCGCTCCTGTTCGGTGATGGTGAACGGCGGGTCGGCGATGAGAGCCTCGGCCTCGGCGACCGCGTCCCGCAGGCTCCGGGTCCAGTCCTCGGTCATGAGTCCTCCTCCTGGTGGTTGATCGGGTGGGCCGCGAGATGGTCGAGGATCGGCGCGGCGAGCTCGGGGTGGCACACCAGCAGATCCGGGAGAAGCACGTCGGGTTGGTTGTAGACCAGTGGTGTGCCGTCGATCCGGCTGGTGAACAGGCCGGCGCGGCGGGCCACCGCGACCGGGGCAGCGGAGTCCCATTCGTACTGGCCGCCGGCGTGCACGTAGGCGTCGGTGATGCCCCGGACCACCGAGATGACCTTGACGCCGGCCGAACCCATCGGCGCCAGGTCGGCGCCGAGCTCGGCCGCGAGCTCCTCCACGAACGCAGGTGGCCGGGTCCGGGAGACCGCTATGCGCGGTCGCGCGGCTGCGGGCCCCCGCGCCGCCGGGGCGCACCCCGTGTGGAAAGTCCGGCCGAGCGCGGGCTGGGACACGGCACCGGCGGTGAGCTCGCCGTCCTGCCACAACGCCACGTGGACCGCCCAGTCGTCGCGTGGTGGCTCGGAGTACTCCCGGGTTCCGTCGACCGGGTCGATGATCCAGACCCGCCGCGCGGTGTGCCGGTCGTGGCGGCCGGTGGTGCCGCGGTGCTCCTCCTCGGAGAGCACCGCGTCCCCGGGCGCATATCTCGCGAAGAGGTCCATCAGCACCTCGTGCGAGCAGAGATCACCGGCGTCCTTCAGCTCCTCGCCCGCGAGCCCCGAGCCGCGCAGGTCGAGCAACACCCTGCCCGCGGCCTCCGCCGCCCAGGCCGCGAATCGGTGGTCGTCCCGCAGCGCCTCGGGCGGAGGTGACGGGGCCCCTCGTCGCATCTGCTTCTGCACAGCCGTCACGATGCCCACACTCCTCGGTTCGTATTTCGTGTCAGAACTATGACACTAAAAGCGAACCGGGCACAACCCCTTCGGGCCTGCGGGCCACGCGAGGTCAGGTGTGCGACAGGTCGGGCCCGCACCAGGCCCCTAGCGTGGCCGGGCTCAGACGCGCCCTTCCGGCGGCAGCAGGCGATCGATCGCCCAGGTGACCGCATCGACGGCGTCGTCGGTCGGCATCCGCCAGATCGACGTCAGCCGCTCATAGGTGTCGTTGCTCCACAGCACATCCAGGAGTGCCGCGAGACGACGGTCGCCTCCACAGGCGTCGAGCAATGCCTGCATCCGATCGCGGTTCATGGCGATAGCCGCTTCCGAGGGCGAGGGCTGCGTGTGCAGAGCCCGGTCAAAGGTGCTGAGCGAGGTGAACAGGCGCCCGACCAGCTCCGACACGTCGTCGACGGACAGGTCGTCGTAGGAGATGCCGGCATCCTGATTGATCCGGAGCAACAGTGCTTCGTGGAGGTCCGACTGGGTGGGGAAGTGGCGGTAGACGGTCCGCTCGCTCACCCCGGCGGCGTCGGCCACCGTCTTGAACGTGATGTCCACCCAGTTCCACCCGCCGCTGGCGCGGGCCAGGTCGAGGGCCGCCTCCAGGATGCGCTCGCGCCCCTGCTGCTGTCGGCGGGAACTGTCGTACTTACGAGCACCGGTGGCCATGCCGGAACCCTATCGCCGCCCGCCCGGTCAGCCGCTACTTCATCGGCCGGGGGAGCTCCCGCGTCCGCGGGGCGTAGCCCCACTGGTGCCGGCCCAGGCGGGAGGGCGGCAGCAGCGAGTTGAAATCGGGCAGCCCGTCCGCGGCCAGCACGTCGTCCGCGATGGTCACGCTCACGACCCGACCGAGCAGCATCGCACTGGTACCGAGGTCGATCACGTCGTGGCGGACGCACTCGAACGCCATCGGTGCCTCGGCCACCCGCGGCGCGGCGACTCTGTCGGACGCCACCGCGGTCAGGCCGGTCGCCTCGAACTCGTCGACTTCTGGGCCGAACGGGGCGGACGTGGCGTTCATGACCTCCATGAGCGACTCTGTGCCGATGTTCACCACGAACTCGCCGGTGTCCACAAGGTTCCGGTGGGTGTTCTTGTGGCCGATCGAGGTGACCGACAGGATCGCCGGGTCCGTGCAGGCAACGGTGAAGAACGAGTACGGCGCGAGGTTCGGCACCCCGTCGGCGGACACCGTCGACACCCAGGCGATCGGCCGGGGCGCGACCGAAGCGGTGAGCAGCGGGTACAGGCCCCTGGCGGGGGGATCATCGGGCGTGTAGACGGTGCGCATGAGCCCATTCTGCCGCCGTGGCCGCGTATCGTCCTGCCGGGCGGCGGGGGTCACTCTGCCCGTTGCGGGCCGGCGCCCCGCGCCCCGCGCCCCACGCCCGCGCCCCGCGCCGCCGCGGACTCACTCTCACCAGGCCGGCGCGGGCACCTCCGGGTGCTCTGCGAACCACCGGCCGATGTAGGACATGTCGATGCCCTGGTCGCGCGCGATGAGGTCGTACATCGTGCCGCCGTCGATGGCCTCGCGCAGGATGTCGGCGTGTCCGCTGTGCCGTTCGATCTCGGCGAGCGCGTGCAGTGCCGCCCAGCGCCCGTTGAACGCGGGCAGGTCCGCGGGGAACCAGGGCATCTCGGTGGGCACCGGAACGGTCGCGTCGAGGTCGGCGGTGCGGAGGTGGTCGAGTGCGGTGGCGTGCCGGCGGTCGAACTCGACCAGGACGTCCTCGGCGGTCGCGTCGGGCGCCACCTGGTTGACGGTCTCCGCGTGTTCGAAGGACTCGAGCAGGGTGCGGCCGGTGTCGAGGGCCCGGGGCGCGGCGGCGGCGCGACCGAGCCAGCTCTCCGCGACCTCACCGATGTGCAGGGTGAGCCAGCCGAGTGTGAGCTCGCTGGACGGGATCGGGCGGGCACGGAGCTGATCTGCGGTCAGTCCGGCGACGATCGATCGCGCGTTGGTGAGCGCGACGTCGATCCACTCGAGCAGGTTCTCGCGCTCGGTGCCGGAGGTGGCGGGGAAGAAGGGCATGACGACTCCTCGTGATCTGGCGGTCTGGTGGTTCGGTCAGCGGGTGGTGGCGTACAGGTCGCGGAGCAGGCACATCTCGGCCCCGTGGTGGATGACCTCGCGGCTGATGTGCAGGACGAGCGTGGCCATGGGCGCGTCGGCCCAGTGCCCCTCGGCGGGGCCGACGGGGGTCGCGAGGGCCCGCGCGTCGAGCCCGCGGACGCCGTCGATCCACCCGGCATAGGTGCGGTCCAACTGGGCGAGGCCGCCGGCGGCGTCCCCGGCGAACTCGTGGGTCATGTAGTCGTGCGGCGGTCCGCCGAAGTGGGAATGCCACCGGGCGCCCAGCACGCCGACGACGACGTGGCCGATCCGCCACGCGATGGTCGTCAGCGGCGCCGGCTGGGGCTCGGGGTAGGCGAAGTCGATCGTGAACTCCCCGGTCCCGCCCTGCATCTCCGTCGCGCCGGTGCCCCGCGGGCGCACGCCCCAGGTCAGCTCGTCGGGAGCAGGGGAGAAGTGGTACTCCTCGTCGGTCAGGCCCTCCAGTCGCGGGCGTAGGTGACCGTGCCAGTGGAAATCCAGTTGGTCGACCAGCTGACCGGTCCAGTCGAGGGGGCTGTCGGTGGCCTGTGGGCGGTCTACGGGCGGGGGACTGTCGGCGGTCATGTCGGGCTCCTGGGGGATCGGTTCCACGGCCTGCGGTCGCGGTGAAAGCAGCATCGCAGCCCATCAGGACAGGATCCGTCCTCTGCGGGTGGGAGACTTCTCGCATGACCGCGGACAGGACGCCCACCACCCAGCGCGTGCTCAGCCTGCTGGACCTGCTCCAGCGCCGGTCCGTGTGGACGGGCGCCGAGTTGGCCGGCGAGCTCGGGGTGACGGTCCGGTCCGTGCGCCGGGACGTCGACCGGCTGCGCGACCTGGGGTACCCCGTCGAGTCGGAGCGCGGAGCGGGCGGCGGTTACCGACTGGGCTCGGGCCGGAGACTGCCGCCCCTCCTGCTCGATGACCGCGAGGCGGTCGCCGTCGCCATCGCCCTGCGCCTCGCCGCCGGCGGTGCGGTCGCGGGCGTCGGCGAGCACGCGTTGGGAGCGCTGACCAAGCTCGACCAGGTGATGCCGGGCCGACTGCGGGAGCGGGTCGCCGCCGTCACCGAGTCGATGGTGGCGGTCCCGGGCACGGACACCCC
Source organism: Dietzia sp. NPDC055340 (assembly GCF_053645335.1). Taxonomy (NCBI): domain Bacteria; kingdom Bacillati; phylum Actinomycetota; class Actinomycetes; order Mycobacteriales; family Dietziaceae; genus Dietzia; species Dietzia sp. NPDC055340. Next base: position 127,580 of record NZ_JBSHML010000006.1, on the reverse strand, counting down.
GGTCGAGCCGGCGCTGCTCATCGAACTCGGGCACGCGGTCCGCGCCTCGGAGCAGGTGCGGATGGACTACCGGGACCGCGCGGGCCGGGACACCGAGCGCCGGGTCGAGCCGTACCGGATCGTGGTGTTGGGCCGGCGGTGGTACCTCCTGTCGTTCGACCTCGACCGGGCCGACTGGCGCACCTTCCGTCTGGACCGCATCCGGTCGGTGCACCGCACGCGCTGGCGGTTCACGCCCCGCGCGGACGTGCCCGATCCGGCCACGCATGTGCAGCAGTCCGTCGCCACGGCGCCGTACGAGTACCGGGCCAGCGTGGTGGTGGAGGCGCCGGCGGAGAAGGTGCTGGAGTGTTTCCCGCCGCCGTTCGGCGCGGTGACGGCCCTGCGCGGCCACGACCACCCCGACGGCCCGGCCTGCCGCCTGGAGGCCGGCGCCACCGACCTGGACGATCTGGCCTGGTACCTGGCCCGCCTGCCCGCGCCGTTCACGGTCGAGTCGCCGGACGGGTTGCGGGGGCGGTTCGCCGCGCTGGCCGAGCGGGTGACCCACGCCGCCCGCCCGTCGCGGGGACCCGACGCCGCGACCGCCCCCGACTAGGCTGGTGGCGATGACTCCCAGCCACCCCACCCAGAGCAATCCCAGCACCGCGCAGGCCCGCGTGCTGGTCGACGAGATGCTCCGCCACGGCATCACCGACGCGGTCCTGTGCCCGGGTTCACGCAGCGCGCCGCTGGCCCTGGCGCTGGCCGCGGCCGAGCGGGCCGGCCGGCTCCGGCTGCATGTCCGGATCGACGAGCGCGGGGCCGGGTTCACCGCACTGGGACTGGCGCTCGGCTCGAAGCGGCCGGTCCCCGTCGTGGTCACCTCCGGCACCGCGGTGGCCAACCTCCACCCGGCGATGGTCGAGGCCGCGCACTCCGGGGTGCCGATCCTCGCCCTGACCGCCAACCGCCCGCCCGAGCTGCGGGGGACCGGCGCCAACCAGACCATCGACCAGGTGGGACTGTTCGGGCCGCACGCGCGAACGGTGGTCGAACTGGGAGCGGCCGGAGACCCCGAGCTCGAGCACCGCCATTGGCGTGCCGCGATCGGCCGCGCGATCCTCACCGCCACGGCCCTGTCGGATCCGGGTCCGGTGCAGGTCGACATCGCCTTCCGCGAGCCGCTCGTCCCGGCGGAGGGGGACGAGGAGTACCGCCTCACCGCCGCCGACGGCACCGCCCTGGGCGGGGATGATGACGACGACGACGCCGCGACCGCGCGCGCTGTCACCGCTGCGCCGGTCGATCTCCCGGAGGGCCGCCCCGGCGGTCGTCCGTGGGTGCAGCGGGCCATGGCGGGGCTGGACTCCGCGCCGGGCGCCTCGGCCGTGGCGGTGGACCTGACCCGGCGGACGCTGGTCGTCTCCGGAGCCGGCGCGCAGCCCGTGTCCGGGCTGGTGGGCGTGCCGACGGTCGCCGAGCCCGGGGCGCCGGTCCCGCTGCACCCGGTGCACCCACTCGCGATCCCCGGACTGTCTCCGGAGCAGGTCGTGGTGACCGGGCGGCCGACCCTGCACAGGTCGGTCACCGGGTTGCTGGCCGATCCCGGGGTCGACCTGGTGATCCTCGACGCGGGCCCGCACTCGCCCAACCCGACCGGCAGCGCCGCCGAACTCGCGGACTCGGTCCTCACCGGGTGGGACGTGGACCCGGCGTGGGTCGCCGAGGCGGCCAAGGTGAACACGCACGCCCATGAGGCGGTCGACCGCCTCCTCGACCGGCACCTCAACTCGGCCGGACCCACCGGGTTGCACGTGGCACGGGCGGTGGCCCGCGGGATGCGGGACGGCGGGAACCTCGTCGTGGGCGCCTCCAACGCCATCCGCGACCTGTCCCTGGTGGGCCCTCTGGACCCCGACGTGTCGGTGTACGCCAACCGCGGGGCGGCCGGCATCGACGGCACCGTGTCCACGGCCATCGGGGTGGCCCTCACGGCGCCGGGCCGCACGGTGGCGCTGATGGGTGACCTGACCTTCCTCCACGACCTGTCGGGACTGGTACTGGGCCCCCGCGAACTGCACCCCGAGGATCTGACGATCGTCGTCGCGGACGACGACGGAGGCGGCATCTTCTCACTCCTCGAGCAGGGCGATCCCCGGCTGGCCACCGATTTCGAGCGGGTCTTCGGCACCCCGCACGGCGCCGACCTGCGCGCGCTCTGTGTCGGCGCGGGCATCCCGTTCACCGACACCGACCCGGCCGGCCTCGAGGAGATGCTCACCGGGCCGTCGATCTCCGCCCGGCACCGCGACATCGTCCCCGAGGGCATGCGCGTCGTGCGGGTCTCCACCAGCCGCCAGGGCCTGCGCGACCTCCACGCCGCCCTACGGGCAGAGGCGCTCGGATGAGCGGGGCCCCCGGGTGACCACCACGGGATCCGCACGCCCGCTCCGGCCGGCTCGCCGGCGCTCGGCCCGTCAGGTGCGGCGAGCGGCGCTCACCAGACGTGCGGTGCGGATCGTCGCCGTCGTCGTCGCCCTGTTCTCCCTCGTCGTCGCGCTGCTCATCCTCCTGGCGTGCTTCATCAACGACCAGCGCATCGACCAGGACATGGGCAGCGCCACCGCCACCGTCACCGAGGTCACCGACCGGCGCGCAGCGGTCGAGTTCGACGCCGGCGGCGGGCAGAACGTGCGTCCGGTGACCGGCGTCTTCTATCCGACCGGCCTCGTCGAGGGCCAACGCGTGCAGGTCGAGTTCCGGCGCGCGAACCCCGACCTCGTCCGCGTGTCGGGCCGCAGCTGGACCGTCGCGGTGGTGCCCGCGTTGAGCGTCCCGGCGGTCGTGGTCCCGCTCGCGGCGCTCGTGTATGCCGCCACGTCGCCGAGGGTTCACCGGCCGTCATCGTGAATTCCCCGGGTCGTCCCCGGGAGATCACCGGCGTGTGGCCGGCGCGGGCGACAGTGATGAGGTGCGCGTAGCAATCGTCACCGAATCGTTCCTGCCGAACGTCAACGGCGTCACCAACTCCGTCCTCCGCGTGCTGGAATACGCGCGCAGGCACGGGCACGACTGCCTGGTCGTGGCGCCGTCGGGCAACGTCGGCCTGTGGCAGGGTGCGGCGGACGCGGTGCGCGCGCATCCGCTGGTCAGCGGGTTCGTCCCCCTCTTCGGCGGGCCCGAGTCGATGATGTCCGAGCGCGACCACCACCTGGGCTTCCCCGTCCACCGGGTCACGTCCGTTCGTGTGCCGGTCGTCTCCTCGCTGCCCGTGGGCGCCCCCAGCCCGAGCGTCTACAACGCGCTCCGCGACTTCGCGCCCGACGTGGTGCACCTGGCCTCGCCGTTCGTGCTCGGCGCCGCGGGTGCCGCCGCCGCGCGCGCCCTCGACGTGCCCACCGTCGCCGTCTACCAGACCGACGTCGCCGGGTTCGCGGACTCCTACGGCGTCGGCGTCATGGCCGACGCGGCCTGGGCCTGGACCCGGGCCATCCACGTCAGCTGCGACCGCACCCTCGCGCCGTCCACCGCGGCCATGGCCGACCTGTCCGGCCACGGCATCCCGCGCCTCTACCGGTGGGGCCGCGGTGTGGACTCCGTCCGGTTCAACCCCGCCCGGCGCAGCGAGGCCCTGCACAGGCTGTGGTCGCCAGAGGGGCGGCCCGTCGTGGGGTTCGTCGGCCGGCTCGCCCCGGAGAAGCACGTCGAGAGATTGCAGGCGATCGCCGACCGGTCGGGCCCCGCCGGCGATCTGCAACTCGTCGTCGTCGGCGACGGCCCGGACCGTCCCGCGCTCCAGGACGCGATGCCGCACGCGATCTTCACCGGTGAACTCCACGGAGAGCAGCTCGGCCAGGCCTACGCCACCTTCGACGTGTTCTGCCACGCCGGCGAGTTCGAGACGTTCTGCCAGTCCATCCAGGAGGCGCAGGCTTCGGGCGTGCCCGTCCTGGGCCCCGACCGGGGCGGCCCGCGCGACCTGGTCCGGGCCGGCGTGAACGGCTATCTGCTCGACCCCCGTACCTACGCCGCCGAGGTCTCCGACACGGTGGACCGCGTGCTCGCCGACCACGACGCGCTCGCCGCCGGCGCCCTGTCGACCGTCTCGGGCCGCACCTGGGACGCGATCTGCGGTCAACTCTTCGACCACTACGCGGCCGCGGGGGCCCGGACCACCGCCCGACGGCACGGCGTGGCCCGGCCGTCGCGTGTGGTGGCCTGACCACCAGCGGGTAGCGTCGTGGGCGTGTCCCGCGCCGATCTCGACAAGCAGCCCCGCGACGTAGCGTCGATGTTCGACGGAGTCGCCGACCGCTACGACGTGACCAACACCGTCCTCTCCGGGGGCATGGACCACCTGTGGCGTCGTCGTGCACGCTCGCTGCTCGCGCCGCGGCCCGGCGAGAGTGTCCTCGACCTGGCGGCCGGCACCGCGGTGTCGACGGTCGAGCTGGCGAAGTCCGGCGCATGGTGCGTGGCGGCCGACTTCTCGCTCGGCATGCTCCGCGCCGGTGCCCGCCGCGACGTGCCCAAGGTCGCCGGTGACGCCATGAGGCTGCCGTTCGCCGACGACTCCTTCGACGCCGCGACCATCAGCTTCGGGTTGCGCAATGTGCAGGACACCGCCGCCGGGCTGCGGGAGATGGCACGCGTGGTGCGGCCCGGCGGCCGGCTGGCCGTGGTGGAGTTCTCCACCCCGGTGTTCCCGCCGTTCCGTGCGATCTACATGAACTACCTGATGAGGGCGCTGCCGAAGATCGCCACCAGCGTGTCCTCGAACCCGGACGCCTACGTCTACCTGGCCGAGTCGATCCGCGACTGGCCCGACCAGGCGGCACTGATGCGGATCATCGAGTCGAGCGGCTGGGAGCGCTGCAGCGTCACCAACCTCACCGGCGGGATCGCGGCGATCCACATGGCCCGCAAGCCCGCCTGACCTCACCCCGCCCGTCCCATCCGGCAACGGATGCCGGGGCGCAGAGCGGCGCGCAGGGTCAGTCGGTGAAGAGCGGGCGGCGGTCCAGGCGGCGGGCGATCGAGCCTGCGGCCCGCCAGCTCCGGGCGACGATGTCGCGGTCGGAATCGGCCACCGTATTGGACATGCAGCGCACCGCGGCCGTCATCAGCGCCTGCGAGCGCATCCCGATCGGCCCGGCCAGTGGCAGGAACTTCGGGAACGTCAGCAGATGGGCCGCGTCGCGGGCGATCGCGAACGACTCACCGTAGGTCGCGCGCAGCAGCTCCGGCCAGGCGCGGGAGAGGTCGACGGTGACGGGGCGCGTGCCGGACCCCGAAGCGCTCGAGCCGGCGCCGGCGGGCCCGGGGCCCGAGCAGATGAGCTCGGCCAGCAGACGACCTCCCTCGAGTGCGTAGTCGATGCCCTCGCCGTTGAGCGGGTTCACGCACGCCGCGGCATCGCCCACGGCAGCCCAGTTGCGACCGGCCACCCCGGACACCGCGCCCCCCATCGGCAGCAGCGCCGACGTCACCGCCCGCGGCTCGCCGGTCAACTCCCAGTCGTCGCGCACGAGACGCGCGTAGTGCTGCAGCAGTTCCTTGACCGCGACGTTCGCCGGGCGGGCCGCCGTCGCGAGTGCACCCACGCCCAGGTTGATCTCGCCGTCGCCGAGCGGGAACACCCAGCCGTAGCCGGGTTGGATGGCGCCCGCTTCGTCGCGCAGTTCGAGATCAGAACCGATCCACGGATGGTCGTGCCTGCCCGACCGGATGTAGGAGCGCGCCGCCACGGCGTACACGGTGTCGCGATGCCAGGTCCGACCGAGCATCCTGCCCACCGGCGAGCGGACGCCGTCCGCGACCACGAGGGTCCGGCACGCGATTCGCTGCTCCCCGGCCCGGACGGCGACGACCGCGTCGTCGTCGCCCCTCTCCACGCCCGTCACCCGCACGCCCTCATGGACCACGGCGCCGGCCTCGACGGCGGTCTGACGCAGGCGGTTGTCGAACACCGTGCGGCGCACGGCCGAACCGGTCCCGCCGTGATCGCCCGCCGGCCACGGAACCCGGCGCTGATGGCCGAAGCCGCGCAGATCCAGCCCCCTGATGGTGATGCGATCCCGCGCCCACGTGCCCAGACCCAGCCGATCGACCTCGGCCATCGCCCGTGGCGTGAGCCCGTCACCGCAGGTCTTGTCCCTGGGGAAGATCGCTGCGTCCAGCACCGTCACCTCGCGCCCGGCCCGCGCCAGCCACGTCGCCGTGGCCGACCCGGCGGGCCCGCAGCCCACCACGAGGACATCGGTCGAAGCGGGAAGTGGCGGCCGTGACTCCATGTGCTCCATGGTGGCAGGTCGCACGGCCGGACGGTCGCCGGGACCTCGGACGGGGTGGGGTGCCGCAGCCCTGAGTGCGGGACCGTAGTCTGTCCTCAGGGCCGGTCGACGCCGGTTCCGCTACAGGCGACGAGGACGAGTGGGGATGTCGAGCGATTCAGTGACGACCGGCACCGCGGCAACGACGCCCGACCACACGGTGGCGGGTGTGGACCTCGGTGACGCAGCCCTCGCGGCCGACTTGCGGAGCACGCTCGACGAGGTCGAGAAGTTGCTCGTCAGTCGACTGGCCAGCGGGGAGGACTTCCTCTCCGAGGTCGCCCTGCACCTCGTCACCGCCGGCGGCAAGCGATTCCGCCCGCTCATGACGCTCCTGACCGGGCAGCTCGGCCCGGAGCCCGACCGCGAGCGACTGGTCAAGGCCGCCGTCGTGTGCGAGATGATCCACCTCGCCACCCTGTACCACGACGATGTGATGGACGAGGCGGCCATGCGTCGCGGTGTCGAGTCCGCGAACAGTCGCTGGGATAACTCGACCGCCATCCTCGCCGGCGACTTCCTGTTCGCCCACGCGTCCATGTTGCTGGCCGACCTCGGCCCGGCGGCGGTGCAACTCATCGCCCAGACCTTCGCCGAGCTGGTCACCGGTCAGATGCGTGAGACCGTCGGACCCGGAACCGGTGAGCAGGCCACCGACGCCGCCGAGCACTACCTGCGCGTGATCTGGGAGAAGACCGGCTCGCTGATCGCCGCCGCCGCCCAGTTCGGTGGCGAGTACTCCGGAGCGGACGCCGAGCAGATCGAGCGCCTGCGCCGCCTCGGCGACGCGGTGGGGATCGCGTTCCAGATCGCCGACGACATCATCGACATCGCCTCGCCCGCAGACGACTCGGGCAAGACGCCCGGCACGGATCTGCGCGAGGGCGTCCACACGCTGCCCATGATCTACGCCATGGAGGACGGTTCAGCGGACAGCGCCCGGCTGCGGGAACTGCTCGCGCAGCCGTTGACCGACGACGCCGAGGTCGCCGAGGCCCTCGACCTGCTCCGTGCCTCGGAGGGCATGCGCCGCGCGCGGGTCGCGCTGGAGCAGTACGTCGACGACGCCATGGCCGAACTCGACGCGCTGCCGGCCGGCCCCGCCAACGAAGCGCTGCGACGGCTCGTGCGCTTCACCGTCGACCGCGTCGGCTGACACCTCCGCCCGGGAGTCGCCGGGTAGTCGCCGCGCGCCCCAGAGGCGATCGACGAGGCGGGCGGGCGTCAGGGACGCGGATAGAGCGCGACCTGGGCGGCTTTGACCACCAGCATCACGTCCGACCCCGGCGCGAGCGACAGCTCGGCGGCCGAGCGGCTGGTCACCTCGGCATCCACCCGCTGCCCGTCCCGTAGCTCTGCCGTCAGCCGGGTCAGCGCGCCCGCCGGGGCCACCGCCACCACGCGCGCGGGCCACGAATTCCGCGGGCTCGAGGCGGGGCCGGCCGGGCTGTGGGCGAGGTCGACCGGGCTCCCCGCGAGCGCGCCCGGACCCGCCGGCGCGCCGACCGCACGGATCGCCACCGATCGCGGATCCACCGTCGCGATCGCCCGCCCGCCGTTGCGCCACCCGTCCGCGGGCTCGGCACGGACCCCGGTGACCGCGTCGCCGGCGGGGGTGTGGACCTCGTCGTCGTCGACGATCGTCCCCTCCACCAGCGACACCCCCGCCAGTCGCGCGCCGAAGTCGGACGCGGGGCGGGCGAGGACCTGCTCGACCGTGCCGGTCTGCGCGGCGCGACCGGACAGGACGACGACGACATCGTCCGCCAGCGCCCACAGGTCCAGCGGATCGTGGGTCACCAGCGCGACGGCCCGGCCGGTGAGGCGGTCGGCGAGGAGGCGCCGGATCGCGGGTGCGACCTCTACGTCCAGGGCGACCAGGGGCTCGTCGAGCAGGACGAGCTCCGGATCCACCGCCAGCGCGCGGGCCAGGGCGACGCGTTGCGCCTGCCCGCCGGACAGCTGGTGGGGGCGGCGGTCGGCGAGGTCTGCGCAGCCGACGGCATCGAGTTCGGCGCGGGCGCGGGCGAGCGCGTCCCGGCGACGGACACCGCGGGCGCGGGGGCCGTACGCGACGTTGTCGAGGGAGGACAGGTGGGGGAACAGGCCGGGGCGCTGCTCGAGCGTCACCACGCGGCGGCGATGGGCCGGCAGGTGGGCGCGAGGAGAGCTGACCACGCGGCCGTCGATCCGGACCTCACCGGAGTCGGGTCGCAGGTGCCCGGCGAGCAGCGCCAGAGCCGTGGACTTGCCGGCGCCGTTGGGGCCGACGATCGCGACGCGGCGCCCGGCCGGGACGGTGAGGCCCAAGTCGACGTCGCGGTCCGTGACGCTGCAGTCGAGCTCGGCGGCGGGCACGGCGGCGGACGCGACGGCCCGGGCGGGGGCGTCAGCCACGGCCCGTCACCGCCCTGCGCGCGACGACGGCCGAGCCGGCCATGAGGACCGCCGCCACGACGATGAGCAGCAGGGCCAGGGTGAGCGCGGTCCCGGTGTCCGACTCGCGGCTGAGATAGATCTCCAGCGGCAGCGTGCGCGTGGTTCCCTGCAGCGAGCCGGCGAAGGTGAGCGTCGCGCCGAACTCGCCGAGGGCGCGGGCGAAGGACATCGTGGCCCCGGCCACCAGGGCGGGCAGCACGAGCGGCAGCGTCACCGTGGTGAGGACGCGGGTGGGGGAGGCGCCGAGGGAGGACGCGGTCTGCTCGAGGCGAGCGTCGACCGAACGGAGCGCGCCCTCGACCGCCACGACGAGGAACGGCATGGCCACGAAGGTCTGTGCGATCACCACGGCGGCGGTCGTGAAGCCGATCTCGATGCCCAGCACCGACAGGTGCCGGCCCACCACGCCGGTGCGGCCGAACGTGATGAGCAGCGCCAGGCCCGCCACCACCGGGGGCAGGACCATGGGCAGCGCGGTGACCGTCCGGGCGAGCGCCGCGAACGGGCCGTGACTGCGCGAGAGCAGCACCGCCAGCGGGGTACCCAGGAGCACGCACAACACGGTCGAGATCGCGCACGTGCGCAGGCTGAGCAGCGCCGCGTCCCGCGCGGCCTCGGACCCGACGAGCGTGGGGACATCCGCCCACGGGATCCGCACCGCCAGGCCGAGTAGCGGCAGCGCCATCAGCAGGACGGTGCCCGTCGCCGCGACGAGAAGCCACCGCGGGAGCGGCATCGCCACAACGCCGGGGCTGCGGACACGCCGACCGGTCACGGCGGGCCGAACCCGTACCCGGCCAACACGGCCAGACCGGCGGGGCTGGTGACGGAATCGATGAAGCGCTGGCCGAGGTCGGGGGCAGGGGAGTTCTCCAGCATCGCGATCGGGTAGCGGTTGGGATGGGCGCTCGCGCCGCTGATCCCGACCTTCTCGACCGCGTCCCCCGCAGTCGCGGCGTCGGTGACGTAGACGATCCCGGCGTCGGCCTCGCCGGAGGAGACCTTGCCGCGCACATCGGTGACCTTGGTCTCCTCGCTCACCGGCCGCAACTCGACCCCGGCGGATTCCGCGAGCGCCAGGGTGGCGTTGCCACACGGCACGCCCTCGGCGCACACGACGAGCCGGGTGCCGTCCAGGGAGCCGTCGAGCCCGGTGATCCCGGCCGGATTGCCGGGCGGGGTGATGAGCGTGAGGTCGTTGGTCGCGATCACCGCCGGCGTGCCGGCCACCAGCCCCTCGGAGATCGCGCGGTCCATGTTCGTCTCGTCCGCCGAGACGAACACGTCGGCCGGGGCGCCACTCGCGATCTGGTCGACCAGACCGGAGGAGCCGTCGAAGGAGAGCCGGACCTCGACACCGGGATTGGCCGCCTCGAAGTCCTCGGCCAACTCCGAGAACGCCTCGGTGAGCGAGGCGGCGGCGAACACCGTCAGCGTCTGCGACGCCGCGGTGTCGTCGTCGCCCCCGGAGGCGCAGCCCGCCAACGCGGACAGCCCAACGACGGCGCCGAGCGCGGCGGCGGCGAATCGGCGCGTCATTGCGGGGCGCCTTCGATCACGACGCTCGTCGCCTTGACCCGCGCCGTGGCCAGAGAGCCGGCCTCCAGGCCCATCTCGCGCACGGCCTCCGTGGAGATCAGCGAGACCACGCGGTAGGGCCCACACTGGATGTCGACCTGGGACATGACCGGGTCGGACTTCACCGACGTGACCAGGCCGCGGAAGCTGTTGCGCGCGCTGACCGCGGCGTCGCCGGAACCGTCCACTCCTGCGCCCCGCCCGGCGGCCCGTTCCTGGGCCAGCCGGGCGAGATCGGCGCCGGCGACGGTCTTGCGACCGGAATCGTCCGGGGACGCGGTGAGCTCGCCGCGTTCGATCCACCGGCGCACCGTGTCGTCGCTGACCCCCATCAGGGAGGCCGCCTCGCTGATTCGCAACTGCGTCATGAAGCTCACTCTAGACCCGCAGGTGCGCAATGGTGGGGGAGTCGGGCTCGCTTCCGCGGAACCGCGCGCCAGGTTGGCGGGTCAGCGGTAGTTGGTGAACTGCAGTGCCACCTCGAAGTCCGCTCCCTTGAGCAGCGAGATGCAGGTCTGCAGGTCGTCGCGCTTCTTGGACGACACGCGGATCTCCTCGCCCTGGATCTGCGCCTTGACGCCCTTGGGTCCCTCGTCGCGCAGGAGCTTGGTGATCTTCTTGGCGTTCTCCTTGTCGATGCCCTGCTTGAGCGAGCCGACCAGGCGGAAACTCTTGCCCGACGGCATCGGCTCGCCCACCTCGAGCGCCTTCATGCTGAGCCCGCGGCGGACCAGCTTCTCGATGAACACGTCCTTGGCGGCCATGACGCGGTCCTCGGTGTTAGCGGTGATCTCCACCGCGTCCTCGCCCTTCCACTCGATGCCGGCGTCGGTGCCGCGGAAGTCGTAGCGCGTGCCCAGCTCCTTGGCGGCCTGGTTCAGTGCGTTGTCCACCTCCTGGCGGTCGAACTCCGAGACGATGTCGAACGAGGACTCCGAGGCCATGGACGCTCTCTCCTTCACTGGTGGCGGGGCTTGCTGCGGTCGATCCAGGCCAGGTTACCCGCCCCCGGAGACCCCCGATTTGGTACCCGGGGGGCGGGGCGTTGTACTGTGTCTCTGCGCCCTGCGGGGTGCACGCCAGATTGCCCGAGCGGCCAAAGGGAGCGGATTGTAAATCCGTCGGCTTAGCCTTCGTTGGTTCGAATCCATCATCTGGCACTCGGAGACCCCTGCCACAAGCGGGGGTCTTCGTGCATTTCAGGGACACCCCCTCAGCGCTGGCGGTCGCCGCGGCGCGCCGCGATAGGCTGGCGGCGTGCATACGTGGGTGGCGACAGGCTCGGACTCGACTGGGCGCGGTCAGGACCCATCCGCGTTCGCCTCCGCTCCGAATAACAGGGTATGACCTTGTGTTCTGTGCCCGCAGTCCCTCGGATGGCCGTGCGTGACGTGCCAGCGGGGCTCGGCTCCGCCGTCGACGACTGGGTTGCGGATCTCGACGCCACGACGCGCGCCGGCAAGGGGATACGGTCCGCTTTGCTCGAGGCCGTGTACGTCGCCGCCGGTGGCGAGGAGCCTGCAGTGCGGGTCGCGGTGGGCGAGGCGCTCGAACTGCTCCACGAGGCATTTCTCATCCACGACGACGTCGTTGACGGCGACGACCACCGCCGTGGTCAGTCCAACCTCCAGGGCCGGACGAGGGATCGGGTGGCGGCTCGGGGCGCCGCCCCGGCGGTCGCGGAGGGCGTCGGCAGGGCCGCCGGTCTGCTGGGAGGCGACATGCTCCTTGTCGCGGCGATGAGCGGCTTCGCACGCCTGCCGGTGCCCGCACCGACGGTGCACCGGGTCCTCGACGAGGTCGAGCGGGCGGTCGCGGCCTCCGTGGCCGGCGAGTACGCCGACATCCACTATTCCGCTGACGCCCGTCCGCCGAGCCGGGAGCGTGCCCTGGCGATCGGCCAGGCCAAGACCGCCGCCTACTCGGTCTCCCTGCCGCTCGTGCTGGGCGCGATTCTCGCAGGTGCCGGGGACCAGACCGTCGAGTCGTTGCGTGAAGCGGGCGCTCACCTGGGCACGGCCTATCAGGTGGTCGACGACCTGCTGGGAGTGTTCGGCGACCCGGGCGAGACGGGCAAGTCCAACGAGGGCGATCTCCTGCGCGGTGCGCCCACCGTCCTACTGGCGTTCGCCGCCACCACCGACGCGTGGCCCCGCATCGACGCCGCGCTCGGGGGCCACGGCCACGGAGACCCCGACCCGGATACCGCGCGTGATCTCCTGTACGAGTGCGGGGCCCGGGACCACGCGCAGCGGGTCGCCGAGGATCTGGTCGCCGCGGCCCGCACCGCGCTGGACCGTCCGACCATCCCGGCCGCGATCCGGGCCGCCCTCGCACCCCACCTGGCCGCCGCCCTGGAGAGGACCCGATGACCCCGACGAACCCGCACGCGGAGTTCACCGAGGCCGCGCGGGCGTGCGCGCAGGTGCTGCTGCGCCGCTACTCCACGTCCTTCGCCCTGGCCTGCCGACTGTTGTCGCCGGCCACCCGGCCGCATGTCGCCGCGATCTACGCGTGGGCGAGGGTCGCCGACGAGGTCGTCGACGGCGCGATGGACGACCCGGCCGCCGCGCGCGAGCTCATCGCCGAGGCACGCCGCCGCACCCACCGCGCGATCGAGCAGGGGCTGGACCCGGACCCCGTCACCCACGCCTTCGCCGACACCGCACGCCGGTTCGGGATCGGCGCGCGCCTGGTGGACCCGTTCTACGACTCGATGGAGGCGGACCTGGACGTCACCGTGCACAGCGACGAGTCGCTGCGCCGGTACATCCACGGGTCGGCGGAGGTGATCGGGGAGATGTGCCTGCGGACGTTCGCGGGTGGCGGATCGGGCGACGACGACGAGCTCGCAGCCGGTGCACGAGCACTGGGATCGGCGTTCCAGAAGGTCAATTTCCTCCGGGACGTCCGTGAGGATTCCGGAGAGCTCGGCCGCAACTATCTGCCCGGTCGGGATCCGCTCGCACTGACCGACCGCGATGTCCGGGAGTTGGCGGACGACGTGGACGTCGACCTGCGGCTGGCCCGCATCGCGATCGACCGGATCCCCGGCCGGGACCGCCTCGCGGTGTTGGCCGCGCACGATCTGTTCGCGGAGCTCAACGAGCGGCTGCGCGCCGCGGGCGCCGCCGGAGTGAGCTCCGGACGGGTCCGCGTGCCCGACGCGGTGAAGCTGAAGATCATCGCCCGCGCCGCGGCCACCGGTCGCCGGGTCTCCCAACGGTCGGGGGAGTCCCGATGAGTGGTGAGTTCGAGCGGCTGCGACTGCGGCTGCGTCGGGGTCGACCCGTCGCCCCCGACGGTCCTGTCGTGGTGGTGGGCGGCGGTATCGCCGGGCTGGCCACTGCCGCGCTACTCGCCCGGGAGGGCCGTGACGTCACGCTCGTCGAGGCCACCGAGGAGGTCGGCGGCCGGGCGGGTAGCTGGTCGTCCGGAGGGTTCCGCTTCGACACGGGCCCGTCGTGGTTCCTCATGCCGGAGGTGTTCGACCACTTCTTCCGACTCTGCGGCACCTCGTCCGCCGAGCAGCTCGACCTGGTCCGCCTGGACCCCGGCTACCGCGTGTACTTCGAGAACCAGTCCGAGCCGGTCGACGTCCGCTCGGACCGGGCCGCCTCCACCGCGCTGTTCGAGTCTCTCGAGCCGGGGGCCGGCGCGGCCCTGGAGAAGTATCTCGACTCGGCCCGCATGACCTACGATCTCGCACTGCGGCGGTTCCTCTACACGAACTTCACCTCGTACCCGGCCCTGGTGCGGCGGGAGGTCGTGGCCCGCGCGGGGACGCTTCTCGCGCGGCTCGCCCAGCCGCTGCAGTCGTACGTGGCCCGCCGCTTCCGGGACCGCCGCATCCAGCAGATCCTCGGCTACCCGGCGGTGTTCCTGGGCTCCTCGCCGTACCTCGCGCCGTCGATCTATCACCTCATGAGTCACCTCGACCTGGCCGACGGGGTGCTCTACCCGCGCGGCGGTTTCGCCGAGCTCATCGCGGCCGTCCGGAGGGTGGCCGAGCAGCAGGGCGTGCGCATCCACACCGGCACCGAGGCGATCGCCCTCACGGTCTCCGACCCCGGCCCGGAAAGGCCCTCCGTGACGGGGGTCCGGGTACGTGACCGGGCAGGAGCCGAGCGGACGCTGCCGGCCGGCCTCGTCGTCGGCGCCGCGGACCTGCACCACCTCGAGACCCGGTGGCTGCCGGACCACCTCCGCACCTACCCGCAGTCCTACTGGGACCGGCGTATGCCGGGGCCCGGTGCGTTGCTCGTGCTGCTCGGCGTGCGCGGCGAGCTGCCGCAGCTGGCGCACCACACGCTGTTGTTCACCGAGCGCTGGGAGGAGGGGTTCGACGCCATCTTCGGCGACGAGCCGCACATCCCCGATCCCGCCTCCCTCTACGTCTGTAGGCCGAGCGCGACCGACACCGACCCGAATGCCGGGATCGCGCCGGAGGGTCACGAGAACCTCTTCGTCCTGGTGCCGATCCCCGCCGACCCCGCGTCGGGGCGTGGCGGTGTCGACGGTGCCGGTGACGCGACGATCGAGGCGGCCGCCGACCAGGCGATCGCGCAGATCGCCGACTGGACCGGCATCCCGGACCTCGCCGAGCGGATCGTCGTACGCCGCACCATCGCGCCGGCCGATCTCGAGGCGGATCTGGGCGCCTGGCGCGGTACCGCACTCGGCCCGGCACATACCCTGGCGCAGAGCGCGTTCTTCCGCACCCGCAACGTCAGCAGGCACGTCGACGGGCTGTTCTACGCGGGCGCCTCGACCATTCCGGGGATCGGGCTGCCGATGTGCCTCATCAGTGCGGAGTTGGTGCTCAAGCACGTGCGCGGCGACACCGGCACCGCCCCGGTGGCCGAGCCGGGCGGAGGCACGGTGTTCAGCGGGTGATCGGGCTGGCGTACCTGGCTGTCCAGGCCCTCTCGTTCGCGGGGATCCTCGTGATCGACCACCGCTGGCGTCTCGCCGCATTCCGCGCCCCGGCCGCCACCGCGCTGGCCGTCACCGCCGCAGTGGCGTTGTTCCTGACCTGGGACGTACTCGGCGTGCGCAGCGGTGTGTTCTTCCGCGGCACGACCGACTTCATGACCGGACTGCTCATCGCGCCGGAGATCCCTGTCGAAGAGGTGGTGTTCCTGGCGTTCCTGTCGTACCTGGCGCTGGTCTGTGCGACCGGGGTGACGGCCGCGGCCGAGCACCTCCGCGCACGGCGGACAGGGAACGACCCGGCCCGTACCGACGAAACGGGGGAGCACCCGTGACCGGTATCTACACGACCATCAACCTCACCATGTCGATCCCGGTGCTCGGCGCCGCGGCGATCGCCCTGTGGCGACTGCGCGGGGCCGAGCGACGGCGGTGGTTGCTCGGCGTCGGCGGCTCGCTGGTGGTGCTGCTCGTCCTCACCGCGATCTTCGACAATCTCATGATCGCCGCCGGTCTCGTGGCCTACGACGACGCCCTCACCAGCGGTCTGCGCCTCGGGCTGGCGCCGATCGAGGACTTCTCGTATGCGATCGCCGCCGCCGTGTTCGTGCCCTCGGTGTGGTCCGTACTCACGGCGCGGACGCCGGCGGCCGTGGCCGACGAACACACCTCTCCGCAGGACTCCGGGGCAGGCGTTCCGGACAGCGTTCGGGACAGCGTTCCGGATAGGCCGGCGCCGCCCGCACTGCTGACCACGCTGTTCTGGTCATCGCGTCCGGTGTCGTGGGTGAACACCGCCGCCCCGTTCGCGCTGGCCTACCTCCTGGCCACCGGCGGATTCGACCTCGTGGGGGTGATCGGCACGGTCTTCTTCCTGGTGCCGTACAACCTCGCGATGTACGGGATCAACGACGTCTTCGACTACGAGTCCGACCTACGCAATCCGCGCAAGGGCGGGGTCGAGGGCGCCGTGCTCGACCGGTCGCGGCACACGGCGACGCTCGTGGCCTCGGCCGTGACGACGGTGCCGTTCCTGGTCTACCTGGTCCTGGTGGGTTCGGCGGAATCATCTTTGTGGCTGGCGGCCAGCATGTTCGCCGTGATCGCCTACAGCGCCAGAGGAATGCGGTTCAAGGAAGTCCCGTTCCTGGACTCGATCACATCCGCATTCCACTTCGTCTCCCCGGCCATCATCGGGTGGACGATCGCCGGGGCCGAACTCACCGCGGGGGTGTGGGCGTGCCTGGTCGCGTTCATGCTGTGGGGCGCGGCGTCCCAGGCGTTCGGGGCCGTGCAGGATGTGCGTTTCGACCGCGAAGCCGACCTCAAGTCGGTCGCGACCGTGCTCGGGGCGCGGAGCACCGTCTGGTTCGCGCTGGCCTGTTACGTCGCCGCCGTCCTGGTGTTGCTGATCTGCGCGCCGTGGCCCGCGTCGGGTGCGGCGTTCGCGATCCTGCCGTACCTGGCGACGGTCGCCGCCTACCTACGGGTCGACGATTCGACCGCCGAGGCGACCAATGAGGGCTGGAAGCGCTTCCTCGTGCTCAACATGCTGGCCGGCTTCTGCGTGACCCAACTCGTCCTCTGGTCGGTTCTCGTCTGGGCCTGACCGCCGCCTCGCCGCCCGGCCCTTCCGCTCGGCCCGGACCGTGCACGTCTCTCAGCGCCGGGCGCGCTCCAGCCACCGCTGCGAGGGTGGGCTCGTGCGCCAGTTACGGAAGATCGTCCGGAACGCGCGGGAGAACCGTCTCCGCATGGCGGCCGGGTCGTCGAAGGGGCGCGCGGAGATCCCGACGCTCAGCGAGCGGTCCACGACCACGCGGTCGGCGGCGCCGAACTGGAACGACAGGTCGATGTCGTCGTGGAGTTCGGGGTCAGTCCGGTCGACACCATCGCGCGCCCGATCCCACGCACTGCGGCGCATCGCCAGGTTGGAACCGAACAGCACCGGGTGGGCCATCGCCGCGCCGACCGACAGGAAGAAGGCGTCCATGTAGAGCACCCGGGCCGCCGCAGCGCGCCATCCTTCGAGCCCGATGAACTCGCCGGGCCCGGAGAGGGCCGAAAGCGCCGCGTCCGTCTCAAAGGCCGTCTCGATCCGGGCGAGCCAGTCGGGGCCGGGGCGAGAGTCCGCGTCCAGCCGGGCGATCACATCGCCTGTTGCCGAGTCGTAGCCGGCCGCCGCCGCAGCCGGGATGCCCCTGACGGGCTCCTCGATCACCCGCGCGCCCGCGGCGAGGGCGACGGCCGCGCTGTCGTCGGAGCAGCCGTTGTCGACCACGACGATCTCGTCGGCCGGTCGTGACTGCCCGAGCAGTGCGGCGAGGCATCCGCGGAGTTCATCGACGTCGTCCAGGACGGGAACGACCACGGAGATGCGCATGCGAGCATTCTGCCACCCCCGACGGCGAGAAGCCGCCGCTCAGATCGGGGTAGGCCACCGTTGACCAGCCGATTTGTGTGCGCTCGAAGCCTGTGTGTAATCTGCTAAAGGCTTACGCACCGAGCCGAGGACGGACAGTCCGAGACTCGATGTGGCCCGCCCCCTTAGCTCAGTCGGCAGAGCGTTTCCATGGTAAGGAAAAGGTCGTCGGTTCGATTCCGACAGGGGGCTCGCACTGTGCGGGCGGCGCGATCGTCCGACTAGCAGAGCATGCCGGTGTAGCTCAGCTGGTTAGAGCGCACGACTCATAATCGTGAGGTCGGGGGATCGAGTCCCCCCACCGGTACTCCTGACGAAAGCCGTCCACGGATCCGTGGACGGCTTTCGTCTTCTCAGGCGCGGGCCCTTACCCCTTCAGCCCTCAGGGGTTGCGGAAATCGGGCGGCCGGTCACACCCCGAACGTCGAGCGCGGGTACATGGCCTCGACATCGGTGATCACGTTCACCAGGTACGGAACCCCGCTGGCGAACGCGCGGTCCAGGGCCGGGCCGATCTGCGCCGGATCGGTCACCATCTCGCCGGCCCCGCCGAGGGCGCGGACCACCTCGTCGTAGCGGGTTCCCGGGGCGAGGTCGGCGATCACGTCGTAGCCGTACAGCATCTGCATCGGACCCTTCTCCAGGCCCCACGCACCGTTGTTCCCCATCACCATCACCCCGGGCAGATTGTGCCGCACGAGCGTGTCCACGTCGATGAGGGAGAAGCCGGCGGCGCCGTCGCCGAGCAGGAGCACCACCTGGCTCGACGGGCGGGCGATGCGGGCCGCGATCGCCGCACCCAGCCCCGCGCCGAGGCAGCCGAAGGGCCCGGGGTCGAGCCAGTTGCCGGGCCGGGCGGGCTCGATGAACTTGCCGGCGTAGGACACGAAGTCCCCGCCGTCGCCGATCACCACCGCGTCCTCGGCCAGTCGCGGGAGCAGCTCGCCGTAGATCCGCCCCGGGTGGATCGGGTCCGCGCTCGCGGAGAACAGCTCCAGATCGGCGGCGTGGGTGGCGTCCGCCTTCTCCCGCAGCGAGGCCGTCCAGCTGCTCCGGTCGGGTCGCGTGGGGCGCTTCTCGACCGCCGCCAGCATCGCGTCGAAGATCCGGCCCAGGTCTCCGGCGGTCGCCACGGCCGGGGAGGCGTGGTGGCTGAGCTGGCTCTCGGAGTCCGCGATGTGGATCACGGTCGCGGGCGTCGCGTCGTCCTTGCCGCCGAACACCCCGTACCCGAGCCGGAAATCGAGCGGTGTCCCCACCACGATCACCAGATCGGCGGTGCCGAACGCCAGGCCGCGGGCCTTGGTCACCAGCAGCGGATGCCCCGCGGGCAGGATCCCGCGGCCCATGCCGTTGGGGATCGTCGGCAACCCGAGCGTCTCCACGCAGCGCAGCGCCGCCTCCTCGGCGCCGTCGGCCCACACGTCCGAGCCGATCACCACCACGGGCCGCTCGGCGCCCACGATCAGGTCGGCGATCCGGTCGACGGCGTCGGTGTCGGGGGAGCGGTCGGGCGCGGCGGCGGGGGAGCCGTCGTCGGCCGGGCCCGGGCCGGGCCGCACCGACTCGCTGCGATCGAAGAAGTGGTCCATGTGCACGTCGAGGAACGCCGGACCGCGGTGGGCGGTGCCCGCGGCGGTGAACGCGCGATGGGTGGCGGGGGCGATGTCGGCGGTGTCTCGGGCGGTCTCCGCTGACACGGTCACGGACTGCACGACCGGCACGTGGTCGAACTCCTGCAGACTGCCGGTGCCCCACCGCGCCGCCGGGGCCCGCCCGCCGATCATGACCATCGGAGCTCCCGAGAACGTCGCCTGCGCCAACGCGCTGACCCCGTTGGTGACGCCCGGACCGGCGGTCAACACCGCCAGGCCGGGGGAGCGGGTGAGTTTGCCGGTCGCCTCGGCCGCGAACGCCGCCGTCTGCTCGTGCCGCACGTCCAGGAGTGAGACGCCGTGGTCCTCTTTCTCGGCCGCGTCGTACATCGGGAAGACGTGAGCGCCGGACAGGGTGAACATGGTCCGCACCCCGTGCGCGGCGGCCACGGCCGTGGCGTGCGAGCCACCGTGCCCCCCGACGGGGGACGGCCCCGTTCCGGTGTCCCGGCGGCTCTGGTCGGTCGGACTGTTCTGGCGCACGGCTCTCTCCCTGGTCGACTCCCCTCCACCGTAGGAGTTGAGGGATGCGACATTCAGGGCTTCGGCGTATGCGGTGTCCGCAGGGCGACGACCACCGGGATCACGATGAGCACCACCCCGATCGCCTGCAGCCCCGGGGAGTCATCGGCCTCACCGAGGATCAGCCCGGCGATCCCGAGACCGATCACCGTGAGAAGGCCGATGAGGATCACCACGAAACGCGCTGCCGCCTTCATCGACCGACCTCGTTGTCGTCGTCGTTGTCGTCGTTCTGGTCTTCCTCGACCCACTCGAGCAGGTCTCCGGGTTGGCAGTCGAGCACCCGACACATGGCGTCGAGCGTGCTGAAGCGCACCGCCTTGGCCCGCCCGTTCTTGAGGACGGAGACGTTGGCCGGCGTCAGGCCCACCCGCTCCGCGAACTCGCCGACGCTCATCTTGCGTCGGGCCAGCTCAACGTCGATTCGCACCACGATGGGCATCAGATCACCGCGTCCATATCCGTACGCAGCCCGGTCGCCTGCCGCAGTAGCGCACGCATCACGACCATCAGCAACGCGGCCACCGCGATGATCGTCACCATCAGCAGGAGTAGGAGCGGCAGCCCGGGGTCGTCGGCGGTGAACCCCACCACCAGGAACACCCCGGCCAGCACCAGCCAGGCGGCGACGATCGCACCGAGGATCACGTCCACCCATTTCAACGAGGCCACCGTGAAGATCCGGTCGGCCACCACCATCCCGAGCAGCCTCCACGTCGCGACGATCACCACCTGGATGCACAGCACCCAGAAGACCGTCACGGCCGTCAGCGGCCAGCGCAGATGTGCGCTCTCAGGGTGCTCCGCGGCCATGTGGGCGAACTGGCCGGGCAGCGACATGGTCTGGAACACCAGCAGGATCGCGAACAGCAGGACCAGGAGCGCCCGAAGCGGTAGGACCGCACGAATGACGATGTTCATGCAATGAGTCTCGCTAAATACCTATCGAAAGTCAATAGGGGCACCCGGTTCGGAGAATCGGACGTGGTCGGGCCGCCGGCCGGGCGGTCATAAGGAAAAAGTTGTGCCGGGCCCACCCATCCGGCAGTCCATCCGTCGCGAAGCCCGAGAACCCGACGGAAAGGATCCTCCGTGAACCACCCCATCATCGACCGCCTGCACGGCGACGACCGTGTGCAACTCTTCGAGGCCATCACCGCGGCCGGCCAGAGCCCGTACTTCGCCGCGTCGCAGTCCGGCTGCGGCACCGTGACCACCTACGACGGCACCGAGCGGATCATGCTCGGGTCGAACAACTACCTGGGTCTGGCCCAGCATCCCGAGGTCGTCGAGGCGGCGGTCCGCGCGGTCCGGGAATTCGGCGCGGCCAGTACCGGAAGTCGCCTGCTCAACGGCACCATGGAGCTGCACGAGGAGTTCGAGGACGAGATCACCCGCTGGTTCGGCACCGAGCAGAGCCTGAGCTTCTCGACCGGCTACCAGACCAACCTCGGGACGCTGGCCGCCCTGTTGGGTCCCGACGACGCGGTGGTGGTGGACCAGTTCGCCCACGCCTCGATCCGCGACGGCATCCGGATGTCCCGCGCGACGCCCCACGTGTTCGCCCACAACGACCTCGGATCACTCGACAAGGCCCTGGTCGCGGCCCGCAGGTCGGGGGCCGACCAGATCCTGGTGGTCGTGGATTCGCTGTACTCGATGGAGGGCAGCCTGGCCCCGGTCCCGCAGATCGCGGCGTCGGCGCGCGAACACGGCGCGGCACTGATGGTCGACGAGGCCCACGCCCTCGGTCTCTACGGACAGAACCGTCGCGGCTGGGCAGAGGAATGTGAGTGCTCGGCCGACGTGGACGTGACCATGTCGTCGCTGTCCAAGGCCACCGCCTCCATCGGCGGCTTCATCACGGGCAGCCGCGAGCTGATCGCCGGGTTGCGGGTCAGTGCGCGACCGATGTTGTTCTCCACCGCGGCCGTGCCCGCGACGGTTGCCGGCGTGCTGGCGGCCGTGCGGATCATCCGCAGTGACGAGGGCGCACGTCGCGTGGAGGCTCTGCGGCACAAGGCCACGGGACTGCGTGCGGAACTCGAGCGCCGCGGCCACGAGTGCGGCTCGGGGCACGCCGGCGCCGACTGGTCGCCGATCGTGCCGGTACACGTGGGCGACGACATGTTGGCGTTCGAGGCATGGAACCGACTGATGGCGCGCGGCGTGTACACCGGCACCGCGGTCAGCCCGGCCGTCCCCGCGTCGGGCGCGATCCTGAGGGTGTGCGTGACCTCTGAGCACACCGAGGAGCAGCTGGCGCACGCCGCCGAGGCGATCGACGGCGTGCTCGCGGAACTCGTAGGGGCGCCGGCCTGATGCGGGTCGTGCTGACCGGTGCCTCCGGCGACTTCGGCACGGCGATCCTGCGACGGCTGATCACCGAGAGCCGGGTCGATTCGATAGTCGCGATCTCACGCTCGCCGCTGCGGGTGTCCGACCCGCGTATCGAGACGGTGGCGCTGGACCTGGCCACCGACCCCGTCGACCGGGTCATGGCCGGCGCCGACGCGGTGATCCACTGCGCGTTCGTCGTGGAGGAGCCCAGGGACAAGGCCGCGGCCCGCCGGGTCAACGTGGACGGCTCCGCCCGGATCCTCCGCGCGGCCGACGCGGCCGGGGCCGCGATCTGCGTGATGACCTCCAGCGTCAACGCCTACGGGCCCCGCGGTGGGCCCGAGGTCCTGGACGAATCGGCCCCGATCGGTGCGGGGCCCGAGCACTACTACCTGCACCACAAGGCCCTGGTCGAGGAGGACATCCGCCGCTGGCGCCACACGAGTGGTGGCCGGATGGCCGTGGCCGTCCTGCGCCCCACCTACATCGTGGGCCCGGACATGGACAACTCCGGACTGGCGTCGATGCGGGCCCGGGTCGTCGCCTACCCGACACCGTGGCGCTCGTACTACCAGTTCCTCCACCAGGACGATCTGGCCGACGCGTACGTCCGGGTGATCCGCGACCGGGTGGACGGCGAGTTCAACGTGGGAGCCGAGGACGCGGTCACCGTCGCGCAGATGTGCCGCTGGAACCGCTCGCTGTGCGTGCCCCTGCCGCTCGGACTCGCCGGCCGCCTGGCGGACCTGGGCTACCGACTCCGACTGCTGCCCTACTCGTCCCACTGGGTGACGCCCGGTGAACCCGTCACGACGTCCCGGCGCCTGCGCCACGCCACCGGCTGGAGACCGGCACGGACGAGCGCCGAGGCCGCCCGACTCATGCTCGCGGGCGGCTGACCGCCACCGAGCCCCGGCCGCAGGCGGTCTCTATCGGCCAGCGACGCCGATCAGCTCTGATCGCCACCCAACGAAAGGAACCCCATGACCCTGACCACCGAGTACGCCGTTCTGGACCACTACGCGCCGGGCCTGCGGGAACGACTGTCCACCGCGGGCCTGATGGCCAATGAGAGCCCCGATTCCAGCGCGATCGCCGAGTGGGCCGCCACCGATGCCACCGGGCTGATCGTTCCCGTCGAACTGGGAGGCCGTGGCGCAACAGCAGTAGAGGCGGTCCGGTTCCAGACCGCGGTCGGCGCACTGGCCCCGTCGCTGGCGGCGGCGACGACCATGCATCACCTGTCCTGCGCCACCCTCTTCGAGGCCGCCGAGGACGCGACGCCGGACGAGCGCGAGCTCATCCGCTCCCTGGTTGAGCAGCGCACCGTGATGGCGTCCGGGTTCTCCGAGGGCAAGCCCGGCGGGTCCGTGTTCCGTCCCACGATGACCGCGCGCAGGGAGGGCGACGACTACGTGCTCTCCGGTCGCAAGATGCCCTGCAGTCTGTCCCGGTCCATGTCGCTGCTCGTGGCCAGCGCTCTGGTCGACGACTCCGAGCGGGCTGTCGTCCTGGTGTTCAACGGCTCCGACGGCCTGACCCGCGAGGACTTCTGGAAGGCGCCCGTCCTGGCCGCGGCCGAGAGCGACGCGCTGGTGCTGGACGAGGTGCGGGTCGAGTCCGACATGGTGTTCCTCACCTCGGAGAACGACCCCGACGACGTCCATGAGATGACCGGCTACCTGTGGTTCGGACTGCTCATCAGCGCCGGCTACCTCGGCGTGGCCGCACGCCTGGTGGAAGCCCTCGCGGCCAGGGACACGGTGGACCCGAAGCTGTTCGCGACCGTGCTGGCCGAGGTGGAGACGATGCGCACCGCGCTGCTGGCCGTGGCGGCCGCGTTCGACTCCGGCGAGCGCGGGAGTGATCTGTCCGCCCGCCTCGCGCTCGTCCGTTGGTCGATGCGCGAGGCCCTGGTCCGCGTCCAGTCCGGGGTCCGCGAGGCCGTGGGCGGGTTCGCCTATATGCAGGATCCCGAGCTGGCGTACGCCTTCGAGGCCGTCCAGGTGTTCGGCTACCACCCGCCGTCGCGGCGTGAGACCGCCGACAAGCTCCTCGCGTGGGCGCAGGGCGAGGACTTCCGATACGTGTGACTCCGATACGTGTGACCCGGCCTCGGGCCGGTGGTAGGCCGGGCCGGCGGCGGGCCGGGGGCGGCGGCCACCCGGGCGGGACCGGCGGGACGGGCACCGATGCTCGGGTAGCGTCGCCGGGTGTGAGCACAGATAACGCTGATGACCCCGTCGTCGTCGTCGGGGATCCCGTCACGGTCACCGACGCGGTGGTCGCGCGCTTCGCCGAGGCGGTCTCCGCACCGCCCGGACAGCTTCCGGCGACCCTCGCCGCCGCGCTGACCGCCCCGGTCCAGCGCGCAGTGATGGACCACCCCGCGCTGCGCATCGACCTCTCGCGCACCCTCCACACCGCGCAATCCAGCGAGCACCACCGACCGATCCGGGTCGGCGACGTCCTCACCGCCACCGCGACGGTCACCGGCGTGCGATCGGCGCGCGGCGGGCGGATGATCGGCTTCGACACCGTCCTGCGCGACGCCCGCGGCGCGGCCGTCCAGACCCTGACCAGTGCACTGCTCACCGCGGAGGTGGAGGGATGACGACGCCGCACGACCCGACGACGACCCCGACGACGACCCCGCCCGTCGCCCCGTCCGTCGGCGACGCGTTGCCTTCCCGCGACGTGGAGATCACCCGTGCCGACCTGCGTCGCTACGCCGAGGCCTCGGGCGACCACAACCCGATCCACCTCGAGGACGGGGCGGCGCAGGCGCTCGGCCTGCCCGGCGTGGTGGCGCACGGGATGCTCACCTCCGCGCTGGCGATCGGGGTCGTGGCCGGGTGGGCCGGGGGAGCGGACCGCGTCCTGGCCACATCGATCCGGTTCGCCGGGCCCGTGGTGGTGCCGGCCGAGGAGCCCGCGGTGCTGCAGGTGTCCGGCACGGTGCGCAGAGTGGCCGAGGACGGGGCGAGCGCCGACGTCGCGCTGGCGGTGACGTGTGGCGGCGCGAAGGTGTTCGGCAAGGCGATCGTCACGGTCGCGGTGGGGGTGTGATTTCGGCGGATGGCCGCCGCTGTCGTACAGTGGGACGCCCGACCGAACGCGGTCGCGGACCACGCTGCCCGAGGCAGTAGCCGACACTGTAGAGTCGAGGCGTTCGTGCGGACCGCAGACGCGGAAGGCACGGGTGGCCGGGAGACCGGCCGAAGGGGCGTAGCTCAATTGGCAGAGCAGCGGTCTCCAAAACCGCAGGTTGCAGGTTCAAGTCCTGTCGCCCCTGCACTTCCCCGCAAGCCAGACGACCCGGAGGTAGGCGCGTGAGCAAGGATCGCGACGACGACGTCGACACCAGCGGCGCCCGCGACTCCGATGCCGCCGTCCCCACCGGGAAGGCCGGTCGTGGCGACACGACCGTCGCGAGCCGCGTCCGGACCGATGCGGACAAGCCGGAGGACACGCGGGCATCCCGCGCCAATCCGTTCCAGTACATCGCGCAGGTGGCCGAGGAACTGCGTAAGGTCATCTGGCCTACGCGCAATCAGATGGTCACCTACACCATCGTGGTGTTCCTGTTCCTCATCTTCATGACGGCGCTGGTCTCTGGCGTCGACTTCGGTGCGGGCAAGCTCGTCGAGCTCGTCTTCGACCGCTGACGACCCGCCGCACCAGGTCCGGGGCGAGAACCGGACCGACGAAACTCGAGAGGACCGCATTTCCGTGAGCGACATCGACCAGAGCCCTGAGGCCGACGGCGTCGAGGAGACCCCCGCTGCCGCCGAGCAGGCCGAGATCGAGGCCGACGCGGTGCTCGGTGACACGGGTGCGGATCCGTCGGACGCCGAGGTCCCCCCGGCTGCCGACGACGAGACCGCCGGTGACGACGCGATCGACGAGACCGCCGGTGACGAGGGGATCGTCGAGGAGATCGTCGACGGCGACGAGGCTGACCTCGAGGGCGGCGACGAGGCCGAGGCGGAGGCTGCCGCCGAGCCGGCCGCGCCGACGATCGACCCGATCATCGCGTTCAAGCGCCAGCTGCGGAAGCTGCCCGGTGACTGGTTCGTCATCCACTCTTACGCCGGGTACGAGAACAAGGTGAAGGCCAACCTCGAGACCCGCGCCGTCACCCTCGGCGCCGAGGACAAGATCTTCCAGGTCGAGGTCCCGATCGAGGAGTACACCGAGGTCAAGAACGGTCAGAAGAAGACCGCCAACCGCAAGGTCCTGCCCGGCTACGTGCTGGTGCGCATGGAGCTCGACGACGAGTCGTGGGGCGTCGTGCGCAACACCCCCGGTGTGACCGGCTTCGTCAGCGCGACCGGTGGTGCCACGGGCGCCCCGACCCCGCTGTCGCTGAGCGACGTCGCCAAGTTCCTGGCCCCCAAGCCGGAGAAGAAGGCCGCCGCCGGCGCCGCCGAGGGCGAGGGCGGTCTGGTCGCACCGGCCATCGAGGTCGAGTTCGAGGTCGGCGAGTCCGTCACCGTCATGGACGGTCCGTTCGCCACCCTCCCCGCGAGCATCTCCGAGGTCGACCCGGCCGCGCAGAAGCTCAAGGTGCTGGTGTCGATCTTCGGGCGCGAGACCCCGGTCGAGCTCGGTTTCAACCAGGTCGAGAAGATCGACTGACGCCCACGGGCTTGTCGGCGAACCCGCCCCGCGCAACACGCGCCGGGCGGGTTCGCCGTTTCCGGGGCCGGGTGCCGATTGGGTGTTGGGGCCTGATTGGACGTAGACTCTCTCAGGTTGCGCCTGTATTCCCGCATGCCCGCCAGGTGGCTGGACGTCGCGGGGGAGGCGCACACGACAGTCGGTCCCCCGCGTGTACAGCGCGGCACCGAGATCCAGTCGAAGAATCAGGAAGACGATGCCTCCGAAGAAGAAGAAGGTCTCAGGGCTCATCAAGCTCCAGATCCAGGCCGGCGCTGCAAACCCGGCCCCGCCGGTCGGCCCGGCTCTGGGTGCCCATGGTGTCAACATCATGGAGTTCTGCAAGGCCTACAACGCAGCAACCGAGAACCAGCGCGGGAACGTCGTGCCGGTCGAGATCACGGTCTACGAGGACCGGTCGTTCGACTTCAAGCTGAAGACGCCCCCGGCCGCCAAGCTCCTGCTCAAGGCCGCCGGCCTGCAGAAGGGCTCCGGCACCCCGCACTCCGACAAGGTCGGCAAGGTCTCCATGGACCAGGTCCGCGAGATCGCGCAGACCAAGATGGAGGACCTCAACGCCAACGACATCGACCAGGCGGCCAAGATCGTCGCCGGCACCGCCCGTTCCATGGGCATCACGGTCGACGGCTGACCTCCACCCCGATAGCACCTGTGGAAGGGCAGCTCAGGCCCGCACCACACCCAACCGCTGCGCAACAGGCGTGGCAGGAATGGAACTGACATGAGCAAGAACAGCAAGGCCTTCAAGGCCGCCGCAGAGAAGGTCGACCGCACCAAGCTGTACTCGCCTCTGGATGCCCTGGCCCTGGCCAAGGACACCTCCTCGACGAAGATGGATGCCACCGTCGAGGTCGCCATGCGACTTGGCGTCGACTCCCGCAAGGCGGACCAGATGGTCCGCGGCACCGTGAACCTTCCGAACGGTACCGGTAAGAACGCCCGCGTCATCGTCTTCGCCGCGGGCGAGAAGGCCACCGAGGCCGAGGCCGCCGGTGCCGACGCCGTGGGCTCCGAGGAGCTCATCGAGAAGATCCAGGGCGGCTGGCTCGACTTCGACGCCGCGATCGCCACCCCGGACCAGATGGCCAAGGTCGGCCGTGTGGCCCGCGTGCTCGGCCCGCGCGGCCTCATGCCGAACCCCAAGACCGGCACCGTCACCATGGACGTGACCAAGGCCGTGTCCGACATCAAGGGCGGCAAGGTCACCTTCCGCACCGACAAGGCCAACAACCTGCACTTCATCGTGGGTAAGGCGTCGTTCTCCACCGAGCAGCTCACGGAGAACTACCAGGCCGCGATCGACGAGGTCATGCGTCTCAAGCCGTCCTCCTCGAAGGGCCGCTACCTGCAGAAGATCACCATCTCCACCACGACCGGCCCCGGCATCCCGGTCGACACCTCCGCCGTGTCCAAGCTGCTCGAGGGCGGCTCCGGAGACGAGTGAGCTGATCCTCGACTGAGGTGAGCCCCGGCAGGGGCGAGGGCCCCGCGACCAGAATCCGGTCGCGGGGCCCTCTCGCATTTCCGCTTCCTCGCAGACGGATACGGGAGGATGTCCACATGACCACTTCGCCGAACAGCTCGACCGCCGGGTCGCCCTCGCCCGTGCACCCCGTCGCAGTGCGGGATGTGGCCCTGCGGGACGGCCTGCAGCTCACCGAGGGACGACTGAGCACCGACTCGAAGGTCGAGCTCGTCCGCACCCTCCTCCGGCTCGGGGTGCCGGAGTTGGAGGTGGGGTCGATGGCCCGCCCCGATCTCGTACCGGCGCTGGCCGACACCCTCGAGGTGATCGGCGCGCTGGACGAGGCCGAACGCGACCGCTGCTGGGTCTGGGTGGCCACCCCGGGGCACGTCCGTCGGGCCGCGGACGCCGGCGTGCGCCGCTTCCAGTACTGCCTGTCCGTGACCGACGAGCACAACACCGCGAACATCGGCCGCGACACCGAGACGTCCATGGCCGGACTGCCCGAGGCGCTCGAGGCCGCCGCGGAGGTGGATGGCACGGTCCAGCTGTGCCTGGCCACCACCTTCACGTGCCCGATCACCGGGCAGGTCGACCCGGACCGGGTCCTGGGGCTCGTCGGCGACCCGCGCGGGACGGGGACGGTCGACGTGGTCCTGGCCGACACCCTCGGCCAGGCGCACCCGCGTCAGGTGTCCGAGCTGGTCGCGGCCGCACAGGAGGCCGCTGGCGACCGCCGGATCGTCTTCCACGGACACGACACCTGGGGGATGGGCGTGGCCAACACGCTGGCCGCCGTCAGCGCGGGCGCCACCATGGTGGATGCGGCCCTCGGCGGACTCGGCGGCTGCCCTTTCGCCCCGGGTGCCTCGGGGAACACGGCCACCGAGGACGTGCTGTTCGCGCTGCGACCCGACTGGCTGGATCCGCAGCGTTTCCACGAGTTGATCGCCGCCGGTGACCGCATGCTCGCCGAGTTGGGGGAGGCCTCGCGGTCGCGGGCCTCGGCGGGAGCACACGGCAACGGCCGCGAGTTCGCCTGGACCCTGCCGCAGGGACCGCGGGCCCCGGTCGTCAGATGACGCCACGCGCGGCCAGATCGGACATGCGTGTGTCGTCCATCCCGAGCAGGTCGCGGTAGACCGCATCATTGTCGAACCCGGGCTCCGGCGCGCCGCCGCGGCCGACCTGTCCAGGGGTGTCGGTCAGGACCGGCACGACGCCGGGGCCGAGGACGGTGTCGTCCACGCCGGGTACCGCGTGCGGCACCAGCATCCCGCGGGCCCGGAACTGCTCGTCGCGCACCACGTCGGCCACTGTGTTGACCGGACCGGCCACGACGCCCGCACGGTCGAGCGTCTCGCGGATCTGCTCGGCGGTGCGGCCGGCGGCCCAGTCGGCGATGATCTCGTCGATCTCGTCCTGGTGGATGCCGCGCGCCTGATGGTCCACGAACCGGGGATCATCGGCGAGCCCGGGGCGTTCCATCGCCGAGCACAGGCGGCGGAACACGGTGTCCTGGTTGGCGGCGATGATCACCCAGAGGCCGTCCGAGGCCCGGTACAGGTTGGACGGGGCGATCCCCTCGAGCCGGGTGCCGGACGGTCCGCGGACCACCCCGGCCGCGTCGTAGTCGGGGATCACCGACTCCTGGACCGCCAGGCAGGACTCGGTGAGCGCGACGTCCACCACCTGGCCGCGGCCGCTGGTGGCGCGGGCGAGCAGCGCCGCGAGGATGCCCTGCACGGCGAACATTCCGCCCAGGGTGTCGCCGATCGACAACGCCATGCGCGGCGGCGGTTGGTCGGGGAAGCCGTTGAGGTGACGCAGGCCCGACACGCCCTCGGCGACGGAGGCGTATCCGGCGCGCTTCGCCTGCGGACCGGTCTGGCCATACCCCGAGACACGGCCGATCACCAGGCCCGGGTTGATCTCGTGCAGCTCATCAGGTCCCAGACCCCACTTCTCGAGGGTGCCGGGGCGGAAGTTCTCCACCACCACGTCCGCGCGGGACACCAGGTCGCGGAAGATCGCCGCGCCGTCGTCCGAGCGCAGATCGAGCGTGACGGATTCCTTGTTGCGGGCGTGCACCGTCCAGAAGTGTCGGCGCCCGTCCCGCTCGCCCTGCCCCCAGGTGCGCAAGGGGTCGGGGCGGCCGGGGTCCTCGATCTTGATCACGCGGGCGCCCATGTCGCCGAGCAGGCGGCCGGCGAAGGGGCCGGCTATGAGGGTGCCGAGCTCCAGCACGAGTATCCCCGCCAGCGGTCCGGTCCGGTCCTGCGTCGTCGACTCCACGTCCTGCTCCCTCCCCGCCGCGCGCCGCCCGGCTCGTGGCTCCTACATCTCTACTCAGAACCCTAGGTGGACGGTCTCGCCCTCGGCGTGGAGGAGATCCACGATGTGTTGGCGCTTCTCGTGCGCGACGACTGACCTGAGGGGTCAGTTCGGGACGCGGACCATCAACCCCCGGTGCTTGATCCGTGCCGAGAAGCCCGAAACCGTACCGCAGTCCTCCCCGTCGATCTGGAACGACGCCGGCTTCTCGAGGATCCGGGTGTGTACTCGCACGCCCTGCCGGAAGTCCACCGGGGGCGTCCGGCGCTGTTCTCGCTCGTCCGCCGGCGCCCTCGTCCCCGGGAGCGACCGGACCCGGTGTCGGACGGTGTGTTGGGCGAGAACGGCACCGGCCTCGGCCCACTCGAGCACGCCCTTGGCGCGAAGCGCCATCACGTCCAG
The DNA here is from genome assembly GCF_053645335.1 of Dietzia sp. NPDC055340. Lineage (NCBI taxonomy): Bacteria > Bacillati > Actinomycetota > Actinomycetes > Mycobacteriales > Dietziaceae > Dietzia > Dietzia sp. NPDC055340. The sequence continues at coordinate 96,494 of NZ_JBSHML010000006.1, read as the reverse complement.
TTGGCCGTCATCGATCACGGCGGCGGGCAGGAGCACCATCCCACCCTGCAGCATCCCGCAGTTCGCGACGAGGAGCGTCCGCGCCCTCGTCTGCACGAGTGGACCGTCGTCCAGTGAATACTCGACCTTGATCCGGTGGCCGCGCACCAGGGTGTTGGCGAACGCCCCGACGTAGGCGAGCCACCCCACGCGGGCCTTGAGATCGTCGTCGGTGCCGGCGATCATGTCGGCGTCCATGCCGGCGCCGAGCATGACGAGAAAGACATCGTCGTGCGAGGTGCCGTCGCCGTCGGTGTACCGGACCTCGCCCAGATCGATCGGGCGCGTCCGCCCGCCCATGGCCACATGCAGCGCGCGGTCGACGGCGTCGCGAGGGACGTCGAGATTGCGGGCCAACAGGTTGCCGGTACCGAGGGGGACCACGCCCATCGGTACGGAACTGCCGATGAGCCCCCGGGCGACGGAACGCACCGTTCCGTCACCACCGCAGGCGATCACCAGGCCGACGCCCTCCGCCACAGCCGCGGCGGCCTGCCCGGTTCCCGGATCGGCTTCCGTGGTCTCGTGGAACAGGGGATCGGTCCACCCGTGGCGCGCTGCCCGGATCTCGGTGCGTCGACGGATCTCGTCGCCACTGACTTTGATCGGGTTATAGACGACGGCGACACGGGACGAGGATGGGGCCACGGCACCAATCTGTCAGAATCCCGACCGGCCCGCCATTCCACCCGGCCAGGAGATTTGGTCTGTTCCTCCGATTGCCTATACTCTGGAGCAGAAGTTTGAACGCCTGGTCGCCTCGTGCAGCCGGGCAACTGATCAAGTTTCACCGAAGACCGCAGGTCGCCACTCCCGCCGGGGGTGGTCGAAGGGTCCGGGAGCGCCCGGACGGCCCGCGCAGGAGAACACCGGTCAGCGTCGGACGTGTCAGTGAACCCCCGGGTTCGCGGCCATTCCTCCACGCCCCGTGCCCCCTGCGCACGGGGCGTTCGTGTTTCTCTCGGGCGAGACGAAGCAGAAAGGAGGCGAAACATGGCAAAGCCCGCCAAGGTCCAGGCCGTCGCGGAGATCACGGAGCATTTCCAGAACTCCACGACCGCTGTGGTCACCGAGTACCGCGGACTCTCCGTTCCGCAGGTCACCGAGCTGCGTAAGGCGCTGGGTGAAGGTTCCACGTACACCGTGGCCAAGAACACCCTGGTGAAGCGCGCGGCGCAGGAAGCCGGCGTCGAGGGTCTCGACGACCTCCTGTCCGGCCCCACCGCCATCGCGTTCGTCACCGGTGAGGTCGTGGACGCCGCCAAGGCGCTCAAGAACTTCGCCAAGGACAACAAGGCGCTCGTCATCAAGGGCGGTGTCATGGACGGCCAGCCGCTGTCCGCCACCGACTTCGAGAAGATCGCCGAGCTCGAGTCCCGCGAGGTCCTGCTCGCGAAGCTCGCTGGTGCGCTCAAGGGCAACCAGACGAAGGCCGCCGGCCTGTTCAACGCGCCCGCCTCGCAGCTGGCGCGTCTGTTCGGCGCCCTCCAGGACAAGAAGAACTGACCTACCCCACATGCTTCCGGGCCGCATGACGGCGCCGGGACACAACGAAAGGACGCCACCATGGCGAAGCTCAGCAACGACGAGCTCCTTGATGCCTTCAAGGAGATGACCCTTCTCGAGCTCTCGGAGTTCGTGAAGCTGTTCGAGGACACCTTCGAGGTCACCGCCGCCGCTCCGGTCGCCGTCGCGGCCGCCGGCGCCCCGGCTGCCGGTGGCGAGGCTGCCACCGAGCAGGACGAGTTCGACGTCGTCCTCGAGTCGGCCGGCGACAAGAAGATCGGCGTGATCAAGGTCGTTCGCGAGATCGTCTCGGGCCTGGGCCTCAAGGAGGCCAAGGACCTCGTCGAGTCCGCTCCCAAGGCGCTGCTGGAGAAGGTCGACAAGGAGGCCGCCGAGGCCGCCAAGACCAAGCTCGAGGAGGCCGGTGCCTCCGTCTCGCTCAAGTGAGCTGACGCACCACCGCTCGTCAGGGGCGGTCCGGCATTCGTGCCGGGCCGCCCCTGCGGCATTTCCGGGCGACGGGCGGCAGGGGATCGACCGGGCCCGATCAGGCGCTCCACAGCGTCCGGCAAGCCACCCGGGCGGCGTGCCTTGGCGGCCGTCCACCGGTCTCGCACTACCGGTTCGATCTGATCCCGTAACGGAATCGGTGGGCATGTAACAAAGCAGTTCCTCCGAGCGGTAGTTTACAGTGACCGTGGCCACAAACGTGGGCTGAAGTGAGGAGTGCTGACGTGGGTGTCGAGGTTTCCGTCGAAGGGCTGACCAAGTCGTTCGGTTCGCAGAAGATCTGGGAGGACGTGACGTTCACCCTCCCCGAGGGAGAGGTCAGCGCGCTACTGGGCCCGTCGGGCACCGGTAAGTCCGTGTTCCTCAAGTCGCTGATCGGTCTCCTGCGGCCTGAGCGCGGCAAGATCATCATCGACGGCACGGACATCCTCCAGTGCACCGCCAAGGAGCTCTACGAGGTCCGCAAATTGTTCGGCGTCCTCTTCCAGGACGGTGCGCTGTTCGGCTCGATGGACCTCTACGACAATGTGGCGTTCCCGTTGCGGGAGCACACGCGCAAGTCGGAATCAGAGATCCGGAACATCGTCATGGAGAAGCTGGAGCTCACCGGTCTCACCGGCGCCGAGGGCAAGCTTCCCGGGGAGATCTCCGGCGGTATGCGCAAACGCGCCGGCCTGGCCCGCGCCCTCGTGTTGGACCCGGAGATCATCCTCGTCGACGAGCCCGACTCGGGACTCGACCCGGTGCGTACGACCTACCTCGCACAGCTGCTCATCGACATCAACGCGCAGATCGACGCCACGATCCTCATCGTGACGCACAACATCAACCTCGCCCGTACGGTTCCCGACAACCTCGGGATGCTGTACCGCAAGAACCTCGTCATGTTCGGCCCGCGCGAGGTGCTCCTTACAAGTGAGGAGCCGTCCGTGCGTCAGTTCCTGCGCGGATCCAAACTCGGCCCCATCGGGATGTCCGAGGAGAAGGACGACGCGCAGATGCGTGCGGAGATGGAGCAGGCCGAGGCCGGGCACAACGACGGCTCCCCGGGCGAGGACGAGCTCCGAGGCGTGCCGTCGCAGATGCAGCCGACGCCGGGTAGCCCGGTGCGACAGGGCGAGCTGCGTCGTGAGAAGCGCGTGTCGGAGATGCTCGACACCCTGCCCGCGGGCGCCCAGAACGCCATCCGCGAGGAGTGGGCCGCGCGAGGCCACGGCAACGGCAACACCGCCGGGGCCGTCCCGGCGGGTGCCGTCGCGCCGGCTTCCGGAGGTGACTCCGCCTCCGGAAGCGGCCTGGACGACCATTATGGTTCTGCTGAGAACTGAATCGGCGACGAGTCCGGAGGGAGGGTAGATGGCGGAGGGAGCAACCCAGCAGCCAGGCGAGAAGGCCGGGGTCTCGGCCGCCGAGGTCGGCGGTGGGATCCGGGACGCGGTCGGCGCGGCTGGTTCGGTGTTCCGACTCTTCCTCGAGGTGCTTCGGGGAATCTTCAGAAGGCCGTTCCAGTTCCGTGAGTTCATCGAGCAGTCCTGGTTCATCGCCTCGGTGACCATCCTGCCGTCGGCATTGGTCGCGATCCCGTTCGGTGCGGTCGTGGCGATGCAGACCGGATCGCTGGTCCAGCAGCTGGGTGCGGAGGCGTACACCGGTGCGACCGGTGTCCTCGCCGTCGTCCAGCAGGGCGCGCCCCTGGTGACCTCTCTGCTCATCGCCGGCGCCGCGGGATCCGCGGTCGCCGCCGACCTGGGGGCCCGCAGTATCCGCGAGGAACTCGACGCGATGCGGGTACTGGGAATCGACCCTGTGCAGCGCCTCGTCGTCCCCCGCGTGCTGGGGATGATGCTGGTGGCGGTCCTGCTCAACGGCTTGGTCTCGATCGTCGGGATCTCCGGTGGCTACGTGTTCAACATCCTGCTGCAGGGCGGTACCCCCGGTGCCTACCTCATGTCGTTCGGTGCGCTCGCGCAGTTGCCGGACTTCATCATGTCCTCGTTCAAGGCCCTGGTCTTCGGGCTCATCGCCGGAGTCGTGGCCTCGTACTGCGGCATGAACCCCAAGGGTGGGCCCAAGGGTGTCGGCGATGCCGTGAACCTGGGCGTGGTCCTGACCTTCCTCCTGCTGTTCTTCGCCAATCTCATCCTCACGGCGATGTACCTGCAGATCGTTCCCCCGAAGGGCTCGTAGATGGCGATCCATACCGACGTCGGGCCCACGCGGGCACGACTGCGGGCCATGATCCGTGGCCCCATTGCGTCATTCGACTCGCTGGGCGACCAGCTGGCGTTCCACCTCCGGGCCATCCGCTGGATCCCGCAGACGATCGTGCACTACCGACACGAGGTGCTGCGCCTCATCGCCGAGGTCACGTTCGGAGTGGGCGTGCTGGCGGTCCTCGGCGGCACCATCGGCGTCATCGTCATGATGAGCGGTTTCACCGGCGTGGTGGTCGGCCTGCAGGGCTACGCGGCGCTCGACCAGATCGGCAGCTCCGTCCTCACCGGCTTCCTGTCGGCCTATGTCAACACCCGCGAGGTGGCGCCGGTCGTGGCGGCGCTCGCGCTCTCGGCCACGGTGGGCTGCGGGTTCACCGCCCAGCTCGGTGCCATGCGGATCTCCGAGGAGATCGACGCCCTCGAGGTCATGGCTATCCCGAGTGTCCCGTACCTGGTCACCACCCGGATCATCGCCGGCTTCATCGCGGTGATCCCGCTCTACGTGGTCGGTCTGCTGGCGTCGTATCTGGCCACACGGGGGGTCAACACCCTGATCCAAGGCCAGTCCACAGGCTCATTCGACCACTATTTCCACCTCTTCCTGCCACCAGAAGACGTCATATATTCCTTCATCAAGGTCATCATCTTCGCGTTCGTCCTCGTGATGATCCACTGCTTCTACGGGTTCACCGCCACCGGCGGCCCGGCCGGTGTCGGCGTGGCCGTGGGGCGCGCCGTCCGGACGACGATCGTCGTGGTGGCAATCCTCAACTTCTTCGTCGGCCTCGCCCTGTGGGGCACGACCACGACTGTGCGGGTGGCCGGATGAACGAGATGTCCTCGACGAGGAAGCGACTGCTCGCAGCCCTGTTCATCGTCATCGTCATGGCCTTCGTCGCTGTCACCGTCGCCATCTACAACCGGGCGTTCACATCGTCGGACAGCGTCACCATGTACACCGACGACATGGCCTTCGCCCTGCCGAACGACGCGGACGTCAAGGCCCGGGGTGTACTGGTCGGTCGCGTCGCAGGCGTTGAGCTGGAGGGCGACCGGGTGCGCGTCGACATGGAGTTCGACCCGGCCTATATGGATCAGCTGCCCGCGAACATCAGCGGCCGGTTGCTGCCCAAGACGCTGTTCGGCGAGCGCTACGTCTCACTGGCGTTCCCCGAGCAGCCGGTCGGCACGATCGAGGCGGGTGCGACCATCGAGCAGGATTCCCGCGGTAACGCGACCGAGCTCGGTCGCGTCCTCGACGGACTGCTCCCGGTGCTGGAGGCCGTCCCGCCGGAGAAGCTCGCCGGCACGCTCGGTGCCATCAACCAGGCGCTGGCCGGCAGGGGAGACGAGATCGGCGCGGGCCTGGTCGACATCGGACAGGTCTTCGACGGCATCACCCAGGAGATGCCCGCTCTGGAGGCCGGGCTCGAGGACCTGGCGACCTTCTCACAGACCTATTCCGAGGCGCTGCCCGACCTCATCCACGCTCTCGACGCGCTCCGGACCACCGGCGACACGGTGATCCAGCGGCGCACCGACATCGCGGACGGGTTGGAGCGGATCAGCTCGGGCACCGAGGCGGCCACCGGCTTCCTCGCTGACAACCGCGACGACCTCATCGCGCTGACCATCAACTCGCGACGTTCGCTGGAGGCGCTCGCCGAGTACACGCCGGCGCTTCCCTGCACGGCCGAACTGTTCATGACCGCTCTCGAGCGTTCTGACGACATTCTCGGCGTGGGGACCTCGACCCCCGGCATCCGGGTGACCATCGAGGTCGTCAACCCCAAGGGCCGGTACGTCCCCAACCAGGACGAGCCCCGGTTCTTCGACACGCGCGGACCGCGCTGCTACGAGCCCGCCCAGGCACCGCAGAACTTCCCGATGGCACCCGGCGGTGCGATCGCGGACGGCTCCTATCAGCCGCCGTCACGTAACCCCGGGCCGGAGTTCATGCCCACCCTGCCGAATCCCCTGTTGGAAGACGGTCCCGTGCCCCCCATGCGCACTCGGGGTTCAGTTCCCGCGGCCCCCGGCCGCGCCGTCGCGGAGCAGCCGAACATGCCGTTCCCGTCGACCGTCACCGCGGGACAGGGAGCAGACGTGATGGCCATGGCCTACGCCGGATCTCCACTGGAGGCCGACACCGTCCGAACCGTGTACGGAGTCGCCACCTCGCGTAATGCCGACGAGGTCCCGGGGTGGATAGGCGCCGTCGGCGCTCCCGCGCTTCGCGGAACGGAGGTGGCCTTCAAGTGAACGCGAAACTCAGGGCATTGTTCCGCGGCGGCCTGCTGGGATCGTTCGTCAAGCTCACCGTCTTCGTGGTGGTGACGGTCCTGCTCAGTGCGGTTCTCGCCACCACGATCCGCGGTGGCACCCGTGAGGACGGGACCAAGTACTCGGCGATCTTCTCCGACGCGACCATGGTCGAGGAGGGGGACGACGTCCGTATCGCCGGTGTCGTGGTGGGGCACGTGACCGACTTCGAGGTCTACGACCGGGACAAGGCGAAGGTCTACTTCACCATGGTCGGCGACCGCACCCTTCCGGAGAACGTCCACCTGACGCTGCGTTTCCGCAACATGATCGGTCAGCGGTACATGAACATCGCCCGGGTGCCGGGCCCCGCCCAGCCGGCGATGCCGGCGGGGACGACGATCCCGCTGGACAAGACCTCGCCGGCCGTTGACCTCACCGCGCTGTTCAACGGGTTCCAACCCTTGTTCACCACGCTGCAGCCCGACGACGTCAACGCGTTGGCGGACTCGCTGGTCAAGGTCCTCCAGGGTGAGGGCGGGACCGTCGCCAACCTGGTCCAGCAGACAGGTCAGCTGACCAACCATCTGGCCGATCGCGACCAGGTGATCGGCGAGGTCATCGACAACCTCACCCAGGTGCTGCAGACCATCAACGATCGTGATGTGCAGTTCCAGCAGCTCGTGGTGACCACCCGCCAGCTCGTCGAGGGCCTGGCCCAGGAGCGTGACGCGATCGGTAGCTCGCTCGATTCGATGGCTGACCTGACCTCGTCCGCGGAGAACATCGTCACCGCGACCAGGCCCAGCGTCACCGAGTCGCTCGACCATCTCAAGAAGGTCACGGACGACGTGGTCGCGAATGAGGACAAGGTCAGCGAGGTGCTGCACAACATGCCGCTCAAGACCGACAACCTCATCCGGATGGGATCGTTCGGGTCCTGGTTCCAGTTCTATCTGTGTGGCGCGGACATCGTGTCGGGGCCGGGCAACAACGTGCCCAGCCTCCTGCCCTCCGGCGGTCCGACACTCAACCACGTGCTGTACACCAACTCCGCACCTCGGTGCCACGAAGGGGGGATCCCGTGAGCAAGCGCAAGCCGGGGGAGCCCCGGTTCTCCAACGCGATGGTCGGCGCCGTGGGCGTGCTGGTGATCCTCGTGCTCACGGCGGGATCGTTCATGCTGGACGCTCTGCCGTTTGTGGGTGCCGGGCCGAAGTACAAGGCCTATTTCTCGGAGGCCGCCGGCCTCACCGACGGCAACGAGGTGCGGGTCGCCGGCGTCAAGGTCGGGGTCGTCACCGACGTCGAACTCGAGGGCGACAAGGTCGCCGTGGGGTTCCGGGCGAAGGATGCCTGGCTCGGCGACGACACCCGCGCGAGCATCCAGATCAAGACGGTGCTGGGGCAGAAGTACCTCGCCCTCACTCCCGCGGGCAACAGTGAGCTGGACCGGTCCGAGCCCATCCCGCTCGAGCGGACGGTGGCGCCGTACGACGTCGTGACCGCGTTCTCGTCGGCCGCCGAGACCCTCGACAAGATCGACGACACCAAGCTGGCGACAAGCCTCGACACCCTCACCGACGCGATGCAGGCCTCTCCCGAGGAGTTCCGCGGCGCCGTCGACGGCGTGGCCCGCCTGTCCCAGACCATCTCCAGCCGCGACGACGAACTCCGTGCACTCCTCGAGGCCACCAAGACGAGCTCGGAGATCCTGGCCGAGCGTAACGACGACTTCCGGCGGCTCATCATCGGCACCGGGCAGCTCCTCGGAGAGCTGAACGCACGGTCGGAGAGCCTCAAGTTGGTCCTGGCGTCGACCCGCGGACTGTCCGCCGAACTCCGGCTCTTCGTGGCCGAGAACGAGGCGGAGTTCGCTCCCACCCTGGAGAGTCTGGATTCCGCGCTCGGGGTCCTGACCGACCACGAGGAGGAGCTGAAGAAGTCGATCCACAACCTCGCCCCGTTCTACCGGTTGTACGCCAACATGCTGGGCACCGGACGGTGGTTCGATTCGGTGGTCACCAACCTGATACCGCCGGGCGCGCCTGAGCCGCCGTTCTACCCGGGCGCCCGTGGCCCCGCACGACTGAGTGGGATCAACTGATGACCAAGAAACTGCCGTACTGGCTGCTCGCGCTGATCCTCGTCGTCGTCGTCGCGATCGTCGCCGTCACCTACCTGGCCGTGTCCCGCATGGGGCGGACCACCATCACCGCGACGTTCCCGTCGGCGGTCGGTATCTCCCAGGGCACCGACGTGAGGATCCTCGGCATCACCGTGGGCTCGGTGGACAAGGTGGTCCCGATGGGCGAGACGGTCGAGGTGGAGCTCCACGTCCGGCGGGGTGTCGAGGTCCCGGCCGACGCCAAGGCCGTCCAGGTGACCCCGTCGGTCATCCCGGACCGCAACATCCAGTTGGTCCCGGCCTACGCGGGTGGCCCGACCATGGAGTCAGGCGCGCACATCCCGCTGGACCGGACCGCGACACCGGTCGAGGTGGACAAGCTCTACGCCTCGGTCCAGGAGCTCACCGAGGCGCTCGGCCCCGACGGGGCCAACAAGGACGGCTCGCTCGACCGCTTCCTGGCCACGTCCGCGGACACGCTCGGCGGCAACGGCGCCGCCCTCGGACGGTCGATAGACGAGCTGTCCACGGCGGCCACGACGCTCGCCGACTCCAGCCAGGACATCAGCGACACCGTGGTCAACCTGCAGTCCTTCGTCACCATGCTGGCGGAGAACGACGCACAGGTCCGCAACTTCAACACGCAGATGGCGACCTTCAACTCGACGGTCGCCGGGCAGCGGGAGGACCTGCAGGGCGCGCTGGCCGAGCTGAGCTATGCGCTGGCCGACGTGGCCCGTCTCGTCCGGGACAACCAGGACGTGATCCGTAGCAACGCCGACCGGCTGGCCTCCCTCAGCCAGATCACGGCGGACCAGCGCGGCGACATCGAGGAGATCCTCAAGACCGCCCCGCTGGCGCTGGCCAACCTCATCAACGCCTACGACGCGGAGTCCGGGACCCTGTCGATGCGCGCGAACATCCCGGAGAAACAGAACCCCGCCGGCGTTCTCTGCACGCTCATGAAGCTGGGCCGGCTCAATCCGGGCAATGAGATGTTCCAGGAGCTCGACAACCTGCGGCGCGCCGACATCCAGGCGTGCGAGGCGCTCGCTCCGGAGCGCAACCAGGAACTCCGTGCGTCCAACCCGAACCTGCCGCTGGGCATCCTCGAGGGCGAGATGAAGCAGTCCATTCCGGTGCCCGGCACCGTTCCGGGGATCCGCGGCTGGCCGATGACCCCCGCATCCGAAGGGGGGCAGTGATGAGACACGACAGTCACGACGCCGCGACCGGGCCGACTGCAGCCGGTCGCGCCCGATCGGGTCTCGGGTTGCCCGGGATCGGCCGCGCCGGACGGGTTCTGGGCGCCACGGCGCTCGTCTCGGCGCTCGCGGCCGGGTGTTCAATGAACCTCGAGGACTACACCCTGCCCGGTGGTGCCGACGTGGGGGAGAACCCCCTGAACGTGGCGATCCAGTTCGACGACGTCCTGGACCTGGTCCTGCAGTCCTCGGTCAAGATCAACGGTCTCGACGCCGGCCGGGTCACCGGGATCTCGCTCGCCGAGGACGGGTGGACCGCCCAGGTCGAGGTGCTGATCAACGACGACGTGGACCTCCCGGAGAACGTCGAGGCGTCGATCCAGCAGACAAACCTCCTCGGTGAGAAGTTCGTCCAGCTCACCCCGCCGGAGGACGCCGAGCCCGTCGGCCAGCTCGAGTCCGGTGACGTCATCCGCACCTCCAACACGCGCACGGCCACCGATATCGAGCAGGTGCTCGGCGCCCTGTCGCTGTTGCTGAACGGCGGCGGCGTGGACCAACTGCAGCCGATCGTGGCGGAGATGCGCAAGGTCACCGACGGCCGGGAGGAGGGGCTCACCGAAACCCTGCGGTCGGCCGACGAACTCATCTCGGGTCTCAACCGGCAGCGCGACAGCATCACCGCTGCGCTCGAGGGGGTCAACCTGATGTCCGCCCGGGCGAACGACCAGCGCGCGCAGATCCAGGCGGCCCTGGACGAGTTGCCCGCGGGTGTGGCGGTGCTCGAGGAGCAGCGGCCGCAGTTCGTGGAGATGCTGCGTCGGGTGGACGCCCTGGGGCAGGTCGGTTCCGACATCCTGCTGACCAGCCGTGAGGACCTCATCGCGGATCTGCGGGCGCTGCGGCCGGTACTGCAGTACCTCGGTGAATCCACGCCGGAACTCATCGAGCTGACCGGGTTCGTCCCGACGTTCCCGTTCCCGGACGCCTCGATCCAGTCGACGATCGGTGGTTCGGCCAACGTGTTCCTGTCGATCGACGCCACGATCTCCGAGACCCTCCGTAACCTCGGCGCCAACCAGGGCAACCCTGTTCCGCTCTGGCCCACCACGACCAGCGGTCCGTACAACGTCGATCCGGGCAACCCCTGGATCGGGGACAACGGACCCGACAGGCGCACGACCATCGTGCTGCCGTTGCTTCCCGTCCCGCCGATCATGGACCGGGCAGTGAACCCCCCGCCCGCGCCCGGTACCTCGGAGTTCTCCGAGAACTACCTGCCCGAACCAGGGGAGCCCGGATACCAGTGAACAAGACCCTGAGAACGCAGCTCATCGTCTTCTGCGTGATCGCCGCAGTGGGGATCACGTATGTCGGCGCCAACTACGTGCGCCTGCCGTCGCTGTTCGGCATCGGCCAGTACAAGGTCTATCTCGACCTGCCCGACACCGGCGGCGTGTTCACCAACGCGGCCGTCAGCTACCGGGGCACCCCGGTCGGCCGCATCGGGGACCTCTCGCTCACCGAGGACGGCGTCAGGGTGGAACTGGATCTGGACTCCAGCGCGCCCGACATCCCGGCCGACACGGTCGCCGTGGTGGCCAACCGGTCGGCGATCGGTGAGCAGTTCGTCGACCTGCGACCTAACAGTCTCTCCGAGCCCTATCTGGAGGAGGGCGATGTGATCTCGGCGGGCGACGAGGCGCTGCCCGTCCGCGTGGAGGACCTGCTGCTGTCGGTCGACGAGCTGTCGCGGTCGGTTCCGCTCGACGAGCTCGAGGTGACGGTCGACGAACTAGGGAAGGCCTTCGAGGGGCGGGGTCCCCAGCTCCAGCGGCTGTCCGATTCGTTGATCACGATCTCGGACTCCGGAATCCGGACCATGCCCCAGCTTCAGGCGCTCATCCGCGACGGCGCCACGGTCCTGGACACGCAGGCGGACCAGTCGGGTGAGATCATCAGCTTCTCCAGCGACCTGCGGACTGTCACCGAGGCACTGCGTGACTCGGACTCGGATCTCGAGCGGCTGATCTCCACCGCGCCGGAGTTCGCCGACGAGACCCGCCGCCTGGTGGAGAACTCGGGCGAGCCCCTGACGCGTTCGGTGACCAATCTGTCGAACACCATGAAGACGGTCGACCCGCTGGCGCCGTCGTTCAAGGTGCTGCTGCAACTGTTGCCCGCCCTGGCCGCCGGCGGTCTGTCAGTGGCCCCGGGCGACGGGACGATCCACTTCGGTCTCGTTCTCGAGATGGACAACCCGACCCCCTGCACCATGGGCTACGAGGGGACGCAGCAGATCATCGACGAGATGAAGGCACAGGATCCCTCGTTCGACCCGCAGGAGCAGAACTTCCCGCCCAACTACGACGCGCACTGCTCGGTGCCGTTCGGCAGCCCGACCAACGTGCGTGGCGCGGAGCGGGTCGAGTACGCGTACCCGGGTGTCGTGCAGCCGTGGGACAACAAGCCCAAGATCGATCCGGACAAGCTCAACCTCTCGGTGGCCGCCGAGCAGCTCGCGGTGCTGCAGGGACTGATCCCGCGGTGACGCGGCGACCGCCCGGTGATCCGGCGCGCCGCCCGTCCGGTACCGTCGCCGCCATGAGTTCGCAGGAGACGAGCGAGAGCACGGACACCACTGCCGCTGCCGCCGGGGTGCCGCGGTGGCTGACGGCCGTGTCCCTGGTGGTGCTGGTGGTGGGGCTGTCGATCCTGGGCGTATTCGGCTGGCGCTACGCCGAGGCACGTTCGGCGCAGACCGCGGCCACGCAGCGGGACGAGGTCGCGGACGTCGCCTCGCAGGTGATCATCAACGCGTTCAGCTTCGATCATCAGAAGGTGGACGAGTCGCTCGAGCAGCTCTCCTCCATGTCGACCGGGGACTTCCTCACCGAGCAGGAGCAGTGGTCGGAGGACGTCCGCAACCGGGTCATCGAGCAGAAGGCCGTCACCACGGCCACCGTCTCGAACGCCGCGGTCGAGGAGTTGAACGTCGACGAGGGTGACGCCGCCGTGCTGGTCGTGTTCACCGCCCACTCTGAGCGCGAGGGCCAGGAGGACATCACGGGCCGTCAGGCGATGCGGGTGGACCTGACCCGGGTCGACGGCCAGTGGAAGGCCGACGCGGTCAACCAGGTGGGCGTGACGGTGCCGGTCGGCCAGTCCAGCCAGTCCGTGCAGGACCTCGAACTCCCGGACCCCGAGGACGTCGAGGACGAGGACAGCTCCGCCGGCACCGCGGGGGAGGGGTCGGCCTCCGCGCCGGCTCCCACCACCACCGCCGGACGATGAGGAAGGGCGAGGAGAGCTAGATGCCACCCATCAAGAGGAACCAGAAGCCGGCCCAGGCCCCCGCCACGCGTCGACTCGCCGGCCACTCCGGCCCCCGCCAGGGATCGACCGGGTCGCCCGAGGCAGGTACCGGACCGGTGACCACGCCCCGGGGTGTGAACAAGGTCGACGACGACAAGGCCGCCACCCGCTCCACGGCCACCGACCCGCGGACGGATGCGGGGGAGGCGGCGTCTCGTCGTCGTCCCTCCGGGCGGGCCGTCGCCTATGCCGCTCTCGCCGTGGGCGTGGTGGCCGGGGCGGCGGGCGCCTATCTCGCCACCGAGCCGGGCATCTCGGTGCCCAATCAGGCGTTCGTGGACAGGGCGGAGACCGACGAGGTCCTCACCGCGGCGTCGACCAACGTGCAGCGGCTGGTGTCGATCGATCACGAGAGCCTCGACGAGTACCACGACTCGCTGGGCGAGTTCCTCACGCCGAACCTCGTCGAGGAACTCGACGCGAACTGGCCGGCGCTTCGTGACAGCTACGAGCAGTCCGCGACCACCGTCGACGCGCAGGTCCGCGAGGCCGGCCTGTCCTACCTCGAGGGCGACCGCGCGGAGGTCCTGCTGGTCCAGGACGTCTCGATGGAGCGCGACGGCGCCGCCGCGGGCAGCACCAGCGGCACCTACCTCGTCGGTCTGGACAGGGTCGACGGCGTCTGGAAGCTGTCGAAGATCCCGGATCTGCCGTCCTGACACGCCTCGGCCGGCCGCGGATCGGACATTCTCCGGCCGGGGATCGGGGACAAGCGGCGTCAGATCCTTGACGAACGGGCTTCGACCCGTCACTCTTTAGGGGCATCGGGCGTAGAGGACTCCGCTCGGGTGCGACGTCCCGACCGGGGGCCGATGAGGCGAGAGCCACGAGGGCAACCAGCGCAGGGACGGTCGTCGCACCACGCGTGCCACAGCCTCCGGGGCTCTTCCCGTCGAGGGCTGGACTTCAGCGCCGCTATAGGCTAGATTAGGTCGTTGCGCTGGCTGCTATTTGCCTCTTGTTCCGTCATCGACGGCCCGTTCCCGGTCTGACCGGGTATTTCCGGGCCTTGAAGTTCAGTGACGGCACACGGGTGGATACCCGTCGGCGGACCGCTCGCAGATACATCTGTGGTCACCGCCCGTGGTGATCACGTGAGGTGCTGGAAGGACCCATCTTGGCAGTCTCCCGCCAGACCACGTCAGTCTCCACCGTTCCCGGTGCGCCCCGGAGAGTCTCGTTCGCGAAGCTCACCGAGCCGTTGCCGGTCCCGGGGCTGCTCGACCTCCAGACGGAGTCGTTCGAGTGGTTCATCGGTTCGGAGGAGTGGCAAGAGAGGGCCGCCTCGCGCGGCACCACGAACCTCGAGGGAGGCCTGGAGTCCATCCTCAAGGAGATCTCCCCGATCGAGGACTTCTCCGGCTCCATGTCGCTCTCGTTCTCGGAGCCGTATTTTGAAGAGGTCAAGGCGTCCCTCGAGGACTGCCGTGAGAAGGACCGCACCTACGAGGCGCCGCTCTTCGTCACCGCCGAGTTCGAGAACACCGAAACCGGTGAGATCAAGTCCCAGACCGTCTTCATGGGTGATTTCCCCATGATGACCGACAAGGGCACCTTCATCATCAACGGCACCGAGCGGGTCGTCGTCTCGCAGCTCGTCCGTTCGCCGGGCGTCTACTTCGACCGGTCGCGCGACAAGTCGACCGAGCGTGACGTCCACGCGGTCAAGGTCATCCCGTCGCGCGGTGCGTGGCTCGAGTTCGACGTGGACAAGCGCGACACGGTCGGTGTCCGCATCGACCGCAAGCGTCGCCAGTCCGTCACCGTGCTGCTGAAGGCGCTCGGCTGGACCACCACCGAGATCAAGGAGCGCTACGGCTTCTCCGAGATCATGATGTCGACCCTCGAGAAGGACACCGTCGAGGACACCGACCAGGCGCTGCTCGAGATCTACCGCAAGCTGCGTCCGGGCGAGCCCCCGACCCGCGAGTCGGCCGAGGCGCTGCTGGAGAACCTGTTCTTCAAGGAGAAGCGCTACGACCTGGCCCGCGTCGGCCGCTACAAGGTCAACCGCAAGCTCGGTCTGCCGGACCCGGAGGGCGACGCCACCACGACGCTCACCCGCGAGGACATCGCGGCCACCATCGAGTACCTGGTGCGCCTGCACGCCGGCGACGCGTCGATGCAGGTCGAGGGCGGCCGCGAGGTGCCGGTCGAGGTGGACGACATCGACCACTTCGGTAACCGTCGTCTCCGCACGGTCGGTGAGCTGATCCAGAACCAGGTCCGCGTCGGACTGTCCCGCATGGAGCGCGTCGTCCGCGAGCGCATGACCACGCAGGACTCCGAGGCGATCACCCCGCAGTCGCTGATCAACATCCGGCCCATCACCGCTGCGCTCAAGGAGTTCTTCGGAACCTCCCAGATGTCGCAGTTCATGGACCAGAACAACCCGCTGTCGGGCCTGACCCACAAGCGTCGTCTCTCCGCGCTCGGCCCCGGCGGTCTGTCGCGTGAGCGTGCCGGCCTCGAGGTGCGAGACGTCCACGCCTCGCACTACGGGCGCATGTGCCCCATCGAGACCCCCGAGGGGCCGAACATCGGCCTCATCGGATCTCTCTCGGTGTACGCGCGGGTCAACCCGTTCGGCTTCATCGAGACCCCGTACCGCCGTGTCGTCGACGGCGTCGTCACCGACCAGGTGGACTACCTGACGGCCGACGAGGAGGACCGCTACGTCGTGGCGCAGGCCAACTCCGAGCTCTCGCCGGAGATGACCTTCGTCAGCGACCGGGTGCTGGTGCGCAAGAAGCACGGCGACGTCGAGGTCGTCGAGGCCGCGGATGTCGACTACATGGACGTCTCGCCGCGTCAGATGGTCTCCGTGGCCACCGCGATGATCCCGTTCCTCGAGCATGACGACGCCAACCGTGCCCTCATGGGCGCGAACATGCAGCGTCAGGCCGTGCCGCTGGTGCGTTCCGAGGCGCCGCTCGTCGGTACCGGCATGGAGCTGCGTGCCGCCGTCGACGCCGGTGACGTGATCGTCAACACCACCCCGGGCATGGTCGAGGAGGTCTCCGCCGACTTCATCACCGTGATGGACGACGACGGGGGTCGCCAGACCTACCGCCTGTCGAAGTTCGCGCGCTCCAACCAGGGCACGTGTTCCAACCAAAAGCCGATCGTCGACGAGGGTGACCGCGTCGAGGCCGGCCAGGTTCTCGCCGACGGACCCTGCACCGAGGACGGTGAGATGGCCCTGGGCAAGAACCTGCTCGTGGCGATCATGCCGTGGGAGGGCCACAACTACGAGGACGCGATCATCCTCTCGCAGCGCCTGGTGGAGGAGGACGTCCTGACGTCCATCCACATCGAGGAGCACGAGATCGACGCCCGCGACACGAAGCTGGGCGCCGAGGAGATCACCCGCGACATCCCGAACGTCTCCGACGAGGTCCTCGCGGACCTGGACGACCGTGGCATCGTGCGCATCGGCGCCGAGGTCCGCGACGGCGACGTCCTGGTCGGCAAGGTCACGCCGAAGGGCGAGACCGAGCTCACCCCCGAGGAGCGCCTGCTGCGCGCCATCTTCGGCGAGAAGGCCCGCGAGGTCCGCGACACCTCACTCAAGGTGCCGCACGGCGAGTCCGGCAAGGTCATCGGCGTCCGCGTCTTCTCGCGTGACGACGAGGACGATCTTCCCCCCGGTGTCAACGAGCTCGTCCGCGTGTACGTGGCGCAGAAGCGCAAGATCCAGGACGGCGACAAGCTCGCCGGCCGCCACGGCAACAAGGGCGTCATCGGCAAGATCCTCCCCGCGGAGGACATGCCGTTCATGCCCGACGGCACGCCGGTGGACATCATCCTCAACACCCACGGTGTCCCGCGTCGTATGAACATCGGTCAGATCATGGAGACCCACCTGGGCTGGCTGGCCAAGGCCGGCTGGGAGGTGCCGCGTGAGGCGGACGGTTCCCTGCCCGAGTGGGCGGCCAAGCTGCCGGAGCAGATCCACCGCGTCGAGCCCGACACGAACACCGCCACCCCGGTGTTCGACGGTGCCGCGGACACGGAGATCACCGGCCTGCTCGGTCACACCCTCCCGAACCGTGACGGCGAGCGGATGGTCCAGGGCGACGGCAAGGCGACCCTCATCGATGGTCGTTCGGGTGAGCCGTTCCCGTACCCGGTGTCCGTCGGCTACATGTACATCCTGAAGCTGCACCATCTGGTGGACGACAAGATCCACGCCCGGTCGACCGGTCCGTACTCGATGATCACCCAGCAGCCGCTCGGCGGTAAGGCCCAGTTCGGTGGCCAGCGCTTCGGTGAGATGGAGTGCTGGGCCATGCAGGCCTACGGCGCGGCGTACACGCTGCAGGAGCTGCTGACCATCAAGTCCGATGACGTCGTGGGCCGCGTGAAGGTCTACGAGGCGATCGTCAAGGGCGAGAACATCCCGGAGCCCGGCATCCCGGAGTCCTTCAAGGTTCTTCTGAAGGAGCTGCAGTCGCTGTGCCTCAACGTCGAGGTGCTCTCCAGTGACGGGCAGGCCGTCTCCCTCGGCGAGGGGGACGACGACGACCTCGACCGCACCGCCGCGAACCTGGGGATCAACCTCTCGCGCGACGAGTCCTCCGCGGCCGACGAGCTGGCGCAGTAAGTAGGCGGGCGGTGCCGCCGAGAGGTCGCACCGCACCGCACCCGAAGAATTCAGTTCCACCACGGCGGGCCCCGCAAGCGGCCCCACCCCGAGCGGGGCCCGCCATCATCCCACCCGGGAAAGGACGCCTACGTGCAGGACGTCAACTACTTCGACGAGCTGGTCATCAGCCTCGCCACCGCCGAGGACATCCGTAACTGGTCCTACGGCGAGGTCAAGAAGCCGGAGACCATCAACTACCGCACCCTCAAGCCGGAGAAGGAGGGCCTGTTCTGCGAGAAGATCTTCGGCCCCACCCGGGACTGGGAGTGCTACTGCGGTAAGTACAAGCGCGTCCGCTTCAAGGGCATCATCTGTGAGCGCTGTGGCGTCGAGGTGACCCGCGCCAAGGTGCGTCGTGAGCGGATGGGCCACATCGAGCTGGCCGCGCCGGTCACGCACATCTGGTACTTCAAGGGCGTTCCGTCGCGCCTGGGCTACCTGCTCGACCTGGCGCCCAAGGATCTCGACAAGATCATCTACTTCGCCGCGTACGTCATCACCGATGTCGACACCGAGCTGCGCCACAACGAGCTCAGCACCCTCGAGGCCCAGGTCGTCGAGGAGCGCAAGATCATCGAGGACGAGCGTGACTCCGACATCGAGGCGCGCGCCAAGAAGCTCGAGGCCGACCTGGCCGAGCTCGAGGCCGAGGGCGCCAAGGCCGACCAGCGCCGCAAGGTGAAGGACGGCGGCGAGAAGGAGATGAAGAAGATCCGCGAAGCGGCCCAGCGTGAGCTGGACCGTCTCGAGGAGATCTGGACCACCTTCACCAAGCTCGACGTCAACCAGATCATCGTCGACGAGGGCATCTACCGCGAGCTCGACGACCGCTTCGGCGAGTACTTCGAGGGCGGCATGGGCGCCGAGGCGATCCAGTCGCTGCTGGAGAACTTCGACCTCGAGGCCGAGGCCGAGTCGCTCCGCGACGTCATCCGCAACGGCAAGGGGCAGAAGAAGATCCGGGCGCTCAAGCGCCTCAAGGTCGTCTCGGCGTTCCTGCAGTCGGGCAACCACCCGGCCGCGATGGTGCTCGGTGCCGTCCCGGTGATCCCGCCGGAGCTGCGCCCGATGGTCCAGCTCGACGGTGGCCGCTTCGCCACGTCGGACCTCAACGACCTGTACCGCCGTGTGATCAACCGCAACAACCGCCTCAAGCGACTGATGGACCTCGGCGCGCCCGAGATCATCGTCAACAACGAGAAGCGGATGCTGCAGGAGTCCGTCGACGCACTGTTCGACAACGGTCGTCGCGGCCGCCCCGTCACGGGCCCGGGCAACCGTCCGCTCAAGTCGCTGTCCGACCTGCTCAAGGGCAAGCAGGGCCGCTTCCGTCAGAACCTGCTCGGTAAGCGCGTCGACTACTCGGGTCGTTCCGTGATCGTCGTGGGCCCGCAGTTGCAGCTGCACCAGTGTGGTCTGCCCAAGCTCATGGCACTCGAGCTGTTCAAGCCGTTCGTCATGAAGCGTCTGGTGGACCTCAACCACGCGCAGAACATCAAGTCCGCCAAGCGGATGGTCGAGCGTCAGCGCGACCAGGTGTGGGACGTGCTCGAAGAGGTCATCGCCGAGCACCCGGTGATGCTCAACCGTGCGCCCACGCTGCACCGTCTCGGCATCCAGGCGTTCGAGCCGCAGCTCGTCGAGGGTAAGGCGATCCAGCTGCACCCGCTGGTGTGTGAGGCCTTCAACGCCGACTTCGACGGTGACCAGATGGCCGTCCACCTCCCGCTGTCCGCGGAGGCCCAGGCCGAGGCCCGCATCCTCATGCTCGCCTCGAACAACATCCTGTCGCCGGCGTCCGGCCGTCCGCTCGCCATGCCGCGACTGGACATGGTCACGGGCCTGTACTACCTGACCCGTCTCGACGAGGGGGCGACCGGCTCCCACGTGCCGGCCACCGAGAACGAGCCGGCCCAGGGTGTGTACTCGACCCCGGCCGAGGCCATCATGGCCGTCGACCTCGGTGTGCTCGACATCCACGCGCCGGTCCAGATGCGTCTGACGCATCAGCGTCCGTCCGCCGAGATCGAGGCCGAGAAGTTCCCCGAGGGCTGGGCCCCCGGCCAGGAGTGGATCACCGAGACCACGCTCGGCCGCGTCCTGTTCAACGAGCTGCTCCCGACGGACTACCCGTTCGTCAACGAGCAGATGCCGAAGAAGCGTCAGGCCGTCATCATCAACGACCTGGCCGAGCGCTACCCGATGATCGTCGTGGCGCAGACGGTGGACAAGCTCAAGGACACCGGCTTCTACTGGGCCACCCGCTCGGGTGTCACCATCGCCATGTCCGACGTGCTCGTGCCGCCGGCCAAGAAGGAGATCCTCGCCTCCTACGACGCCAAGGCCGCGCGCCTCGAGTCGCAGTTCGACCTGGGCAAGATCACCGACGAGGAGCGCAAGAGCGACCTCGTCAAGCTCTGGCAGGAAGCCACCGACGAGATCGGCCAGGCCATGGAGGCGAACTACCCGGACACCAACCCGATCCCGACGATCGTCAAGTCGGGCGCGGCGGGCAACATGACCCAGATCCGAGCGCTCGCGGGCATGAAGGGTCTGGTGACGCGTCCGAACGGCGAGTTCATCCCGCAGCCCATCAAGTCCTCGTTCCGCGAGGGCCTGACGGTGCTCGAGTACTTCATGAACACGCACGGTGCCCGTAAGGGTCTGGCCGATACCGCCCTGCGTACCGCCGACTCGGGCTACCTCACCCGGCGTCTGGTCGACGTGTCGCAGGACGTCATCGTCCGCGAGACCGACTGTGGCACCAACAAGGGTGTCGAGACGGTCATCGCCCGTCCGGTCATGGACGTCCAGGGCAACCCGACCGGTGACCTCGAGCGGGACGAGCACGTCGAGACCTCGACGTTCGCCCGGACGCTCGCAGAGGACGCCACGGACGCCTCGGGCAACGTCATTGTCGCCGCGGGCACCGACCTGGGTGACCCGACCATCGAGGCGCTCATCGCTGCAGGCGTGCAGAACGTCAAGGTCCGTTCGGTCCTGACCTGCACCACCGGCACCGGTGTGTGTGCGACCTGCTACGGCCGCTCGATGGCCACCGGCCAGCTGGTGGACATCGGCGAGGCCGTCGGCATCGTCGCCGCGCAGTCGATCGGTGAGCCCGGTACGCAGCTGACCATGCGTACGTTCCACCAGGGTGGCGTCGGTGACGACATCACCGGTGGTCTGCCGCGAGTCCAGGAGCTCTTCGAGGCCCGTGTCCCCAAGGGCAAGGCCCCGATCGCCGAGGAAGCCGGCCGAATCCGCCTCGACGAGGAGGAGCGTTTCTACACGATCACGATCGTCCCGGACAACGGGGCGGACGAGATCGTCTACGAGAAGCTCTCCAAGCGTCAGGGCCTCGCGCACATCGACCTCGACGACGGCTCGTCGCGGCCGATCGCCGACGGCGACCACCTCGACCGCGGTCAGCCGCTCCTCGAGGGCCCCGCCGACCCGCACGAGGTGCTGGCGATCCTCGGTACGAACGGCGTCCAGAAGCACCTCGTCGACGAGGTGCAGAAGGTCTACCGCTCGCAGGGTGTGTCGATCCACGACAAGCACATCGAGGTCATCGTCCGCCAGATGATGCGCCGCGTGGCCATCAGCGAGTCGAACAGCACCGAGTTCCTGCCCGGGGCCCTGGTCGAGCGTGCGGAGCTCACGGCGGAGAACCGTCGCGTGCTCACCGAGGGAGGCTCGCCCGCCTCGGCGCGCCCGGTGCTCATGGGTATCACCAAGGCCTCGCTCGCCACCGACTCGTGGCTCTCGGCGGCCTCCTTCCAGGAGACCACCCGCGTGCTCACCGACGCCGCCATCAACAAGCGGTCGGACAAGCTCGTGGGCCTCAAGGAGAACGTCATCATCGGTAAACTCATCCCGGCGGGTACCGGTATCAACCGCTACCGGAATTCGACGGTCGAGCCCACCGAGGAAGCCCGCGCAGCGGCGTACTCCATCCCGGATTACGGCGACGGCTTCTACGGTCCCGAGGACGGTTTCGGCGACGCCACCGGCGCGTCGGTCCGCCTGGACGACCTGGGCTACTGACGCCGTCGGTGGGCGCGCGTAAGCCGTTCACCAGCGATATCGCCATAATCGGACCCCCGAGCACACACTGTGCCCGGGGGTCCGGTGCGTCAGCCCGGCCGCGTTCTGGCCAGGGGCGAACGTGTTCTAGACTTGACCGACGTGCCCTGGGCCGCCTCGCCTGTGGCGAGTGGCCCGCGGCGTCCGATGACCGGAGGGAGACGATCGACCGTGCGGATCGCACTGCTTTCGTACAGGAGTAAGCCACACGGCGGAGGGCAGGGCGTCTACGTCCGTCACCTCAGTCGTGAGCTGGCGGCACTCGGGCACACCGTCGAGGTGTTCTCCGGTCAGCCGTACCCCGAGCTGGACCCGGGGCCGTCGCTGTCGAAGATCCCGAGCCTGGATCTCTACAACGACGCCAATCCGTTCCGCACCCCGCACCCGCGGGAGATCCGCGACTGGATCGACGTGCTCGAGGTCGTCACCATGTGGACCGCCGGATTCCCGGAGCCGCGGACCTTCAGCCTCCGCGCCGCCCGCACCCTCAAAGACAGGCTCGCGGATTTCGATGTGGTGCACGACAACCAGTGCCTCGGTACCGGCCTCCTCGAGATGGAGGAGGCCGGATTCCCGGTGGTGGCCACGGTGCATCACCCGATCACACGGGACCGCGCGTTGGCCATGAAAGAGGCGCCGCTGCGTAAGAAGCTCACCACGTGGCGGTGGTTCGGATTCCTGGGCATGCAGATCAAGGTCTCCCGCCGGCTGCACGAGATCATCACGGTGTCGTCCAACTCGGCAGACGACATCGCCTCCGACTTCGGTGTGGACCCGCAGCGGATAGTCACCATTCCGCTCGGCGTGGACACGGACCGTTTCCACGACCGCCGCGACCGCGAGCCGGGTCGCCTGGTCTGTGTGGCCAGCGCCGATCAGCCGCTCAAAGGCGTGCCGATCCTCCTGCGCGCCCTGGCGAAGGTCCGCGAGGAACACCCGGGAGTGCGCCTGACGCTGATCTCCAAGCTCAAGCGCAAGGGTGAGGCCGCCAAGCTCCTCGATTCACTCGGGTTGCGGGATGCGGTGGACCTGGTCTCCGGGGTCGACGACGACGAGCTCGCCGAGCTCGTGGGTACGGCCGAGATCGCTGTCGTCCCGAGCATGTACGAGGGCTTCTCGTTGCCCGCGGTGGAGGCCATGTCCAGTGGTTGTGCACTCGTCGCGACCCGGGCCGGGGCGCTACCGGAGGTCGTGGGCACCGACGACTGCGCGGCCCGGCTGGTCGAGCCCGGCAACGTGGACGAGTTGGCGCAGCAGATCAGCGCGCTACTGGCGGACCCCGCCGAGCGCAGCCGCCTCTCGGAGGGTGGCCGGGAACGGGTCATGGAGCGTTACAGTTGGGCGGCTGTGGCGCGCCGGACCGTCGAGGTCTACCAGGCGGCCATCGCGCGGGTCCGCGGCGAGACGCCGCCGGACTTCACCGCCGGGCCGGTCATCGGACCGGATCAGGCCGAGATCGACGAGCACGTCACCGCTGACGTGCCCGAGGTACTGCCGGACGCCGGCACGTACGACATCCGTGAGCAGGAGGACGCCGCATGCTGACCGCTGACTTCGACCGTCTGGGGGTCACCCCGGGCATGCGAGCCATCGACGTGGGGGCCGGCCTGGGCCGGCACACCTTCGAGCTCTACCGGCGTGGAGCCGACGTGACCGCGTTCGACCAGAACGCGGACGAGATGCAGCAGGTCGCCGACATGCTCGCGGCCATGGAGGCGGAGGGGCACGGGCTCCCGGAATCCAAGGGTGAGGCCATCACCGGTGACGCGCTCGCGATGCCGTACGACGACGCGACCTTCGATCTGGTCCTCATCTCCGAGGTGCTCGAGCACGTGCCGGAGGACACCAAGGCGATCGCCGAACTGGTCCGCATCCTCAAGCCGGGCGGCGTCGCCGCGGTGACCGTCCCGCGGGAGTGGCCGGAGAAGCTGTGCTGGAAGCTCTCGGACGACTACCACTCCAACCCGGGTGGCCACTGCCGCATCTACACGGCTGAGGAGCTCGGCTACAAGCTTCGTGCCGCGGGCCTCGAGGTCACCGGGACCGGATTCGCCCACGCGCTGCACGCCCCGTACTGGTGGCTCAAGTGCGCGGTGGGTACGGACAAGGACGACCATCCGCTGCCGAAGGCGTACCACAAGCTTCTCGTGTGGGACCTGATGAAGGGGCCGTGGGTCACGCGGACCGCCGAGAAGTTGCTCAACCCGGTGATGGGCAAGTCCATCGTGTTCTACCTTCGTAAGCCCGTGGAGGCCTGATCGCCCGTGCAGCCCCAGAACATCGGTTCCCGTAACGGCGCGACGCAGGGCGCACCGGTAGGCGGTGACGCCCCCGCCGGTTCGCGGCTCGTGCCCGGCGTCCCGGGCGTTCTGGACGAGGACGCGGTCCGCGCCACCGGGGAGTGGATCGCCTCCGTCCAGAAGTCGAGCGGGGAGATCCCGTGGTTCACCGGTGGGCACACCGACCCCTGGGATCATGTCGAGTCCGCGATGGGGCTGACGGTCGCCGGACAGTGGGAGGCCGCCCGGCGCGCGTTCGGATTCCTCCGGGACACCCAGCGTGCCGACGGCTCCTGGCCGATCAAGTGGCAGGACGGCGAGATCGCCGATGCCGACACGGACACCAACTTCTGCGCCTACATCGCGGTGGGACTGTGGCATCACCACCTGGTCACCGGTGCTCGTGGCTTCCTGGAGTCGATGTGGCCGACCGTGCGTCGCGCCCTCGATCTCGTGTTGACCCATCAGGGCCCGCAGGGACAGATGTGGTGGGGCTCCAGCCCGCGCGGCTTCTGCGACGAGGCGCTGATCACCGGATCCTCGAGCATCCACCACGCCCTGCGGTGCGGAGTCGCGATCGCCGAGGAGCTCGGTGAGAGCGCCCCGGAATGGGATCTGGCCGCCGACCGGCTGGGGCACGCGCTGCGCGCGCACCCGGAGCTGTTCACGCCCAAACCCGAGTTCTCGATGGACTGGTTCTACCCGGTGCTGACCGGCGTGATGGTGGGCGAACAGGCACAGCAACGGATCGACGCCCGGTGGGGCGATTTCGTGGTGGACGGCCTGGGGATCCGGTGCGTCGACCACCGACCGTGGGTGACCGGCGCCGAGACGTGTGAGTTCGTGCTCGCGCTCGAGGCCGCCGGCCGTCACGAGCAGGCACTGGAGCAGTTCGCGAACATGCAGCACCTGCGCGAGGCGGACGGTTCCTACTGGACCGGCCTGGTCTTCGCGGACGGCAAGCGCTGGCCGGTCGAGCTGAGCACGTGGACCGGCGCGGTGGTGCTGCTGGCCGCGGATGCGCTCTCGCGCACCACGCCGGGCAACGAGATCTTCCGCTACGTTGCCGATCACACGATGCAGCGGCTGCGGTCGCGGCCGGGCGACCCGGCCACCTGCGAGAGCGACACCGCGGCCGACTGCGCGTCGGCCGCATCGCCGAACGGGGAGCCCGTCAACGGGGCATCGCGCAACGGGGCATCGCGCGAGGCGGCCGAGGGTGCGGTCGGCGAAGCCCGCCCGTCCGAGTACTCCGTGCGATAGCCTTTCGGCAGCCGTCGATGGACACCTGTCTGGTCGGGTGTCTTTCAAGGCGGGCGCCGCACACGAGGGAGCACGCATGGAGTTCGGACTGACCCTGTTCACCAGTGACCGGGGGATTCGGCCGACCACCGCGGCCGTCGCGGCCGAGCGGGCCGGTTTCTCCGCGTTCTACGTGCCCGAACACACCCATATCCCGGTCCGCCGCGACGCGGCCCACCCCGGCACCGGCGGTGCCGAGCTGCCCGATGAGCGCTACTGCCGGACCCTGGACCCGTGGGTCGCACTGGGGGCGGTCGCGGCCGTCACCCGGACGATCCGGCTGGGCACCGCCGTGTCGATCCCGGTCGAGAGCGATCCCATCACGCTGGCCAAGTCCATCGCCACCGTCGACAATCTCTCAGACGGCCGCACCGTCCTCGGCGTGGGCTACGGCTGGAACCTGGACGAGATGGCCGACCACAACGTGCCACCCGGGCGCCGCCGCACCATGCTCCGCGAGTACCTCGAGGCGATGCGCGAGCTGTGGACCCACGACGAGGCCGAGTACCACGGCGAGTTCGTGGACTTCGGGCCCAGCTGGGCCTGGCCCAAGACCGCGCGCAAGCCGGGCCCGCTCACCCTGGTGGGGGCGGCGGGCACCGAGAAGAACTTCAAGTGGATCTGCCGCAGCGCCGACGGGTGGATGACCACGCCGATCTCGCAGGACATCTCCGGGAGCGTCCGACTGCTCCGGGAACTGTGGGCCGAGGCGGGTCGTGACGGTGAGCCGTACATCGTCGTCCTGGACGGGAAACCAGAGCCCGGGAAGATCGAGATGTATCGCGAGCTCGGCGTCCACGAACTCGTCTACGGCACGCCGGACCGCTCCGAGGACGAGGTGCTCGGCTACATCGACCGCCTCGCCGGGAAGCTGGGAATCGGCGCCGGCGTCTGAGCCCGACGCTTGAGCCCGGCTTCGGAGACAGACGCCCGGCCCGGCGCCCAGTCCGTTACGGTGACGCCCTGCGCCCGCACCCGGGCCGCGTGAGGCGTCACCCGGGGACGGGCGCCCGACGGTAACGTCGGGTCATGGACACCGCGGAATCCGGTAACCCCGTCGTCGTCGTCACAGGTGCCGGGGGCGGCCTCGGGGCCGCCACGGCCGCGCTCTACGCCGAGCGCGGCTGGCAGGTCGTGGCCGTCGACCTCAGGGCGCCCGCCGGCGGCGCAGGCATCACCGGGCTGGCCGCCGACGTCACCGATTCGGCCTCGTTGGAGACGGTCGCCGACCGCGTGCGCGCCGAGCACGGCCGCATCGACGTGCTGATCACCTTCGCGGGAGTCCTCGGGATCGGGCCGCTCACCGAGTCCGACCCCGAGAAGACCCAGCGCGTGCTGGACGTCAACGTCATGGGCACCGTCCGCACCGTTCACGCGCTGTGGGATCTGCTGCGCGAGAGCGGCGGGCGCGTGGTGCTCATCAGCTCCGAGACCGGCCCGCAGCACGCCATGCCGATGAACGGCCCCTACGCCATGAGCAAGCACGCCGTGGAGGCCTACGGCGACGCGCTCCGCCGCGAGCTGATGTTCCTCGGGATGGACGTCGTGCTGGTGCAGCCCGGCCCGTTCCGGACCGGGATGACCGCCGCCATCCTGCGCAACTTCCAGGAGTCGACCCGGCCGGGCTCGCCGTTCGCCGCCATGGCATCGGTGATGGGGGAGATGGCCGCCGGGCAGGACGAGGTCGCCGGGGACCCGTCGGTGCTGGCGGAGACGGTATGGGCTGCCGGGACCGCCCGCCGTCCTCGACACCGCTACGCGGTGAAGTGGGACCTCGGACGTCGCCTGCTCGACCTCCTGCCCGTGCCGGTCGTCGACAAGGCGCTCACCCTCGCGCTCGCCGGAAAGATCAACGCCCGCAAGCTCGAGCTCCGGCGCGAGGCCGCCGACGGCCGGCGGGCGATGAGCGAGGTGGCCGACTGACGCACCCTGCCATGACCGACCCGACCAGTTGTACCGACGTGACGATCAGGAGCGCGACCCATGACCAACCTCGACCCGCGACCGGACGAGATCGAGTGCGAGGCCGGCGGGGCGGCCAACGGCCGTGAGCCCGGCGGCGCCCGCGTGGAGATCATCACCTCCCGCGACGTCCCGCTCGGCGGCCCACGCGCGATGACCGTCAAGCGGACCCTGCCGCAGCGGCAGCGTTCCCTCATCGGGGCGTGGTGCTTCGTCGACCACTACGGGCCCGACGATGTCTCGGCGAGCGGCGGGATGGACGTGCCCTCCCACCCGCACACCGGGCTGCAGACCGTGAGCTGGCTGTTCGAGGGCAACGTCACGCACCACGACTCCGGGGACAACCACGCGGTGGTCCGGCCCGGAGAGGTCAATCTCATGACCTCCGGCGCCGGCATCTGCCACACCGAGGTGTCGACCCAGGACACGACGGTGTTGCACGGGGTGCAGCTGTGGACCGTGCTCCCCGACGAGCACCGCGAGACCAGCGGCCGCCGCTTCGATCACCACGTGCCCGAGCCGGTGGCATTCGACGGCGGTTCGGCCCTGGTGTTCATGGGCTCGTTGCTGGGGTCGTCGTCGCCGGTCTCCACGTTCTCCCCGCTGCTCGGGGCGGAGATCCGCCTGGACCCCGGTGCGGAGCTGACCATCGACGTCGACCGGGACTTCGAACACGGGCTCCTCGTCGACGCCGGGGACCTCACGCTCGAGGGCGTGAGCGTCGAGCCGGCCCAGCTGGCCTACACGGGCGTCGGTGAGACCACGCTGACCGTCCGTAACGTCGGCGATTCCCCGGGCCGCGCCGTCCTGATCGGTGGCACGCCGTTCGAGGAGGAGATCATCATGTGGTGGAACTTCATCGGCCGCACCCATGATGAGATCGCCCGCTACCGGCAGGAATGGGAGGAGCACTCGGAGCGCTTCGGACGCGTCCACGGCTACGTCGGCCACGACCCGGAGGGGCTGACCCGCCTGCCCGCGCCCACCCTGCCCACCACGACCCTCACACCGCGCGTCAACCCGGCGGGGCGAGCCCGGACCGACCGGCCCGGGACCGACTGACCCGCTGCGGCCCCGCACCGTGGCGCCGCCGAACCCGAAGGAAAGGACGACGACGATGACAGATCGCCAGTACACCGACAAGACCGGAGAGACCGTCACCGTGCGGCGCGACCCGCAGCAGGAGGCCTTCGAGATCAGAACGGCCGACGACGAGGTGGCCGGTCACGCCCACTTCCGCACTCGCGGCGACGATCGGATCTTCCACCACACGGTCGTCGACGAGCGATTCGGCGGCCGCGGGATCGGGACCGCGCTCGTCCGCGGCGCCGTCGAGGCCACGATCGCCGAGAACGTGCCGATCGTGGCCGTGTGCCCGATGGTCAAGGGATTCCTGGAGAAGAACGCCGAGGAGTTCGCGGACTCGTATCGACTCCCGACACCCGACGACATGGCATGGCTGCGCGAACAGGAGGACTGACGTGGCGATCCCACAGCTCGACCGGGTCCACCGGGAGGTCTACAAGCAGCTCGTCCGCTCGGCGGTCGCCTCGCGAGAGGCATCGACCGAGGCCGGGCTCGACGAGGGGCTGCTCGAGCTGGTCAACGTGCGGGTCTCGCAGATCAACGGGTGCGCGGCCTGTCTGGCCACCCACGTGCCGGCCGCACGCGATGCCGGGGTATCCCAACGGCGACTCGACCTGTTGCCCGCGTGGCGTGAGCTCGACGCGTTCGGGGAGCGGGAGCGGGCCGCGCTGCGGCTGGCCGAGACCCTCACACGGCTGGACGATGTGGATGAGCGGGCCGCCGCCATCACGGCCGCGTCGGAACATTTCGACGACGAGCAGCTCGCCGCACTGGAGTGGGCGATCGTGCTGATCAACTCGTTCAACCGCGTGTCGATCGCGAGCCACCACCAGCCACGTCTCGAGGACTGAGGACGGGCGCCGAGGGGGCCCGGTGGCCAGCCACCGGGCCCCCGGATCGCCCGACGACCGGGGCCTCGCGTCAGCGGCCGGTCACCGGGATCATGCGCGCCCGGTCCGACGGGACGATCTCCTTGCCGAACGGGAAGCACGTCACGGGGATGAGCTTGAGGTTGGCCCACGCCAGCGGCAGCCCGATGATGGTGATGGCCTGGGCGATGGCGGTGCCGATGTGGCCGATCGCGAGCCACAGGCCGGCGATGAGGAACCAGACGACGTTGGCGACGGTGCTCGCACCCCCCGACCGGCCGGTGTCGACGACCTCCCGGCCGAACGGCCACAGCACGTAGAGCCCGATCCGGAAGCTCGCCACGGCGAACGGGATGGTGACGATGAAGATGACGGCCAGGATCCCGGCCGCGAGGTAGCCGAGGAACAGCCAGAACCCGGCGGTCACGAGCCAGATGATGTTGAGGACCAGAGTCAGCACTTCGCGCATGACACCCGAGTCTAGGCCGGAAGCGGCGGTGCGCCGGCGGGGCTACGGTGGGCAGCGTGAGCAACAAACCGGACATCAGGACCCTCGGCGAGTTGCGCGCCGCCGGGTACACCAGCCGCACTCTCCGAGAGGAGTTGCGGCACAACCTGCTCGGGGCACTCGCCGCTGGCCGGGATCCGTGGCCGGGCATGCACGGCTTCGCCACGACCGTCATCCCGCAACTCGAACGGGCGATCATCGCCGGCCACGACATCGTGCTGCTCGGCGAGCGCGGGCAGGGCAAGACACGCCTACTGCGCACCCTGGTCGGACTGCTGGACGAGTGGTCGCCGGTGGTGGCCGACACCGAGCTGTGGGAGGACCCGCTCGCCCCGATCACCGGCCCCACCCGGGAGCGGATCGCCCGCGAGGGTGACGCCCTGCCGATCGAGTGGCGCCACCGCAGCGAGCGGTACGTCGAGAAGCTCTCCACGCCGGACACCTCGGTGGCGGACATGATCGGCGACGTGGACCCGATGCGGGTCGCGGAGGGCCGCCGGATGGGGGATCCCGAGACCATCCACTACGGCCTGGTGCCCCGCGCCAACCGCGGGATCGTGGCGCTCAACGAGCTCCCGGATCTGGCAGAGCGGATCCAGGTGGCGCTGCTCAACGTCATGGAGGAGCGGGACATCCAGATCCGCGGGTATGTGCTGCGCCTGCCGCTGGATGTGTTGGTGCTGGCCTCGGCCAACCCGGAGGACTACACCAACCGCGGCCGGATCATCACCCCGCTCAAGGACCGGTTCGGCGCCGAGATCCGCACCCACTACCCGCTCGAGCTCGTCGACGAGATCGAGGTCGTGCGGCAGGAGTCCGACCTGACCGCAGACGTTCCGCAGCCACTCATGGAGCTGTTGGCGCGGTTCACCCGCGAACTGCGCGCCTCCGACGCGGTCAACCAGGCGTCCGGGGTGTCGGCGCGTGTCGCGATCGCCGGCGCCGAGACCGTCGCCGCGGCCGCGCGGCGTCGGGTGGCGGTGCGAGGTCTGGATGACGACGACGGCGGCGAAGCCGTGGCCCGCCTGGTCGATGTCGACGCCGCGGTGGACGTTCTGCGCGGCAAGATCGAGTTCGAGCCCGGGGAGGAGGGGCGGGAGTCGGAGATCCTCCGATACCTGCTGCGGAGCGCCACGATCGATGTCGTCCGGGACCTGTTCCGAGGGGTCGACATGGCGCCCCTCGTCGAGGCCTTCGACGGCGATCTGACGCTGACCACCGGCGCCGACGTGACGGCGGCGGAGTTCCTGGAGGCGCTGCCCGAGCTGTCCGAGCCCGGGTTGTACGACGAGATCGCCGAGCGGGCCGGCGCGCGGACCGCGGGTCAGCGGGCCGGCGCGATCGAGTTGGCGTTGGAGGGGCTGTACCTGTCGCGCCGGTTGTCCAAGGAGACCGGGGACGGCGCCGCGGTATACGGCTGACCCGGCACGGCCGCGAACGCCGGACC
Organism: Dietzia sp. NPDC055340; assembly: GCF_053645335.1. Taxonomy (NCBI): domain Bacteria; kingdom Bacillati; phylum Actinomycetota; class Actinomycetes; order Mycobacteriales; family Dietziaceae; genus Dietzia; species Dietzia sp. NPDC055340. The sequence continues at coordinate 65,063 of NZ_JBSHML010000006.1, read as the reverse complement.
AGCGCTGCACGCCGGCGCGGAGGAGAGAGGTGCACGATGGCGCGAGCCGAACGCAATGCCCGCTATGGACGGTATGTCGGCGGGCCGGACCCGCTCGACCCACCGCTGGACCTGTCGGAGGCGCTCGAGGCCGTGTCGGAGGGCGTGATGGCCGGCTACTCGCCGCAGCAGTCGATGCGGGAGTTCCTGCGCAGCGGTGGTCGGGACCTGACCGGGCTGGACGAACTCGCGGGCGACCTGAACCGTTGGCGGCGCGAACTGTTGGAGAAGCACCACCTCGGGGGCACGCTGGACGAGGTCGCTCGATTGCTCGAGCAGGCCGTGCTGGCCGAGCGGGGGCAGCTCGCCCGGGACACCCGGATGGACGCGATGGACCGCACCATGCGGGAGATGACCCTCGAGAATCTCCCGGGCTCCCCGGCCGCGGCGGTGGGGGAGCTGGCGGAATATGACTGGGCATCCACCGACGCCCGCGAGTCGTTCCGGCAGATCCAGGATCTTCTCGGCAGGGAGGCGCTGGACGCCCGGTTCTCCGGGATGAGGCAGGCGCTCGAGAACGCCACCGACGCCGACCGGGCCGCCGTCTCGGAGATGTTGTCCGACCTGACCGACCTGCTGGACAAGCACTCGCGCGGGGAGGATACGCGCGAGGACTTCGAGCGCTTCATGGACACGCACGGGGACTCGTTCCCGGAGCAGCCGCGCGATGTCGAGGAACTCATCGACACGCTGGCGGCCCGATCGGCCGCGGCGCAGCGGATGATGAACTCGATGACCCCCGAGCAACGGGAGGAGCTGATGGCCCTGTCGCAGCAGGCATTCGGTTCGCCCGAGCTCTCCGATCAGCTCGGTCGGCTCGACGGGCTGCTCCAGACCCTGCGACCCGGCGAGGACTGGGGTGGTTCCAGCGACTTCGAGGGCTCGGACGGACTCGGTATGTCCGAGGGGGCGGCGGTGATGGCCGAGCTCGGTGATCTGGATCGGCTGGCCGAGCAGCTCGCGCACTCCGACGGATCGCCATTGTCCGAGCTGGACCTCGAGGCCGTGGCCCGGCACCTCGGTCACAGTGCGGCGGTCTCCGTACAGACCCTCGCCCGGATCGAGCGGGAGATGCGGGAGTCCGGCTACCTCAGTCGCCGTCCGGACGGTGACCTCAGGCTGTCCCCGGCCGCACTGCGGAAGCTGGGCCGTTCGCTCCTGCGGGACGCGGCCCGCCGGTTGTCCGGGAGGTCGGGCGCGCGGGAGACCCGGGCCTCGGGAGCCGCCGGGGAGCAGACCGGGGCGAGTCGCCGGTGGCAGTTCGGTGACGTGGCGTCCTGGGATGTGCCGAGGACGGTCACCAACGCGATCACCAGGTCGGCGGCGGAGGGCCGCCCGACCGGGCAGCGGATCCGGCTGCTGCCCGAGGACATCGAGGTCCGTGAGAGCGAGGCCCGCACCCGGGCGGCGGTCGCGCTGCTGGTGGACACCTCGTTCTCCATGGCGATGGAGGGCCGCTGGGTCCCGATGAAACGCACGGCGCTGGCCCTGCACCACCTGATCACCACGCGGTTCCGGCAGGACCGCATGCAACTCATCTCGTTCGGCAGTCTCGCGCAGACGAGGACCATCGAGAGCCTTCTCTCCCTGGACGCCCGATACGAGCCGGGGACGAACCTGCACCATGCGCTGCTGTTGGCGGGACGCTTCTTCCGCGAGCACCCCACGATGCAGCCGGTGCTGCTCATCGTCACCGACGGCGAACCCACCTCGCACCTGCTCGCCGGTGGGGAGCCGTGGTTCGCCTATCCGCCGGATCCCGAGACGATCCGCACGACCGTCGACGAGTTGGACCGGGTGGCGCGGTTCGGGGCCCGGACGACGTTCTTCCGGCTGGGGGACGACCCCGGACTGTCGCGGTTTCTCGACGCGCTGGCCCGGCGGGTGGACGGCACGGTGGTCGCGCCGGAGGTCGACGACCTCGGCGCCGCGGTGGTCGGCCGATTCCTGCACGCCCGGCGCGGTGGGCCCGGTGCCGGCGACCCTTGGAGTGCCGGCGGCCGCTGGGCCGTCTGATCCGGCGTCCCGGAGGGTGTGGCCGGCGGCCCGGCTCAGGGCATCGGGGCGCCGACCTCGCCGGCGTCGCGGCGCAGCACGCGCAGCGAGTCCACGGCGCGGACCTCGGTGAACTGGCCGGACTCGATCGCACGGCAGTAGATCTCGTACGGGGGGCGCCCGCCGTCCTCGGGGTTCGGGAAGACGTCGTGGATGAGCAGTGCTCCGCCGATCTCGACCCACGGGGCCCACCCCTCGTAGTCGGCCTGCGCGGCCTCGGAGGAGTGCCCACCGTCGATGAACACGAACGAGGCGGGTTTGCCCCACACGCGGGCGACCTGACGGGAGCTGCCGACGGCCGCGGTCACCACGTCGTCGAGGCCGGCGTCCCACACGGTGTGCCGGAACCGGCCGAGCGTCTCGAGCCGACCGGTGTGCGGGTCGACGAGGTCGGCGTCGTGGTACTCCCAGCCCGGCTGGTGCTCTTCGGAACCCCGGTGGTGGTCGACGGTGACGATGCTGCCGCCGGTCACCCGGGCCGCTGCGCCGAGGAACACCGTCGAACGGCCGCAGTAGGTGCCGATCTCCACGCCCACACCGTCGCCCAGGTACTCGCAGGCGATCTCGTACAGGGTGGTGCCCTCTTCGAGGGGCATGAAGCCGGGGGCGGCGAGCGCGACGGCCAGCAGCGACGGTTCGATCTCGGGTGCGGTCATGGGCACCAACCTAGTAGGCACCCCTCAGCTCTCGGCGCGGCGGGCGGCCTTGCGGGCCCGGGCCACGTGCGGCCCCACGACGTTGCCGAGCTTGGTCCCGTTGGGCCAGCCCGCGTAGTAGCAGAGGAACAGCACGATCTCCTCGAGCTCGTCCGCCGTCAGTTCGCCGTTGCCCAGCGCCGCGCCCACCTGGATATCGGCGATGTCCGAGTTCCCCTGGGCGGTGAGGGCGCCGAGCAGCAACAGCCGGCGGTCGCGGTGGGTCAGTCCGGGACGGGACCAGATCCGACCGAAGAGATGGTCGGCGGTCTCGGCGAAGTAGTCACCCGGCCCGTCCGACATCTCGAATCCGTACGCCTCGGTCATCATGGCCAGTCCGTGTGCGCGTTCCGGGCTCAACCCGGCGTCCGCCTCGTTGCTCATCCGTGTACCTCGTCGTTGTCGTCGTCGTTGTCGTTGGTCTCGTCGGCACCCGCGCCGACACGCGCTCCGGCGCCGGCCCCGGTGCCCGCATCGGCGGCCAGGGCGATCTCGCCCGGCCCCACACCGAAACCGGCGCCCAGATCGCGCAGGGCGATCGCACCGAGCGGCAGGTCCACGCCCAGGCGATCGGCCAGGCCCAGGGCGAGCGACAGGTCCTTCTCTCCCAGGCCGCGGACATGGGTGAACACGCCGTGCCAGAAGTCCTCGGGGTCGATCGGCGCGGTGGTGTCGCGGAGCATCACCGCGCCGGCGCCGCCCGTGATCGCGTCGGTGTGCCGCACCACGCGGCCTAGCCCCGCGATGTCAATGCCGGCGGCCTCGGCCAGACGCGAGGCCTCGGCCGTCGCCGTGAAGGAGATGAAGTGCAGTAGGTTCCGCGCCAGCTTCATCCGGGTGCCCGCGCCCACCTCGCCGGCGTGGACAGGCATGCCGGCCCAGAGCCTGAACGCCGGCCTGCAGGCGTCGTAGACCTCGCGCGGGCCGCCGACCATCACCGCGAGTTCGCCGGCCTCCGCGCCCTGCGCGCCGCCCGAGACGGGGGCGTCGATCAGATGTACGCCGGACGCAGAACACACCTCGGCCAGCTCTACGGCCGTCGAGTCGGAGATGGTCGAGTGGACGGCGATCACCGTCCCGGGGGCGGCGGTGCGCAGGATGCCGTGCGGGCCGTCGACCACGTCGCGGACCTGGGCGTCGTCGAGCACCGTCACCGAGATCAGTTTCGCCGTCCGGGCCACGTCCTCCGCGCGCGCCGCGGCGGTCGCGCCCTCGGCGACGAACGGCTCGGTGGCCTCGGCGCGCACATCACACACCACGAGCCCGCCGGGCCAGGCGAGCAGTCGCCTGGCGATGGGCGCGCCCATGTTGCCCAGTCCGATGAAGCCGACCGGGGCCGGCGCGTCGTCCGGGGAGCCGGGGCCGATCGGCGCGGCGGCCGGGTCGGTGGGGTCCACGTCGTCTGCGCCACTCATGGCCGGATGCTCGCTCACGATCTGATGACCTGTCCGCCGTCGACGTTGAAGATCTGGCCGGTGATCCAGCTGGCCTCGTCCGACAGCAGGAACAACAGCATCCCCACGAGGTCCTCCGGCTGGCCCATCCGCTTGATCGGCAGCTTGTCCACCATCTCGCTGACGATCGATTGCGGGGTGGTGGTGAGGTTGGCCTCGGTGGCGATCGGGCCGGGGGCGATCGCGTTGATGCGGATGTTCGAGCCGCCCAGCTCGGTGGCCAGCTGCTGGGTGAGGCCGTTGACGCCCACCTTGGCCAGGCCGTAGAAGCCCGAGTACAGCCACGCCGCGGTGGAGGACTGGTTGACGATCGCGCCGCCGCCGGCGGCCGCCATCTTCTCCCAGCAGGCCCGCACCATGAGCAGCTGGCCGTTGAGGTTCACCGACATGAACTTCTCGTAGTAGTCCCACGGCACGGTGATGAGGAAGTCCAGCTTCATTCCGCCGAAGATCGCGGCGTTGTTGACCAGCATGTCGAGCCCGCCGAATCGCTCCACCGCGGCCTCGGCGCACGCGTTCGCCGAGGACTCGTCGGAGACGTCGGTGTGCTGGAAGAAGGCGTGGCCGCCGGCTTCGATGATCTCGGTGGCCACGCGCTCGCCCTGCTCGGTGGAGACGTCAGCCACTACCACCTTGGCGCCCTCGGCGGCGAGCGCCTTGGCGTACTCCTCGCCGATGCCGCCGGCCGCGCCGGTCACGATCACTGTCTTACCGTCGAAACGTCCCATGGTCTGACTGCCTTCTGTTGATGGATGCTGGTGTGGTGCCGGTCATCGGCGTGCGGGCGGCGCGGGTCAGGCCGGGGTCGCGACGGACTTGATCTCGAGGTATTCCTCGAAGCCCTCGCGGCCCATCTCCCGGCCGATGCCGGACTGCTTGTAGCCGCCGAACGGCACGTCGGCGCCGTACCACTGGCCGCCGTTGACGCCGAGCGTGCCGGTGCGGATCCCGGCCACGACCTTCTCGATCCGCTCCGGGTCGGTACCCCATACCGCGCCGGACAGGCCGTAGGGCGAATCGTTGGCGATCCGGATGGCGTCGGAGTCGCCGTCGTGCGGGATGATCACCAGCACGGGGCCGAAGATCTCCTCTCGGGCGACGCGCGCGGAGTTGTCGAGCCCGGAGATGAGAGTGGGCTCGACCCAGAAGCCGCGGCCGAAGCCCTCGCCGGTCGGGCGGGTGCCACCGATCTCGATCGTGCCGCCCTCGGCGCGGGCGAGCTCGATGTAGCCCTCGATGCGCTCGCGCTGGACGGCGGAGATCACCGGGCCGCAGAACGCGCCGGGGTCGGTGGGGTCGGTGGGGGCGAACGAGGCCATGGCGCCCTTGGCGGCCTCGATCGCCTCGGCGTACTTCTCGCGGGGCACCACGAGCCGGGTGGTCAGCGCGCAGCCCTGGCCGGCGTGGGTGCAGGTGTTGAGGGCGGTCATGAAGCAGGCGGTGCCGAGGTCGGCGTCGTCGAGCACGACCGAGGCGGACTTGCCGCCCAGCTCCAGGAACACCTTCTTCAGCGATTCGGCTGCCGCGACCATGATCTTCTTGCCGGTCGAGGTGGAGCCGGTGAAGGAGACCAGGTCGACCCGGGGATCGGTGGTCAACTGCGCGCCGATCCCGTGGTCGGAGGAGGAGATCACGTTGAGCACTCCCGCGGGCAGGTCCGTCTCCTCGGCGGCGATCCGGGCCACGGCGGCGGCGATGAGCGGGGTGTCGGGCGCGGGCTTGAGCACCACGGTGCAGCCGGCGGCCAGTGCGGGGCCGATCTTGGCCAGGTTGATCTGGTTGGGGAAGTTCCACGGCGTGATGGCGCCGACGACCCCGATCGCCTCGCGCCGGGTGGTGCGGTGCGAGCGCACGCCCATGATCTCGGACTCGCCCAGGTCCTCGGTCCACTGGTAGGCCTCGACGAGATCGGCGAGCCAGCCCAGGTCCGCGACGGGCCCCTCGAGCTGTGGGCCGGTCGTGAACATGTGGGGCGCCCCGACCTCGGCGATGGTCAGCGCGCGTAGCTCCTCCGTATGCGACTGCAGCGCGTCGCGGAGTTGGCGCAGGCACGTCGCGCGGAATGCGTGGTCGGTGGACCAGTCGGTGGTGTCGAAGGCGGCGCGGGCCGCCGCGATCGCGGCGTCCATGTCCTCGGAGGTGGCGTCGGCGGCGGAGCCGAGGACCTCCTCTGTGGCCGGGTTGAGCACGTCGAACGTGGCGCCCGAAGCGGACTGCCGGAGTTCGCCGCCGATGAGCAGCGGTGCGGTGTCGGTGATGCTCGTCGTCACGGGGGGCCTTCCGTCGGTCTGGATGGACATCGGTTGAATGGACAGCTGTCTAGACGATAGTCCGGCATTGGTGTACTGTCCAGACACATGTCCACTGCAGCCCGTTTCGAATCCACCCGGCGGCGGCTCAACGGCCAGCAGGCCGAGACCGTCGACCGCCTGACCAGCGCTGCTGTCGAAGTACTTCGGGAGAAGGGCGCCGGAGGCCTAGCGGTCCGGGCCGTGGCGGCCAGGGCGGGCGTCGCCCCCGCGACCGCCTACACCTATTTCTCCTCCAAGGGGCACCTCATCGCCGAGGTGTTCTGGCGTCGTCTCGATGACCATGCGACCGCACCCGTCGCAGGTGGCTCCACGGTCGACCGGGTGGTCGCGGTGCTGCGCGATGTCGCCCTGTTGATCGCCGACGAGCCCGAGTTGTCCTCGGCGGTCACCGGCGCGCTCCTGGGCGACGATCCGGAGGTGTCCCACCTGCGCGTGCGGATCGGCGCCGACATTCGTCGCCGCCTGGTGGCGGCCCTGGGCGATCAGAACGACGACGACGTGGTGTCCGCGCTGGAGATGGTCTATGCCGGGGCGCTCGTCAGAGCAGGCATGGGCTACGGCTCCTACGCGGACATGGCGGACGCGATCGAATCCGCCGCACGACTGATCCTGAGGTGACATCGGATATGACCACCGCAACCCCCGCTCCGCTCGTGTTCAGTCCGTATGACTACGCGGTACACGAGGATCCGTATCCCTTCTACGCCCGTCTCCGGAACGAGGCGCCCGTCTACCGCAACGCGGAGCTCGATTTCTGGGCGCTGAGCAAGTACTCCGATGTGCGCGAGGCGTTCCGCGATCCCGAGGTCTTCTCCAGCGGCAGGGGGGTCTCGCTCGACCCTGCCGCGTACGGACCGCACGCCTACAAGACCATGTCGTTCCTCGCCATGGACGATCCCCGCCACGCCCGCCTGCGCCGGCTGGTCAGCAAGGGCTTCACCTCCCGGCGGGTGGACGCGCTGCGCGAGGGGATCGAGAAGATCTCCCGCGAGTACTGGGACGAGTGCCTCGAGCGCTCCCGCGACGGCGAATCGTTCGATTTCGTCGACGACTACGCGGGCAAGCTCCCGATGGACGTCATCTCCGACCTCATGGGCGTGCCCGAGGCGGACCGCGCCGAACTGCGACGGCTGGCGGACCTGGTGATGCACCGAGAGGAGGGCGTCCAGGACGTCCCCCAGGAGTCGATGGTCGCGGCGCTGGATCTCATCACCTACTACCAGGGCATGGTCGCCGAGCGGCGAAGGTCACGCACCGAGGACCTCACGTCGGCGCTGATCGACGCGGAGATCGACGGCGAGAAGCTGGACGAGGACGAGATCCTGTCCTTCCTGTTCCTCATGGTCGTGGCCGGCAACGAGACCACCACCAAGCTTTTGGCGAACGCCCTGTTCTGGGGCCACGAGTACCCGGCGCAGTCCCGGCTCGTCCTCACCGACCCGGAGATGGCCCCGCAGTGGGTGGAGGAAACCCTGCGTTTCGACACCTCGAGCCAGATGATCCTGCGCACCACCACGACCGAGACCACGATCCGCGGGGTGACGATTCCCGCGGACCAGAAGGTCCTGCTGCTCATCGGATCGGCGAACCGGGACGAGGACGTGTTCCCCGGCGGGGACGTCTTCGACCTGACCCGCGACACCTCGGCCAGCCTGAGCTTCGGCCAGGGCCCCCACTTCTGCCTGGGCGCCCATCTCGCCCGGCTGGAGGGCCGCGTCGCCCTTGACATGATCTCCACCTCCATCACCGGGTACGAACTGCTGCCCGGCGCGGAGCGCGTGCACTCCTCCAACGTGCGCGGGTTCGCACACCTGCCCATGCGGGTCGAGGTGCGAGACCGATGAGTCTTCGTTTCCCGCCCCAGCTGGACAACGCGGTCCGGCCGGCCCTGGTCACCGGGGCCTCGTCGGGCATCGGCCGCGCCAGCGCCGAAGCGCTCGCGGCACTGGGCCACCCCGTCGTCGTGGGCGCCCGCCGTGCCGCCCGCCTCGACGAGCTCGTCGCCACGATCCGTGAGGCGGGCGGCGAGGCCACGGCATGCGCGGTCGACGTCACCGACGCCCGATCGGTGGCGGCCTTCGTCGCCGCCGCGACCGAGGCCTACGGCGATCCCGAGGTGCTGGTCTCCAGCGCGGGAACGCTCAAGATGGCGAGGGTCTGGGAGATGGACCCCGGGGAGTTCGCAGCCCAGCTCGACATCCACCTGCTGTCCGTGCACCGGCTGCTCCACGCGATCGTGCCCGGAATGGTCGACCGCCGCCGCGGCGACGTCGTCGTCATCGGATCCGACGTGGCCTACACTGCCCGCCCCCGCTCCGGCGCCTACGTCGCCGCCAAGGCCGGGCTGGAGAACATGGCCATCCAGGCCCGCAAGGAGCTCGAGGGCACCGGGGTCCGGCTCGGCGTGGTCCGCCCCGGCCCGGTGATGACCGAGATGGGCACCGAGTTCGACCCGGAGACCGCCGAATCCGTCATCAACGACTGGGTACGCCACGGCTTCGGGCGTCATCCACGCATGTGCAAACCCGCCGACCTCGCCCGGGGCGTCGCCGCGATGGTGTCGATGCCCCGAGGCGCACAGATCACCGAGCTGGAGATCCAGCCGGAGGCCCCCATCGAGGAGGACTACTCGTGACCAGCACCGGCAACCCCGTAGAGTTCCCGGACTTCTCCACGCTCGCCGAGCCAGGACGAGTCTCCGGCGGCGAAGGCGGGCTCGGGCACATGGACGAGCTGCGCGCCGATCCGATCAGTCTGTTCTGGCGGGTGCGCGAGGAATGCGGGGATCTCGGGATCTTCAGGATCGCCGACCGCGACATCTGCCTGGCCTCCGGCGCCGCCGCCAACGAGGCGTTCTTCCGAGCCCCGGACGAATCCCTGGACCAGGCGGCCGCCTACCCGTTCATGACGCCGGTGTTCGGCGAGGGCGTCGTCTTCGACGCGAGCCCCGAACGGCGCTCGGAGATGCTCCACAACACCGCGCTGCGCGGCGAGCACATGCGACAGCACGCCGTGACCATCCCACGCGAGGTCGAACGGATGGTGGCCGAGTGGGGCGACGAGGGCGAGATCGACCTGCTCGAGTGGTTCTCCGAGCTGACCATCTACACCTCGTCCGCGTGCCTGATCGGACCGAAGTTCCGCGAGCAGCTCGACGCCCGGTTCGCCCACCTCTACCACGACCTCGAGCAGGGCACGGACCCCCACGCGTACATCGACCCGTACGCCGACATCCCCTCGTTCCGCAGGCGCGACGCCGCCCGCGAGGGCCTGGTGGAGCTGGTCTCGGCGATCATGGACGAGCGGATCGCCGACCCGCCGGCGGACAAGGACGACCGGGATCTGCTGGACGTGTTGGTCTCGGTCAAGAACGAGGACGGGACGCTCCGGTTCTCCCCGGACGAGGTCACCGGCATCTTCATCTCGATGATGTTCGCCGGTCACCACACCACCTCCGGCACCAGTGCATGGATGCTCATCGAGCTTCTCCGGAACCCGGGCTACCTGACCGAGGTCGTGGCCGAGCTCGACGAGATCTACTCCGATGGCGCCGAGTACTCGTTCGGTGCGCTCCGCCAGATGCCCAAGGTGGAGAACGCTCTCAAGGAGACGCTCCGCCTGCACCCTCCGCTCATCATCCTCATGCGGGTCGCCCAGGAGGACGTGCGGATCGGCGACTACGCGGTGCGTGCCGGACAGACGGTGGCCGCCTCGCCGGCGGTGTCCAACCGACTGCCCGAGGACTTCCCGGACGCCGACGCCTTCGACCCGGACCGCTATGCCGAGCCGCGGCAGGAGGACATCGTCAACAGGTGGACCTGGATCCCGTTCGGCGCCGGGCGGCACCGGTGCGTCGGCGCGGCGTTCGCCCAACTGCAGATCAAAGCGATCTTCTCCGTACTACTGCGTGAGTACGAGTTCGAACTCGCCCAGCCCGCCGAGAGCTACCACAACGACCACTCCAAAATGGTCGTCCAGCTGGCCCAACCGTGCGTGGTCCGCTACCGCCGGCGGCAGCGCTGAGGGAACAGGAGGACGCGATGAGAGTCGAGGTCGATTTCGACCTGTGCCAGGGGCACGCCGAGTGCCAGGCGGAGGCCCCCGACTGGTTCACGGTCGGCAAGGGCTCCGAGGCCAAGGTCCGCGCAAAGCGTGGCGAGATCCCCGACGACCAGCTGGCGGCCGTCAAGGACGCCGTCAGGTACTGCCCGACACAGGCACTCCGCCTGGTCGAGAACTGACACCCCGAACCGAACACAGTCACCCCGGGAATCAGACGATCCCGGACGACACCCCACCAGGAGACGAGTGACGTGACCCGATACGACCGTGCAGAGATCGCCGCTTTTGTCCAGAAATGGGTGGACGCGAACGCCGAGTGCGAGCGGAACAAGGACTGGCGACCGCTGGAGTCGTTCTACGCCGAGGACGCCACCTACGGCTGGAACTACGGCACCAAGGACGACTTCATGGCCGTCGGCCGTGACGAGATCCGGGACATCGCGCTCGGCCAGGAGATGGCAGGACTCGACGGCTGGGAGTACCCGTACATCCGGACGATCATCGACCCCGAGACCGGTGACGTGCTCTGTTTGTGGAAGCAGATCGCGCGCGACACCGTCGACCCGAAGACCGGCCAGCCGTACGAGGTGCACGGCCTGGGCGGATCGTGGTTCCTCTACAACGGGAACCAGCAGTGGGCCTGGCACCGCGACTTCTTCGACTTCGGCAACGTCGTGGACCTGTTCATGCGCATGTACGAGGCCGATGCGCTCACCGATTCCATGAAGGCCCGCTTCGAGGGCGCCGGCGGGAAGCCCGCCGGCTGGTACCGCATCGAGGACAGCCCGGCCCCGCTCTGGCCGGTGTCGAGCCCGGACGAGGTCTGAGCCCCATGGCCCCGCTGTCGCGCCCGGATCCGCTCGAGACCCTGGACCACGCCTCCCTCGCCCGGTTGCTGCCCGATCTCCTGCTGATCGGGCAGCTCATCGACAGGGCGGGGATGCCCGCGCTGCTCGGCGAGTTCGGCGTGGACGGCATGCGGGACGTGGCCATCGAGGAGTGGCAGGCCGCCAGCCCGCACTACACGCGCCGGATGAAGGAGGCGCTGTCGATCACCGGTGACGGCGTCGCCGAGATCTTCAAGGGCTTCCAGCTCGACGTGGGGGCGCCGCCCGAGTTCATGGACTTCCGGTACGGGATCACCGACCACGACAACGGCGAGTTCTGGCTCGACCACTGTGGGGCGCTGATGGATGTCGAGCCGATGGGCGACAGGCTCGTGACGACGATGTGTCACGACATCGAGGACCCCACCTTCCCGGCCACCGCGCTGGCCACCAACCCCCGCGCGGTCGTCGAGCCGATCCACCGACCCCCGCGAAGCCCCGAGGGACGGACACCGCACTGTCACTGGGTGGTACGGATCGACCCGGACGCCCCACCGGCGCCGATGCCCGGACCCGCGGTCGAGTCGGCGTCCAGCCGGCTCATCGACTTCCGGTTCGACCCGCCCGCCCCGCAGGACACCGCCGGCGAGGGCGAGCGCGACGACTACGCGGGCCCGCTGTTGACGGACCTCGTGTTCGGTGAATTCACCTCGGCGGCCCTCATCCGTGTCGTCCGCGAGGTGTATCTGCAGATGCACCTGCTGGCGGTGGGGTTCCACCAGTCGGTCCGGCGCCGCTCGGATCGCGAGACCGCCGACCGGCTGCTCGCGTACCAGGCCACGGGCATCGCGGGGGTCGCCGCGGGTCGCATCCGGGACGCCCTCGGCGCGGACCCCGACGCCCGGGGGCTCGCCGCGGTCCTCGATAGCCATCCCCTGGCCGGGCCGACCGCCTACACCGGCTACTCGTCGCGGGTGTCCGACGACGGGCGCGAGCTCACCGTCTCCTGGGACACCTCCGCGGACGCATTCGGCGACGACACCTGGCTGCCGCTGATGGCCGCCGGCGACCTGCGCCCGCTCGAAGCCGCCGTACACGCGGTCGACCCGCACTGGACCGTCGCGGCCGTGCCCGGCGACGGCTCACGACTCGAGGCGGTTCTGCGTCTCGGCGAGACTCCCGCGAAGGAATCGGAGGAGGTCGCCGTGACCCGCATCAGCACGGGCGCGGCCTTCGACTTCGGTCCCGCACGCACGTCCCTGCCCATCACTCCCGTCTGACCCCGCATCCCACCCGAACCGCCTGATCCCGGAGGCCCCGTCATGGCACACAATCTGGCTGACCTTTTCGAGCATGCCGTCGATGCGTACGGCGACGATCGGCTGGCCGTGGTCGAAAACGACCGGCGGCTGACGTACACCGGGCTGGACGAGGAGGCCAACAGGTGGTGCTCCGTCCTGGCCGACCTCGGGGTGAAGGCGGGTGATCACGTCGCCGTCCACCTCCGCAACGGCGTGGACTGCCTGGCACTGATCCTCGGCATCCTCAAGCTCCGTGCGGTGCCGATCAGCGTCAACTACCGTTACTCGGGCGCCGAGTTGCGCTACCTCTACGACTACTCCGATGCCTGCGTGCTGGTGTTCCACCGCGAGTTCGGGGCCGCGGTCGCCGGCGCGGCCGAGGGGCTGGACTCCGTCCGCCACACGATCGTCGTGGACGACGGATCCGGCGTGGAGCCCCTCCCGGCCGGGGCTCTGGACGCCCGCGCGCTCCTCGCCGCCGCCTCACGAGAGCGGCCCGACGTCGAGCGCAGCGCCGACGACCTCTTCCTGGTGTTCACCGGGGGCACCACGGGCAAGCCCAAGGGCGTGATGTGGCGGCAGGAGGACCTGTGGCGCAGCCTCGGCGGTGGCGCTGACTATCACACCGGTGAACCGGTTCCGGACGAGTTCCACCAGTCGCGGTCGGGACTCGCGGGCGATCCGATGCGCTATCTCATCCTGCTGCCGCTGATCCACACCTCGGGCCTCATGCCGAGCTTCACCGGGCTGTTCGCCGGCGGGACCATGCACTACATTCCGCACTTCCGTGCCGACGAGGCGCTCGAGGAGATCGAGTCCGAGAAGATCCAGGTAGCCGTCGTGGCCGGGGATGCGATGGTCCGCCCGATCGTCGAACGCCTCAGGGAGAGCGGGGCCGACACCTCGAGCATGTTCATGATCTCCTCGGGGGCCGCGTTGTTCTCCCCGTCGGTCAAGGCCGACCTGCTCGGATTGCGTCCGGACCTGATGATCATGGATGCGTTCGGCTCGTCCGAGAGCGGTTTCGGCGGCCTGGGGGTCGTCACCAAGGCCGATCTCGACGACGGCTCCCTGTTCACCGATCACGGCCCGCGCATCCCGCGGGGCACCACTCTGCAACTGGTCGACGATTTCGACGAGCCGCTTCCCGACGATTCGACCGAGATCGGCTGGATCGTCAAGTCCGGCTACCAACCCACCGGCTATTACAAAGATCCGGCCAAGTCGGCCGAGACGTTTCGCGAGGTCGCCGGCACCATGCGGGTGTTCACCGGGGACCGTGGCCGCTATGACGGCCCGGCCACGATCATCATGCTCGGACGGGGCAGCCAGGTCATCAACTCCGGCGGCGAGAAGATCTTCGCCGAGGAGGTCGAGGCGGCGCTGAAGGCGGTGGACGGGATCGTGGACGCTGTGGTGCTGGGCATTCCCGACGAGCGCTTCGGACATCGTGTCGGCGCGGTGATCGAGTGGGCCGTCGGGCACGACGGTCGGTTCGACGAGGTCGAGGCGTCACTGCGCGGAAGCCTGGCCGGCTTCAAGGTCCCGGCGGCTCTGTGGGTCGTCGAGAAGGTCGAGCGGCATCCGAGTAGCAAGACGGACTACGGCTGGGCGCGCACGCTCGTCGCCGATCGCGCGCCCGACCACGATCGACGTACCGGTCGGGGGCGCGGCACGGATCAGAATCGCCGAACCGATCAGGACCGCCGGACCGATGTCGAGGGCGCGTCCGCATGACCCCGTCCGCCGACGATTCGCGGCTGCGCCTCGACGGGCAGGTCTTCGCGATCACCGGCTCGTCCCGCGGCATCGGCGCCGCAGTGGCCGAAGATCTCGCGTCCCGCGGTGCGGACGTCGTCCTCAACGGCCGCGACAACGCCGCGCTGGAGCGGCAGGTCACGGAGTTGGCGGCCCGCTCGGACGGGCGGATCACGGGTGTCGCGGGATCCGCCCATCTGCCCGAGGTGGCGCGTGAACTCCTCGAGCGGGCCCGCGAGGGCGACTCGGTGGTGGCGGGACTGATCGCCTGCGCCGGGGTGGCCGAACCGCCGGGGTCCTCGATCCTCACCGTGGGGCACAGCGAATTCGCCGATCTCATGGACGCCCACCTGGGTACGGTCTTCGCGACCTGTCGCGAGTTCGCCCCACACTTCGTCGAGGAGGGGGCGGGGACGATCGTCACCACGTCCTCATTCGCATGGAAGGGCGACTACGGGGGGACGGGGTATCCGGCAGGCAAGGGAGCGGTGACGTCGTTGACCATGGCGATCGCCGCGGAGCTGGCGGAGCACGGCGTCCGGGCTAACGTGGTGTGCCCCGGTGCGCGCACCAGGCTGTCCGAGGGCGACGACTACGAGGGGAAGATCCGCGAACTGGGGCGTAGGGGGATGCTCGACGAGCTCAGCGTCGCCGGTGCACTCGACCCCGCCGGGCCCCGGTACGTGGCGCCCCTCTACACCTATCTGGCCTCGGGATTGTCCGCCGGGATCACCGGACGGGTGTTCGCCGGCTCGGGCGGCTTCCTCGGCAGGTTCCCCACGCCCGAGGCACAGATCCTGGCCTATCGGGACTTCCACGACAGCCCGCCCTGGACTCCCGAGGAGATCGACGACCACCTCCGCCGCTGACGAGCATCCGCGCCGGTACCCGCAGGTTCCGGCGTCCGCGCGGATGACCGCGCGGGGCCCGTCCTCCGCATCCCACGTCGGGCGCGGCCCCACGCAAGCCAGCCCGCCGTCACCCCGGTCAGCGATTCTCCGGGTGGATACCCGGGAGAACGTACCGGAGTGACGGGGGTGTCAGCGGAGGGCGTCCTCGCGGAACTCTCCCGGGAAGTCGACGGACGGGCCGTTGTCGACCTCGCCCCTGCGCAGCTCCACGCGCCGGATCTTGCCCGAGATGGTTTTGGGCAGATCCGTGAACTGCAGGCGGCGGATCCGCTTGTAGCCCGCCAGATGGGAGCGCGAGTACTCGAAGATCTCGCGGGCCGTGTTCTCGTCCGGCGCCCAGTCGCCGGCGAGGACGACGAAGGCCTTGGGCACGCTCAGCCGGACCGGATCGGGGGAGGGGACCACCGCCGCCTCCGCGACCGCCGGGTGCTCGAGCAGCACCGATTCCAGCTCGAACGGGGAGATCCGGTAGTCCGACGACTTGAACACGTCGTCGGTGCGGCCGACGTAGGTGATGTACCCGTCCGAGTCCCGCGAGCCCACGTCACCGGTGTGGTAGAAACCGTCGGCGTACGCGGCCTCGGTGCGTTCGGGGTCGCCGTGGTAACCGACCATCAAGCCCAGCGGGCGGGGATCCATACGCAGGCAGATCTCACCCTCGGCACCGTCCTCGGTGACCTCCCGGCCGGTCGCGGGATCGACGAGCGCCACGTCGAAGCCCGGGCAGGGGCGGCCCATCGAGCCGTCCTTGATCGGCTGGCCCGGGGTGTTGGCGATCTGCACGGTCGTCTCGGTCTGCCCGAAGCCGTCGCGGATCGTTACGCCCCACGCGTCGCGGACCCGGCCGATCACCTCCGGGTTCAGGGGCTCGCCGGCCCCGACGGCCAGGCGCGGCGGGTTCTGCAGCTGCGCCAGGTCGGCTTGGATGAGCATGCGCCACACGGTGGGCGGGCAGCACAGGCTGGTCACGCCACAGCGGTCCATCTCGCGCATCATCGCCGTGGCGTCGAAGCGGGAATAGTTGTAGAGGAAGACGCACGAGCCCGCGATCCACGGCGCGAACACGTTGGACCAGGCGTGCTTGGCCCAGCCGGGCGAGGAGACGTTGAGGTGGACATCTCCCGGTTGCAGACCGATCCAGTACATGGTCGACAGGTGGCCGGCCGGATACGAGGCGTGCGTGTGCTCGACCAGCTTGGGCTTACTGGTGGTGCCCGAGGTGAAGTAGAGCAGCAGCGTGTCGTCCGCGCGGGTGGTGTGGCTCGGCTGGAAGTCCGGGGAGGCGTCCATCGCGGCCGCGATGTCGGTCCAGCCTTCAGCGGCTCCGCCGACGGTGTCCGATTGCGCGGCTCCGCCGACGGAGATGCGCTGGTAGTCGCCGGAGATCGACGCGAATCGCTCGGCGAGTTCGGCGCGGGCGATCACGTGCTTGATCCCGCCGCGCGCGATGCGGTCCCGCAGGTCGCCCTCCGCGAGGAGCGTCGTGGCCGGGATGACGACCGCGCCGAGCTTGATCACGGCGAGCATCACGTCCCACAGCTCCACCTGGTTGGCGAGCATGAGCAGGATCCGGTCACCCGGCTCGACCCCGCGGTCGCGGAGCCAGTTGGCGGTGCGGTCGGACCGGATCCGCATCTCGTCGAACGAGTACTTGGCCTCGGTCGGTGCGCCGCCGCCGTCGTGCTCCTCGACGATCCACAGCGCCGGATCGTCGTTCCCTTCGGCCTGGACATCGAACCAGTTCAGCGCCCAGTTCCACTCGTCGAGCTCCGGCCAGACGAATCCCGCCCGGGCGGCGTCGTAGTTCTCGGCGTTCGCCTGGAGGAAGTCGCGGGCGGCGCGGAACTGTTCGGTGGCCTCGGTGGAGAGCGGCGGCATGGATGCTCCTGTCGATGAATCGTAAAGTGAGTCAGCTCACAGTAGGGCGGGGGGGTGTGTCCGCGGTACACCCGAAAGGGGAGGGGTGCGGGCGATCCGGGCCCCAACCCTGGATTACTAGGAGGTGCAAGTATATGGTGATGGTCATCACGGGAACGGGCGCGGCCACCAGAGGTCGCAACCCACACGTCAGGAAGGACGTCCATGTCGGATCTCAGGCAGGTCGAGCACTACATCAACGGAAAGCGCGTCGCCGCGACCGGTGGTCGCAGTCAGGAGGTGCTCAACCCCAGCACCGGTGTGGCGCAGGCAGTCGTGCCGCTGGCGACCACCGCCGAGGTCGACGACGTGATCGCCAAGGCCGCGGTCGCCCAGAAGGAGTGGGCGGCCATGAACCCGCAGAAGCGCGCCCGCGTGCTCATGCGTTTCGTGGCGCTGGTCAACGAGAACATGGACGAGCTCGCCGAACTGCTCGCGATCGAGCACGGCAAGACCACCCCGGACGCCCGTGGCGACGTCCAGCGCGGCCTCGAGGTCATCGAGTTCTCCATCGGCATCCCGCACCTGCTCAAGGGCGAGTACACCGAGAACGCCGGCACGGGCGTCGACGTCTACTCGATGCGCCAGCCGCTCGGCGTGGTCGCCGGCATCACCCCGTTCAACTTCCCCGCCATGATCCCGCTGTGGAAGGCCGGCCCGGCGCTGGCGTGCGGTAACGCGTTCGTGCTCAAGCCCTCCGAGCGCGACCCGTCCGTGCCGGTGCGCCTGGCCGAGCTGTTCACCGAAGCCGGTCTGCCGGACGGCGTGTTCCAGGTCGTGCACGGTGACAAGGAGGCCGTCGACGCCATTCTGAACAACGACACGATCAAGGCCGTCGGCTTCGTCGGCTCCACCCCGATCGCGCAGTACATCTACGAGAACGCGGCCCGCACCGGCAAGCGCGCGCAGTGCTTCGGTGGCGCCAAGAACCACGCGATCATCATGCCGGACGCGGACTTCGACCAGGTCGCGGACGCCCTGGTCGGTGCCGGTTTCGGCTCGGCCGGTGAGCGCTGCATGGCCATCTCGGTTGCCGTCCCGGTCGGCGAGGGCACCGCTGAGAAGCTGCTCGAGAAGCTGCTGCCCAAGGTCAAGGAGCTCAAGGTCGGCCACAGCCACGACCCGCAGTCGGACTACGGCCCGCTGGTCACGCCCGAGTCCAAGGCCCGGGTGCTCGACTACATCGACCAGGGGGAGAAGGCCGGGGCGAAGATCCTCGTCGACGGCCGCGGCGTCGGTGCGTACACCGGCGAGTTCAACGGTGAGGACATCTCGGGTGGTTACTACGTCGGCCCCACGCTGATGGACAACGTCACCACCGACATGAGCGTCTACACCGACGAGATCTTCGGGCCCGTCCTCACGATCGTCCACGCCGAGAGCTTCGAGGACGCCCTGCGTCTGCCGAACGAGCACGAGTACGGGAACGGCGTGGCCATCTTCACCCGCGACGGCGATGCCGCCCGCGAGTTCGTCTCCCGCGTCGAGGTCGGCATGGTCGGCGTCAACGTGCCGATCCCGGTCCCGATCGCCTACCACACGTTCGGCGGCTGGAAGAAGTCCGGATTCGGCGACCTCAACCAGCACGGCCCGGAGTCGATCAAGTTCTACTCCAAGGTCAAGACGGTCACGCAGCGCTGGCCCTCGGGAATCAAGGACGGTGCCGAGTTCGTCATCCCGACGATGGACTGACGTCGGTCACCGTAGGAGAGGAACACTGATGTTCACCCTTGATGACGACGACAAGGTCATCGTCGACGCGGCCCGTGACTTCTCCGAGAAGCGGATCGCGCCCCGGGCACAGGAGTGGGATGCGACCCACCATTTCCCCAAGGACGTCCTCCGCGAGGCGGCCGGGATGGGCATGGGCGCGATCTATGTCTCCGAGGACGTCGGGGGCAGCGGGATGCGTCGTCTGGACGGCGTGCGCATCTTCGAGCAGCTCGCCCGCGGCTGCCCGTCGGTGGCGGCGTACCTGTCGATCCACAACATGTGCGTGTGGATGATCGACGAGTTCGGCACCGACGAGCAGCGGCGGCAGTGGATCCCGAAGCTGGCCTCGATGGAGCTCTTCGCGAGCTACTGCCTCACGGAGCCGGGCGCGGGTTCGGATGCGGCGGCGCTGCGGACCAGGGCGGTCCGGGAGGGCGACGGCCCGGACGCCGAGTACGTGCTCACCGGCACAAAGCAGTTCATCTCCGGCGGTGGCCAGTCGGACGTGTACGTCGTGATGGCCCGCACCGGTGACCCGGGTGCCAAGGGCATCTCGACGTTCATCGTCCCGGCCGATTCCGAGGGGCTGAGCTTCGGCCCGGACGAGCAGAAGATGGGCTGGAACGCGCAGCCCACCGCTCAGGTGATCATGGAGGGCGTCCGCGTGCCGGCCGCCAACCTCATCGGCGGCGCGGACACCGGTGGCGAGGGCCTCGGCTTCACCATCGCCATGCGGGGACTCAACGGCGGCCGCATCAACATCGCGGCGTGTTCGCTGGGCGGCGCCCAGCAGGCGTACGCGCAGGCGGTCGCCCATCTGCGCGATCGCGAGGCGTTCGGTGGTGCGCTCATCGACGAGCCGACCATCCGGTTCACCCTGGCCGAGATGGCCACCGAGCTTGAGGCCAGTCGCCTCATGTTGTGGCGCGCCGCCGCGGCCCTGGACGCCAAGGAGCCGGACCACGTCGAACTGTGCGCGATGGCCAAGCTGTTCGTGACCGATCGGTGCTTCGAGATCGCCGACCGGGCGCTGCAGCTGTTCGGCGGCTACGGGTACCTGGCCGAGTACGGAATCGAGAAGATCGTGCGAGATCTCCGGGTGCACCGCATCCTGGAGGGGACGAATGAGATCATGCGTGTCGTCGTCGGCCGGGCCGTCGCCGCGCGCGGACTGGGAGCGTAGGACATGAACAACGGTTCGCAGACTGTGGCGTTCCTCGGCCTCGGCAACATGGGTGGGCCCATGGCGGCCAATCTTGTCGGGGCGGGCCACGAGGTCCGCGGCTTCGACCCGGTCGAGGCCGCCCAGAACGCCGCGCGGGACGCGGGTGTGACCGTGTGCGCCTCGCCGGCCGAGGCCGTCGAGGGGGCGTCGGTGGTCATCACGATGCTGCCCAACGGCGCGTTGGTCACCTCGACCTACGAGGAGGTACTGCCCAAGGCCGTGAAGGGGACGTTGTTCATCGACTCCTCGACGATCTCGGTCGACGACGCTCGTGCGGTGCATTCCACGGCCGTCGCCGCCGGCATGCTGCAGGTGGACGCCCCGGTCTCCGGCGGTGTCAAGGGTGCCACCGCGGGGACCCTGGCCTTCATGGTCGGGGGCGAGGACGAGGCCTTCGCCGCGGCGCAGCCGGTTCTCGAGCCCATGGCCGGAAAGGTCATCCACTGCGGTGCCGCCGGTGCCGGTCAGGCGGCGAAGGTCTGTAACAATATGGTTCTGGCGGTCCACCAGATCGCGATCGGTGAGGCGTTCGTCCTCGCCGAGCGGCTCGGGCTGGAGCACCAGGCGCTGTTCGACGTCGTCACCGGGGCCACCGGCAACAGCTGGGCGCTGCACACCAACTGCCCGGTTCCCGGACCGGTGCCCACCTCTCCGGCCAACAACGACTTCACACCCGGGTTCGCCACGGCCCTGATGAACAAGGACCTGGGGCTCGCTCTCGCGGCCCTGGAGAGCACGGGAACGGTCGCTCCGCTCGGCGCGGCGGCGGCAGCCCTGTACGACGAGTTCGCGCAGGACAACGGCAGCAAGGACTTCAGTGCCATCATCACCAGCATCCGCGAGTCCGCGGGGAGCTGACCACCTGTAACTCTCGGGAGAGCAGACCATGTCCACCCACCGCCCCAAGGACTCGGACGCCGTGCTCGGCGCCCTTCGGAGAGTCCGGCAGGAATCCGGGTTGCCGATGGTGTTCGCTGGCGAGGCCGACGGCGAGACCGCGCAGCTGACCCGGTTCATCGGCGCCCGCACCAGTTCGATGCAGGGCCTGGCCGTGGCCAAGGGGCGTGGGCTCGGCGGTCACGTCATGGCCTCCGGTCGTCCCGCGACCGTGCGGGACTACGAGGACTGCTCCAGTATCACCCGCGACTACGCGGCCGCGGTGGAGCTCGAGGGGCTCCGGGCGATCATCTCGGTGCCGGTCATGGTCTCCGGGGTGGCGCGGACGATCCTGTACGGCTCGGCGCGAGTGGCCACCCAGCTGGGGGATCAGGTCGCGCGGACGTTCACCTCGGTGGCCGCGGAGCTGTCGTCCGAGTTCCAGATCCGTGACGAGGTGGACCGTCGGCTCCGGATGGCCGATCTGGCCGCCGCCGAGCAGGGCGCCGGATTGGAGGCGACCGACCGCGAGCAGATCAGGATGCTGCACGGCGAACTCCGGGCGATCGCCGCGGAACTGGGCGACGCCGCGCTGCGGAATCGGCTGCTCGCGGCCGGTTCCGCGCTCGCGGGGGTCGGCAGGGCCCCGGACGCGGCGGATACCCCGGTCCAGGACAAGCCGGTTCTCTCGCCGCGGGAGATCGACGTGCTCGCCCAGGTCGCATTGGGATGCTCCAATGCCGAGGTGGGCGCGCGGCTGTCGCTGTCTCCCGAGACGATCAAGGCGTACCTGCGCAACATCGGCACCAAGCTGGGCACGCGGTCACGGATGGAGTCCGTCGCCCGCGCGCGGTTGCTCGGCGTTCTGCCCTGATCTGCCCCTGCCTGCGCTGACCTGTCCCGGTCTGTGCCGCCGGGACCCGGTGGGCCGGTACGTACCCGCAACCGCGTCCGGAGGCAGCCGGCCGGATCCGTTGGTCAGGTGGTGGCGGTCGCGCGGTAGCGCAGCCGAACACCGGTGGCGGGGCGGGTCAACATCCGGGTCCACGGGAACGTCAGGTCGTCGGCGTCGTCGCTGATCTCGACGCCGGGGCGGCACAGCGCGGCGACGGTCGCGGACAGGGCGGTGACGGCGATCTTCTCGCCGGGACAGCGGTGCCCGCTGCGCACCCCGGCGCCCCCCTGGGGGATGAACGCCGCGAGTTCCTCGGCGTCGGCCACGTCGAGGAAGCGCTCCGGATCGAACGTCCCGGCGTCGTCCCAGTGATTCGGGTCCGTGTTGGTGCCGAGAATATCCAGGAACACGCGTTGGCCGCGGTGGACGGGACAGCCGCCGATCTCGGTGTCGACCGCGGCGAGGGCGGGCAGCATCGGGACGAACGGGTACACCCGCCGGACCTCCTGGGCGAACGCGACCGTCTCCGGGATGTCGGTGAGGCGCCCGGCGGCGGTGGTCGCCTCGCGGATCCGCTGCGCCCAGTCGGGGTGTTCGACCGATGCCACGGCGGTGAAGGCCGCGAAGCGTGCGACGGCGACGGTGGGCCGGGTGAGATTCTGGAGTTCGACGGCCGCGGTGTGATCCGACACGAGAGCACCGTTCTCATCCCGCAGGTCGGCGATCGCGGCCAGCACCGAGTCCGGCGCGACGCGTGCGTGGCCGCCGCGGGCACGGTCGCGGGCGCCGCGGATCAGGCCGGTGGCCCAGCGGTCCAGCCTCGCCCGTTCGACCCACGCCAGGGGGTTGGTGGCCGGGCGACCGACCGTGTCGAGAAGCCTGCTCATCTGATGCGCCCTCCGGTCGGCCTCCCCGGTGGACACCGGCACACCCGCCCACCGGAACGCGGCGCGGCCGAAGGCGACGGTGGTCGCGTCGTACACCGATCCCGACCGCTCCCGGGCGAGCGTCGTGAGCATCTCCTCCAGTTCCTCCGAGACGCAGCTCGCGAATGCCGCTACCCGTGCGTCGTTGTACGCGAGGTCGGCGAGCGCGTTCTTCCGCGCGGGCGCACAGTGGGTCGCCGCGCTGCAGATGATGTGGCCCAGATCACCCGGCATCCACTTTCGGGTGTACCGGGTGTGGCTCGCCTCACATAGTTTCTTCTCAGTCGACGTGAACACGTCGGAGAAATCTGTCAGCGCCGCAGGTTCACAGCCCGGCGACACTGAGAAGACTGGAGTTGTCTTGACAGCCACGAATTCGCCCACGGGGGGCGCGACGCCACAGGCGGCGGCCGGCGTCCCGGGTAAGAAGACCTCGCTCGCGCGCGTCGCCGCAGCCTCCTCGATCGGTACGACGATCGAGTGGTACGACTTCTTCATCTACGGCACGGCCGCCGCGCTGGTCTTCCCCACGCTGTTCTTCCCCGAGCAGAGTGCGGCCTCGGCCACGCTGTCGTCGTTCGCCACCTTCGCCGTGGCCTTCTTCGCTCGGCCCGTCGGCGCCGCGGTATTCGGCCACTTCGGCGACCGCATCGGTCGTAAGCGCACGCTGGTGTGGACGCTGATGATCATGGGCGTGGCGACCGTGTTCATCGGTCTGCTCCCCGGCTACGAGACCGGCGCGTTCGGCGCCTTCGAGAACGGCATCGGTATCGTGGCGCCCACGCTGCTCGTGCTGTGCCGCTTCTTCCAGGGCTTCGCCGTCGGCGGCGAATGGGCGGGCGCCACCCTGCTCACGGCCGAGTATGCACCGGAGGGCAAGCGCGGACTGATGGCCATGTGGCCACAGCTCGGTGTGGCCTTCGCGTTCTTCCTGTCGTCGGGCACCTTCCTCATCTTCGCGCTCGTCGCCGGAAACAACGCGGGTCCGGACAGTGCGTTCATGCAGTACGGCTGGCGCATCCCGTTCCTGCTGTCCGCGGTCCTCGTCCTCATCGGCCTCTGGATCCGCGTCTCGGTCGAGGAGACCCCCGTCTTCAAGCAGGACCGCGAGCTCGCCTCCAAGGACACCGCACTCGCGACCCTGCCCTTCGCCGACGCGATCCGCTTCCAGTGGAAGGAGATCCTCATCGCCGGCGGCGCGCTGACCTCGCTGTTCTCGCTGTTCTACATGGGGACCTCGTTCCTCACGAACTACGCCACCGCCACGCTCGGCCACTCCCGCCCGTTCGTCCTCGGCATGGGCATGGTCGCCGCCCTGGTCTTCGGTCTCGCCATCGCCCTGTCCGCGATGTACTCCGACCGGATCGGCCGCAAGAAGGTCATCGGCACCTCCGTCGGGCTGGCCATCGTCTGGTCGCTCGTCGTGTTCCCCATCCTCGACACCGGATCGACCGGCGCCTTCGCCGTGGGCCTGCTCGTCACCCTGATCATCTTCGGTATCGCCTACGGCCCGGCCGGCGCGCTGCTGCCCGAGCTGTTCCAGGCCCGCTACCGCTACACCGGTGCCGGCCTAGGCTACAACCTCGCCGGAATCCTCGGTGGCGCACTGCCGCCGCTGGCCGCCGCCGCGATGGTCGCCGCGGGCAACACCCTCGGAGTCGGCATCATGCTCTCGCTGTTGTCGGCCATGTCGATGATGTGCGTGCTCGCCATGACCGAGTCGAGCAAGAACAAGGTGACCGGTGAGCTCGCCGAGAACGACGCGGTGCTCGCCACCGAGGTCCCCTGACCCGGTGACCTGACGGCCCCGACGGGCCGCACCCCACCAGCAGCCGCGCCCGGCCCCACCCGAGGGGGGCCGGGCGCGGTGTCGTTCGTGCCCGGTGAGGACGGCGCGAGTCGTCAGAAGTCGCCGGCGGTGCGGCGCAGCGAGCCGATCGCCTCGATGAGCGCGATCTGATCGGCCTCGTCCATGCCGGGATCGGCGAACACCCCGGCGTTGAGGGCGGCCGTCGCCTGGGCCACGACCTCGCGGCCCGCATCGGTGATCTCGACAAGCGTCGTACGGCCGTCGGTGGGGTGCGGTCGGCGTTCGACCAGGCCGGCGTCGAGGAGCCGCTTCATCGCGCTGGTGACGCTGGTGACGTGGACCTGCAGACGTTCCGAGGCCTTGGTGATGGGCAGGGCGCCCGAGCGGGAGAACGCGAGCAGTCGCAGCAGCTCATAGCGGGGAAACGACAGGTTCCAGGGCCGCAGGGTCTCCTCGACCCGGGCTAGGAGGATCTGGTGCGCCCGCATCACCGATGTCACCACGGTCATCCCCTGCGCGGCGTCGAGCCAGCCCTCGCGCTCCCAGTTGGCGCGGGCCTGGTCGATGCGATCGGGGATCGGTGCGGTCCTGGGGGACAAGGCTCACTCCTGGGGCCACGACGGTCGGCGGATTCCGTCGATTCTATCGGTCCCGTGCCACCGGCAACGTCAGACATGACGAGCGCGCCTGACACACCGGTTCGGGGGGAGGTCGCCTGTCTCACCATGAGGAGCAGGGCACCGCCCGGCGATAGGCTCCGCGCATGACCAACACCGTCCAGCAGGGTGCCGCCACCATCACCACCCGTGTCCGACACCCGCATTTCCAGGGGCTGGTGACCGACGCCGCCACGGCGGTGGCCCGGATCCAGGACGGGGACACGGTCGCGATCAGTGGATTCGCCAGTGCGGGTACGCCCAAGGCGTTCGCGCCGGCGCTGGCCGAGCGGATCCGTCGGGTGCGCGCCGGGGGCGGGCAGCTGAGCGTCAATCTTCTCACGGGCGCATCCGTGGCCGGCGAGGCCGAGGCGACCCTCGCCGAGGTGGACGGCGTGGCCCTGCGGATGCCGTACCAGAGCGAGCCCACCGCCCGCGGCAAGATCAACGACGGTCGGATGGACTACGTGGACATCCATCTGTCGCACGTGGCCCAGCAGGTGTGGGAGGGCTACTACGGGGACGTGGATGTCGCTGTGGTGGAGGTCGCCGCCATCACCGAGGACGGCAAACTGGTCCCGTCGATGTCGGTGGGTAACAACAAGACCTGGCTCGAGGTCGCGGACAAGGTGATCCTCGAGGTGAACTCGTGGGTCCCGCTCGACGTGGAGGGCATGCACGACGTCTACTACGGCACGGCGCTTCCTCCGGCGCGCAAGCCGATCATGTTGACCCGGCCGGCCGACCGCATCGGCCAGCAGTACCTCGAGGTCGACCCGGCCAAGGTCGTCGCCGTGGTGCCCACCAATGAGCAGGACTCGGAGACCACCGTCGCCGCGCCCGACGCCATCAGCCAGGCCATCGCCGGGCACGTGGTGGAGTTCTTCCGTCACGAGGTGGAACGCGGCCGCCTGCCCGCCGCCGGCCTGCTGCCCCTGCAGGCCGGGATCGGCAACGTCGCCAACGCGGTGCTCGGCGGCCTCGCGGAGGGCCCCTTCACGGGACTGACCTGCTACTCGGAGGTCATCCAGGACTCGATGCTGGACCTGATCCGCCAGGGCACGGTCGCGCACGCCTCGGCCACGTCGCTGGCACTGTCCCGGGCCGGCCTGGCCGAGCTGGTGGACAACATCGATCTGTACCGCGAGCACGTCACGCTGCGCCCGCAGGAGATCAGTAACCACCCGGAGATCGTGCGCCGTCTCGGGATCATCGGCATGAACGGCATGCTCGAGGCCGACATCTACGGCAACGTCAACTCCACCCATGTCGGTGGCACCCGCATCATGAACGGGATCGGCGGCTCGGGCGACTTCACCCGGAACGGTTACGTATCCATGTTCCTGTCGCCGTCGACCGCCAAGAACGGCACGGTCTCGGCGATCGTGCCGATGGTGCCGCACGTCGACCACACCGAGCACGACGTGCAGGTCATCGTCACCGAGCACGGCCTGGCGGACCTGCGCGGCCTGAGCCCCCGCAAGCGCGCGCCGCTGATCGTGGACCGCTGCGCCGATCCGGCGTTCCGTCCGATGCTGCACGATTACCTGGATCGGGCGACCGCGCGGCCGGGCGCGGGCAACACCCCGCATATCCTCGAAGAGGCCCTGTCATTCCACACCCGCCTCGCCGCGACGGGAAGCATGCTGGAGTAGGTCGAAGAACACCACCCGAGTGACCCGGAGGATCGATGACGACCAGCACGCGCCCCCTGCGGATCGGCAACGTCTCCGCCGCGCGGACCGACCGGGACACCGCGACCGCCGAGTTCCTCGCGGCCTCGAGGTTGGATGTCGTGGCGCTGGACATGCTGTCCGACGAGGCGATGCTGGATCTCGCCGCACAGCGCGCCGCGGGCGGGTCCGGGTATGAGCGCGCCGCGGTGGTGCAGCTGCGCGAATGCCTCGATCTGCTCGGCGTCGGTGGTGCGGGCGGACGTGGCGACGGGGCGGGTGACGACGACAAAGCGTCGGGCGTAAGGGTCGTCACCAACGCCGGAGCTCTCGACCCGGAGGGGCTCGCCCACGAGCTGCGGGCGCTGGCCCGGGAGGCCGGGGTGGACCTCCCGGTGGCCTCCGTTGATTCCGGCGACGTCACCGACCGGGCGCCCGAACTCGGTCTCGGTGTGGTCGACGTGGCGACCGTGCGGCACGGTGCGTTCGGGATCGCCCAGGCTCTGGCCGAGGGTGCCGTCGTCGTCGTCACCGGCCGCGTCAGTCGCGAGGCGCTCGTCACCGGCGCCGCCGCGGCGCACCACGGGTGGACCTCGTCGGCCCTGGACGCGCTGGCCGGGTCGGTCGCGGTGGGCCACGTCCTGTCCGGCGGGCCGGGCGCGACCGGCGTCGTGGACTCCTCCACGGACGTCACCCGGACCACCGACCCCGTGACCGGCGGTTACCCGATCGCGGAGATCGCCGATGACGGATCGGCGGTCATCACCCGACATCCGTCCGCGTTCGGCTCGGTCACCGTCGGCACGGTCACCGACCAGCTCCTCGACGGCGTCGCCGGCGCCCGCTACGCCGCGCCGGACGTGGTGCTGCGGCTCGACTCGGTGCGCCTGGCGCAGGAGGGCACGGATCGGGTGCGGCTCAGCGGCGCGCGCGGCGAGCCCGCGCCGCCGGTCGTCGCCCTGGTTGCCATGACCCGGGGCGGGCAGCGGCCCACGCGCGTCGCCCGCCCGCTCCCGCAGGAGGAGTCGGGGCACGTCGTGGTGTTGGCGGACGGGCGTCGCGTGCCCGTCCCGGTGCCCATGGAGACGGCGCCGATCGGGCCCGGCGAACTGCCGACTCCGTGGACTCCGAGCGCGGTGCCGGGCGGGGAGCAGGTGTCGACGGTTCTCGGGTCGGTCGCCAGCGTGCGGCGCGGGGTCGTGGGGCGTGGGGTCAACATCGCGGTGTGGACGTGGGACGACTCGGCATTCGCGTGGCTCGCCGACGAGTTCACGGTCGAGCGGCTGCGCGAGCTGGTCCCCGGCCTGGAGGGGATGGACGTGCGGCGCTACCCGCTGCCCAACCTGCGCGCGGTCAACCTGGTCGCGCGCCCGCCACGTGGCGAGGTGCTGACCCCGGGACTCGGCGCGGATCTCGCCGCCGCCCGGATCGAGGTTCCGGGCGAACTGCTCGAGTACGGTCCGTAGCCCGGGCCGGGGCCAGCGGCGGCTGCAGGTTAGAGCGGCCCGGGCAGGTCAGCTCATCGACCGCAGCTCGACCTTGCGGATCTTGCCGGTCGCGGTGCGGGGGATCGCGTCGGTCACCACGACGCCGCGGGGCCGCTGCGAGCTGGTGAGATGTTCGGCGCCGAACCGCAGGATCGAGTCGATCAGGTCGGCTTCCGGCGGCGCGTCGACGGCGGGGACCACCACCACGACCACCTGCTCGCCCCACGTGGGGTCGGGCCGGCCGATGCAGGCGACCTCGGCGACGTGCGGGTGGTCGAGGAGAACTCGTTCGACGTGCAGGGAACTCACGTTCTCGCCGCCGGACTTGACGATGTCCTTGACCCTGTCGGAGAACCACACCACGCCCTCGGCGTCGATGCGGCCGAGGTCGCCGGAGTGCATGCGTCCGCCCGCGAAGACCTCGGCGTTGGCGTCCGGGTTGTTCCAGTAGCCCTCCATGACGGTCGGGCCGCGGTAGACGATTTCGCCGTCCTGCCCGGTCGGCATGAGCTCGGCTCCGCCGGGTTCGGAGATGCGGTTCTCGGCGAACGGGGTGGGGTAGCCCCACGAGTCGGCCTTGTCGGCGTTGAGTTCGGGCCACTGCATCACGGTCGCGGGCGTGCATTCGCTCATGCCGGATCCGAGCACGATCGTCGCGTCGGGCAGCGCCGCGGAGAGCCTCGTGCGCATCGCCTCCGACATCGGCGCCATCGCGTAGAGGAGCATCTGGATGGAGCTCAGGTCGAGCCCGCGGTCCGTCCCGTCGGCCAGAGCCTCGAGCATGAGCGGCAGCCCGACGAGGTGGGTGGCACGGACCCGGGCGACGGTGTCGGCGTAGCCGACCGGGTCGAAGCCCGGAAGGAGGTGGATCGTCGCACCCATGGTGACCGACGGGATGAGTACCCCGTTGAGACCGGCGGTGTGGAAGAGGGGGAGTGGGCACACCGTGACCGATCCCCGGGCGCCCCAGGCCATGCCGAAGATCGCGCTGTTACCGAGCGCGGCGACGGTGACGGCCAGGTGGGAGGTGAGCACGCCCTTGGGGCGGGAGGTGGTCCCGGAGGAGTAGAGGCACTGGACGATCTGGCGGTCGGCGATCACGGTGTCGGGATTGGTGTCGTCGCCGGCGAGAAGGTCGTCGAAGGACAGCACCGTGGGTCCGTCCGGTGCGGGCGTGAGGCCGTCGGGCAGGCCCCCGATGACGACGACGAAGCGGATCGCCGGGATCGCCCCGACCGCACCGAGTGCGAGCTCCGCGAGCGCGCCGTGGACGACCAGGATGCGCGTGCCGGAGTCGGTCAGGGCGTGCGCGATGTTCTCGAGGCCGGAGAGCAGGTTGACCGGCAACGCGACCATCCCCGCCTTGGCGCTGCCGAAGTAGGTGGCCACGAACTCGCGGCAGTTCGTGGACAGCAGAGCCACCGGCTCCTCGGGTTCGAGGCCCAGGCCGGCGAGCCCGTGAGCCACGCGATTGGACACCGATTCGAGTTCGGCGAAGGTCCACGATCCGGTGTCGTCCGTGACGGCGGTCCGGTCGGCGAAGGTGGCCGCGGCTCGGGTCGGGATGTCGCCGACCGAGCAGCGGCGCGCCAGGGCGTGGTCATGGGGGTCGATGCCGGTGGGGTCTAGGCGCACGGGGGGTCTCCGGTGTTCTGAGCGGGGATGGGGCGAGGGTGAAGGCAGGGCCGACGGCGGACGGCAGTCGTGTGACCGGGGTCACTGTGTCCACAGTGTCAGGATGGTCGAAAATTAGCAAGCAATCATGCTTGCTTTATTTGCGGCGGTTTGGGATCGTGATGCCCATGACCACCCCCCAGACCCCGGAGACCGAGGACCCACACGCGGCCCTCGCCGCGCTCAACGCCAGGTTGGACGAGATCGTCGAGGCCGCCGGCACCGACCACTGGAACGCCGCGACCCCGGCCGAGGGCTGGGACGTCGCCATGCAGATCGCTCACCTGGCCTGGACGGACGAGGTCTCGGTATCCGCTATCCGTGACGCCGACGCATTCCAGACGATCGTGGACAAGGCCATGGCCGACCCGGCAGGGTTCGTCGACGCCGGAGCCGAGGAGATCGCGTCGACCGGTCGCGACGAGGTCCTGGCACGGTGGCGCCTGGCCCGCGGGGAACTGGCGGACGAGCTCAAGGCCGCCGATCCCGGCGAGAAGGTCCCCTGGTTCGGGCCGCCGATGCGGCCGAAATCCATGACCACGGCCCGGATCATGGAGACATGGGCGCATGGCGTCGACGTCGCCGACGCGATCGCGGTCCCGGTCACCGACGACCCCGCTTTCCTCGCGGCGATGCCCCACGTGGCCCGGCTCGGCTTCAGGACCCGCGGCTTTTCCTATGCGATGAACGGCCTCGAGGCGCCCGCGAGCGAGATCCACGTCGCCCTCACGCAGGCGGACGGCACGGTGGTCGAGTTCGGCCCTGCCGATGCCGATCAGCGCGTGAGCGGGCCCCTGCTCGACTTCTGCCTCCTCGTCACCCAGCGCGTCCACCGCGAGGACACGGCCCTGGAGGCCGTGGGGGAGGATGCCGAGGGCTGGCTGCGGATCGCCCAGGCCTTCGCCGGCCTGCCCGGCGGGGGCCGCGAGAAGGGGGCGCGGGCATGAGCGTCGACCCCACCCCCGCGCAGCGAGTCGGCACTGAACCCACGGCGCCTCCGCTCCGCGTCGGCAACATGTCCGGCTTCTACGGCGACCGCATCTCGGCCATGCGCGAGATGCTCGAAGGCGGCCAGCTCGACGTCCTCACCGGCGACTACCTCGCCGAGTTGACCATGCTCATCCTCGGCCGCGACCGGATGAAGAGCGCCGAGCTGGGCTACGCCAAGACCTTCCTCCGCCAGCTCGAGGACTGCCTCGCGCTCGCTCTGGAGAAGAAGGTCAAGATCGTCGCCAACGCCGGCGGTCTCAACCCGGCGGGGCTGGCAGCGGCGATCCGCGAGCTCGGCGAGCGTCTCGGCCTGCAGCCGGAGGTCGCGTACGTCCACGGCGACGACCTCATCGACCGCGTCGGCGAGCTCGACCTCCCGGCCGACGCCGGCTTCCCGGTGACCGCCAACGCCTACCTTGGGGCGTTCGGCATCGCCCGGTGCCTGGATGCCGGCGCCGACGTCGTCGTCACCGGGCGCGTCACCGACGCCTCCGTCATCGTCGGCCCCGCGATCAGCCACTTCGGGTGGACCAGGCAGGATCTCGACGCGCTGGCCGGTGCCACCGCCGCCGGCCACGTGATCGAGTGCGGTACCCAGGCCACCGGCGGCAACTACGCCTTCTTCAACCGCGGTGAGATCGCCGATCCCGTCTCCCCGGGATTCCCGATCGCCGAGATCGCGGCCGACGGTAGCTCCGTCATCACCAAGCACGCCGGGACCGGCGGCGCCGTCACCGTCGGCACCGTCACCTCCCAGCTGCTGTACGAGGTCACCGGCGCCCGCTACGGCGGCCCCGACGTCGTGACCCGACTCGATACCGCCCGCCTCGAGCAGGAGGGGCCGGACCGCGTCCGGATCTCCGGGGTCCGCGGCGAGACCGCGCCGCCGGACACCAAGGTGTCGGTGACCTGCCTCGGCGGCCACCGCAACGAGATCACCTTCCTGCTCACCGGCCTGGACATCGAGGACAAGGCCGCACTGGTGGAGCGCCAGTTCCGCGCTGGACTCCAGCGCGAGCCCGCGGACCTGCAGTTCCGCCTGCACCGGACCGACCACCCGGATGCCGACACACAGGCCGCGGCCACCGCTATGCTCACCATCGTCGGCTGGGACCCCGACAAGGACGTCGTGGGCCGGGCATTCACCGACGCGGCGGTCGCCATGACCCTGGCGAGCTACCCGGGGGCCACCCCGAGCGGCCCGCCCGGTCGCGGAGCGCCCTACGGCGTGTACATCCCCGCCTACCTCGACCAGAAGGCGGTTCCCCACATCGCCGTGCTCCCGGACGGCACCAGCGTCGACATCGACCCGCCCGACGAGACGGCGGAGATGGGCGACGGCCACGCCTCGGACGGACTCGACTCCGCCGGCCGTCCGCTGGCCCCGCAGGACCCGGCCGGCCCCTCGACGACCCGCCCACTGGGCGACGTCTTCGGCGCGCGGTCGGGAGACAAGGGCGGCACCGCCAA
The DNA here is from genome assembly GCF_053645335.1 of Dietzia sp. NPDC055340. Taxonomy (NCBI): domain Bacteria; kingdom Bacillati; phylum Actinomycetota; class Actinomycetes; order Mycobacteriales; family Dietziaceae; genus Dietzia; species Dietzia sp. NPDC055340. The sequence goes on along the minus strand of NZ_JBSHML010000006.1, from coordinate 32,337 downwards.
CATCGGGCTGTGGGCCGGCGACGAGCGGTCCTACCGGTGGATGCTCGCCACGCTCACCGTCGACGAGGTCCGCCGCCTGCTACCGGAGGCGGCCGACCTGCCGATCGAGCGCTACGAGCTGCCGCGCCTGCATGCGGTGAACTTCGTAATCGACGGGCTACTCGGCAAGGGCGTCGCGCACGGCTACCGCTGGGACCCGCAGGCGAAGGGGCTGGGCGAATGGCTGCGCTCCCGCGTCGTGGACGTGCCCGATTACGTCACCGCCCCCGTCGACTCCCCGGCGGCCGCCATGAAGGAGAACCAGTGACCGTTCCTCGCAGAACCGCCCCCGCCGTCCCGACCCATGTGCCCGGAGACCCCTGGTACTCGGACGAGCGACTCGCGCTCCGCGAGACCGCGACCCGCTTCGCGGAGCGGGAGATCCTGCCCCATCTCGCCGAGTGGGAGGCGGCGGGCGCGATCCCGCGGGAGCTGCACCGCGCGGCCGGCGAGCTGGGCCTGCTCGGGGTCTCCTTCCCCGAGGAGGTGGGCGGTGGTGGCGGCGACGCGATCGACTCCCTCGTGGTGTGCGAGGCGCTCCACGAGGCGGGCGTCTCCGGTGGCGTGTTCGCCTCCCTGTTCACCTGCGGCATCGCGGTGCCGCACCTGGCCCAGTCCGGGCGGCCCGACCAGATCGAACGGTGGGTGACGCCCACGCTGGCCGGCGAGCTGATCGGCTCCCTGGCCATCACCGAGCCCGGCGGCGGCTCCGACGTCGGTCACCTCACCACCACCGCACGCCGGGAGGGTGACGACTATGTCGTCAACGGCGCCAAGACCTACATCACCTCCGCCACGCGCGCCGACTTCGTCGTCACCGCCGTCCGCACCGGAGGCGGGGAACTCGCGGGCGCCGCCGGGGTGAGCCTGCTGGTGATCCCGACGGACACCCCGGGATTCCACGTCTCGGAGCCGCTCGACAAGCTCGGCTGGCACGCCTCGGACACCGCCGAGCTCACGTTCACCGACTGCCGCGTGCCGGTGGCCAATCTCGTGGGCGCGGAGAACGACGGCTTCACCCAGATAGCGATCGGCTTCGTCAGTGAGCGCGCCGCCCTGGCCTGCCAGGGATACTCGCAGGCGCAGCGGTGCCTCGATCTGACCCTGGACTGGGTCCGCGAGCGGGAGACCTTCGGTCGACCGCTGCTGTCCCGGCAGGCCGTGCAGAACACGGTCACCGAGATGGCCCGCCGCATCGACCTCGCCCGCACCTACACCCACCACTGTGTGAACCTCGCGGTCTCGGGGCACGACGCCGTGGCCGAGGTCTGCTTCGCCAAGAACACCGCCGTCGAGTGCGCCGAATGGGTCGCCAACCAGGCGGTGCAGCTCTTCGGAGGACTCGGATTCATGTCCGAGTCCGAGGTGAGCCGCCAGTACCGCGATGTCCGACTCCTCGGCATCGGCGGAGGCACCACCGAAATCCTCACCACCCTCGCCGGACGACGTTTGGGGTACACCGCATGACAATCCTGCGTTCCACGATCGACACCACCACCGCCGAGTTCGGCGCGGCGCGACAGGCCATGGAGGCCAAGCTCGACCAGCTCGCCGCCGATCTCGAACCGGCACTGGCGGGCGGCGGCGAGCGCAAGGTCGCCCGCCACCGCGAGCGCGGCAAGTTCACCGCGCGCGAACGGATCGACATGATCCTGGACCGCGAGTCGCCGTTCCTCGAACTGTGCGCGCTCGCCGCCTGGGGCTCGGACTTCCAGACCGGCGCCTCCGTGGTGGCCGGGATCGGTGTGGTCTCCGGCGTCGAGTGCCTCCTCGTCGCCAACGACCCCACGGTCAAGGGCGGCACCTCCAACCCGTGGACCCTGCGCAAGATACTCCGGCTCAACGACGTCGCCATGAAGAACCGGCTCCCGGTCATCAGCCTCGTCGAATCCGGCGGCGCCGACCTGCCCACGCAGAAGGAGGTGTTCGTCCCGGGCGGCGGCCTGTTCCGTGACCTGACCCGCCTGTCCAAGGCGGGCATCCCCACCATCGCCGTGGTCTACGGCAACTCCACCGCCGGCGGCGCGTACGTGCCGGGGATGAGCGACCACGTCGTGATGATCGAGGAGCGCTCGAAGGTGTTCCTGGCCGGCCCGCCGCTGGTCAAGGCGGCCACTGGTGAGATCGCCGACGAGGAGACGCTCGGTGGCGCCGACATGCATGCGCGGGTCTCGGGGCTCGCGGACCATCTCGCCGCCGACGAGGCCGACGCCGCACGGATCACCCGGGGCATCGTCCGGAGGCTCAATTGGACCAAGGCCGGGAGTGCCCCGCGCACCGAGGTCCTCGAGCCCCTCCACCATGCCGACGAGCTGCTCGGGATCGTGCCCGAGGATCTCAAGATCCCGTTCGACCCGCGGGAGATCATCGCCCGCATCGTGGACGGCTCGGACTTCGACGAGTTCAAGCCGCTGTACGGCGCGAGCCTCGTCACCGGGTGGGCCGAGATCCACGGCTACCCGGTGGGCATCATCGCCAACGCCCGCGGCGTGCTCTTCAGCGAGGAGGCGCAGAAGGCCACGCAGTTCATCGAGCTGGCCAACCGCTACGACACCCCGCTGCTGTTCATGCACAACACCACCGGCTACATGGTCGGCTCGGAGTACGAGCGCGGCGGCATCATCAAGCACGGCGCGATGATGATCAACGCGGTCTCCAACTCCGAGGTCCCGCACCTGTCGCTCATCACCGCGGCCTCGTACGGCGCGGGTCACTACGGCATGTGCGGCCGCGCCTTCGATCCGCGGTTCCTCTACACCTGGCCTAGCGCGAAGTCCGCCGTCATGGGCGGTCAACAGCTCGCCGACGTGGTCACCTCCGTCGCCGCCGCGGCCTCCGCGGCCCGGGGCGAGGAGATGGACCCCGCGACCATCGACGGCCTCAAGACGGCGATCGCCGACCAGATCGAGGCCGAGTCACTGCCGGCGTTCCTGTCGGGGATGCTCTACGACGACGGCGTCATCGACCCCCGCGACACCAGGACGGTGCTGGGACTCAGCCTGTCCGCGATCCACTCCGCTGAAGTCGCCGGCACGAGCCGCTTCGGCGTCTTCCGGATGTGAGGAACCAGACCATGAGCTCCACCAGCCCCGCCCGGCCCGCCCAGAAATCTCCGAACGACCCGACGACAACGACGACGACGACACCGCCGGTCACCTCCGTCCTGGTGGCCAATCGCGGCGAGATCGCCCGGCGCGTCCACCGCACCGCCCGGTCACTGGGCATGTCGACGGTCGCCGTGTTCTCCGACGCGGACGCGGACTCGCCGCACGCCCGCGAGGCCGACGCCTCCGTGCGACTGCCCGGTAACACCCCTGCGGAGACATACCTGCGCGGTGACCTGGTGATCGAGGCGGCCCTGGCCGCGGGCGCCGACGCCGTCCACCCCGGATACGGGTTCCTGTCGGAGAACGCGGGATTCGCCCGCGATGTGATGGCGGCGGGTCTGACCTGGGTCGGGCCGCCACCGCAGGCCATCGAGGCCATGGGCTCCAAGATCGAGGCCAAGAAGATGATGGCGGCGGCGGGCGTGCCCATGCTCACCGACCTCGAGCCCGACGACGTCACCGAGGACCTCCTGCCGGTCCTGGTCAAGGCCTCCGCAGGAGGTGGCGGGCGCGGGATGCGCATCGTGCGCACCCTCGACTCACTGCACGACGAGATCGCGGCCGCCCGGCGTGAGGCGAAGTCGGCGTTCGGCGACGACGCGGTGTTCTGCGAGCGCTACCTCGAGCGCGGCCGGCACATCGAGGTCCAGATCATGGCCGACGCCCACGGCACCGTCTGGGCGGTGGGGGAGCGCGAGTGTTCCATCCAGCGCCGCCACCAGAAGGTCATCGAGGAGGCGCCCAGCCCGCTCGTCGAGCGCACGCCGGGGATGCGGGCGAAGCTGTTCGAGGCGGCCCGGGATGCCGCGACCGCGATCGGCTACACCGGCGCCGGGACGGTCGAGTTCCTGGCGACCGACGGCGGTGAGTTCTTCTTCCTCGAGATGAACACCCGCCTTCAGGTGGAGCACCCGGTCACCGAGGCCACCACCGGTCTGGATCTGGTGGCGCTGCAGTTCGACGTGGCCGCGGGTCTGCCGCTGCCCGCCGCCGAGCCGCCGGCCACGCACGGCTGGTCGCTGGAGGCCCGGCTGTACGCCGAGGATCCGGCGGACGACTATCGCCCCGGCTCCGGCGTCCTGTGGGCGCTCGAGGTGCCCGGTGTGACCTCGCGCTTCTCCGGCCCGCACCGGCCAGGGATCCGGCTGGACAGCGGCGTGGAGCCGGGGCCGGACGGCACGCTCATCGGCGTCCACTACGACCCGATGTTGGCCAAGGTGATCTCCTATGGCCGGACCCGCACCGAGGCCTGCACCTCGCTCGCCGGGGCACTCGCCCGCGCCAGGGTCCACGGACTGACCACCAACCGGGCCCAGCTCGTGCGCGTGCTCCGCCATCCCGAGTTCCTCGCCGGCAATCTGTCGACGGCGTTCCTCGACGACCACGGCGCCGCAGAACTCGCCGCCCCGCTCGCCGACGACGAGGCCGTACGCATCTCGGCACTCGCCGCCGCGATCGTCTCCGGTACCGCGGAGCACGCCGGCGGCCCGGTCGCGCTCGCCCCGGCCGGGTTCCGCAACGTCGGCCGCTCGCTGCAGACCCGCACCTACCGGGTCGGTGAGGACGAGCTCGAGGTGACCTACCTCCGCGACCGCGCCGGTGCCCGCCCCGCCGCCGAGGACCTCGACGGCATCGTGACGATCGGAGACGCCACCGCCGATTCGCTCGTCGTGGAGGTCCGTGGGGTTCGCCGCACTCTCGCCGTGGCCCGGTACGAGACCCCGGGGGCCGACTCGCGCGTGGAGGTCGACTCCCCGCTCGGACCGGTCTCACTCGTCGAACCACCCCGCTACACCGACCCGTCGGCGGAGGTCGCCGCGGGATCGCTGCTCGCCCCGATGCCGGGCTCGGTCATCCGCGTCGCGGTCTCGGTCGGGGACGCGGTCACAGCAGGTCAGCCACTGCTCTGGATGGAGGCCATGAAGATGGAACACACCATCTCCGCGGCCATCGACGGCATCGTCACCGAGCTGCCCGTCGAGGTCGGCACGCAGGTCGAATCCGGCACCATTCTCGCCGTCGTCGTCGAACCCGGCGCCGACACCAGCACCGACACCGAACAGGAGTGACCGCGATGACCGACATCTCGACCGTCCCCAACCCCGTGATCGACACCGACGAGCAGGCCCAGCTCCGGAAGGTCGCCTTCGACCTCGGCTCGCGCTACGGCCTGGAGTACATGCGCGAGAAGTCCGACGCCGGCGAGACCACCGACGAACTGTGGACCGAGGCAGGCAAGCTCGGCCTGCTGGGCGTCAACCTGCCCGAAGAATACGGCGGGGGCGGCGCGGGCATGACCGAGCTGGCCATCGTCGAGGAGGAACTGTCCGCCGCGGGCGCCGGGCTGCTCATGATGGTGGTCTCGCCGGCCATCAACGGGACGATCATCTCGCGCTTCGGCACCGAGGAACAGAAGCAGCGGTGGCTGCCCGGGATCGCGTCGGGGGAGACCATCACCTCCTTCGCGATCACCGAGCCCGACGCCGGATCCAACTCCCACGCCATCACGACCACCGCGCGGCGTGACGGCGCCGACTTCCTGCTCAGCGGGCAGAAGACCTATATCTCGGGTGTCGACCAGGCGGATGCGATTCTCGTCGTCGCCCGTCTCGAGGGGTCCACCCCCGGCCGCCTCGAACCGGCGCTGTTCATGGTCCCCACCGACGCCCCGGGCCTGACGAGGGCCCACATCCCCACCGAGGTCCGTACGCCCGAGCGGCAGTTCCAGCTGTTCTTCGACGACGTCCGCCTCCCCGCCGACGCGCTCATCGGTGACGGCGACACCGCGCTGCTCATGCTCTTCGCCGGCCTCAACCCGGAGCGCATCATGGCCTCCGGCATGGCCTGCGGCACCGCGCGCTACGCGATGGACAAGGCCACGAAGTATGCGAACGAGCGGTCGGTGTGGAAGACGCCCATCGGCGCTCACCAGGGCGTCGCCCACCCCCTGGCCCAGTGCAAGATCGAGCTGGAACTCGCGCGGCTGATGATGCGCAAGGCGGCGGCCCTGGTCGACGCCGGCATGGACGAGGCGGCCGGCGAGGCGGCGAACATGGCGAAGTACGCCTCGGGAGAGGTCTCGGCGCGCACCGTCGACCAGGCCATCCAGACCCTCGGCGGTAACGGACTCTCGGTGGAGTACGGGCTCGCCGGGATGCTCGCCGCGTCCCGACTGCCCCGCATCGCCCCCGTCAGCCGGGAGATGATCCTCAACTACGTGGCCCAGCACTCGCTCGGGCTGCCGAAGAGCTACTGAAGGTGGCGGCCATGAGTGACACGCACGCCGGCGGGCCGGCCCCCGCCGGGCAGACGGTGGTCCGCTACGAGGTCCGGGCCGGCGCCGCGCGCATCGACCTGGACTCACCGCACAACCGCAACGCCCTGTCGACCGCACTCGTCGAGCAACTCCACGCCGCGCTCGACGGTGCCGCGGGTGACGACGCCGCCCGCGTCGTGGTGCTCGGGCACACCGGCGGGACCTTCTGCGCCGGCGCCGACCTCTCCGAGGCCTCGGGAGGCACCGGCCGGCCCGAGGAGCAGGCGGCGGAACGGACCAGGGTCTTCCTGGGACTGTTGCGGGCGATCATCGCCCACCCCAAGCCGGTGATCGCCGCCGTCGACGGCCATGTGCGGGCCGGCGGCATGGGCCTGGTCGCGGCGTGCGACCTCGCGATCTCCGGGCCCTCGTCGACGTTCGCGCTGACCGAGGTCCGACTGGGGCTCGCCGCCGCGATGATCTCGGTGCCCCTGGCAGCGCGCGTCAACCCCCGCGACCTCGCACGGGCGCTGCTGACGGGGGAGAAGTTCGACTCCGCGCACGCCCGGGCCATCGGCCTGCTCACCGAGGCCCCGGAGGACGTCCCGGCCGCCGTGGACCGGCTGGTGGCCTCGTTCCGCCCGTGCTCGCCGCAGGGGCTGACCGAGAACAAGGCGCTGCTCGCGGCGCCGCTGCTGGCCGAGCTCGACGCCCGGGGGGAGGAGCTGGCCGGGATCACCGCCCGGTTGTTCACCACCCCGGAGGTGGCCGAGGGGATGACCGCATTCCTCGAACGCAGATCGCCTGCCTGGGCGGCGGACGCGGAGTAGCGTGAAGTGTGGTGTTGGTCACACGACCAGCACCGCCTTCACCGTCGTCTCTCATCGAGGAGTACACGCATGCGCACCAAGGCCGCCATCATCCGCGAGCCCAAGCAGGACGGCTGGGAGATCGTCGAGGTGGACATCGACGACCCGAAGGCCGGGGAGGTCCAGATCAAGCTCGCCGCCTCCGGCCTATGCCATTCAGATGAGCACCTGCTCACCGGTGATCTGCAGTTCGAGTCGTACCCGATCATGGGCGGGCACGAGGGCGCCGGCGTGATCACCAAGGTCGGCGAGGGCGTGCGGGGACTGGAGGAGGGCGATCACGTCGTCCTGGCGTTCATCCCCGCCTGCGGCACATGCCCGCCCTGCTCGGAGGGGCTGCAGAACCTCTGCGACAACGGTGCCGGCCTGCTCAGCGGCCGTGCGATCAGTGACGGTGGCTTCCGCGTCCATACCACCGACGGCGAGGACGTGGCCACGATGTGCGTTCTCGGCACCTTCGCGCCGCACGTCACCGTGCACGAGTCCTCGGTGATCAAGATCGAGAAGGACATCCCCCTCGACAAGGCCGCACTCCTCGGCTGCGGCGTCTGCACGGGCTGGGGATCGGCCACCGAGATCGGCGGCGCCAAGGAGGGCGACGTCGTCGTCGTCGTCGGTGTCGGAGGTATCGGCATCAACTCGGTTCAGGGCGCCGCGGCCGCGGGCGCCCGCGCGATCGTGGCCGTCGACCCGATCGACTTCAAGCGTGAGAAGGCGCTCGAGTTCGGCGCCACCCACACCTGTGCCTCCATGGACGAGGCCATGGCGTTGGTGGGGGAGATCAGCTGGGGCAGAATGGCGGATCTGGTGATCCTGACCATGGGCGTCGTCGAGGGCAAGGATCTGCTGCCCGGCCTCCTGCTCACCGGCAAGGGGCGGCGCTGCGTGGTGGTGGGGCTGGGCGACATGACCGCTGTCGACGCACAGATCTCCATCCTGGACCTGGCGATGCAGCAGAAGACCCTCCAGGGGGCCATCTTCGGCGGCACCGGCCCGCGCAAGCAGATCCCGCATCTGCTGCACCAGTACCGTGCGGGCAACCTCAAGCTCGACGAACTGATCACCACGACGTACCGGCTCGAGGACATCAACCAGGGCTATCAGGACATGCGGGACGGAAAGAACATCCGAGGCGTCATCATCTACGACGAGCAGGACTGGTAGCAGGAGGAGACATGGCGGGACCCGAGCAGCGCGCCCCCAAGCAGGACCGCAGCCGCATCACGCGGGAGCGGTTGCTCGGTGCTTCCATCGACCTCCTCGCGACGCAGGGCTGGGCGGCGACCACCGTGGGCGCGGTGGCCGCCGCCGCCGGCGTCTCACGGGGTGCCGCCCAGCACCACTTCCCGACCCGCGAGGACCTGATCACAGCGGCTCTCGAGCACATGATCGAGCAGCGTGTCGAGAGCGTGCGCGCTGTCGGGCTGGACCTCCCGGAGCCCGGGCCGGCCCGCACCGAGGCGGTGGTGCGCCTGATCGTCGAGCACTACACCTCCGACCTGTTCAAGGCCGCACTGCAGGTGTGGACCGCGGCCGCCAGCGATCCCGCTCTCGCGGACCGGGTGCTTCCCCTGGAGACCGCGATGTCGCGCGAGGTCCTCGGCATCGCCGCGGCCGCGCTGGAGCGCGACTCCTCGGACGCCCGCGTACGCCGGGCGCTGCAGACGACCCTCGATCTCGCGCGTGGCCTCGGCCTGGCCGACGTGCTCTCCGACGATTCCGGACGTCGTGACAAGATCATCCGATTCTGGGCGCAGACGATGGACGAGGTCCTCGACGACGCCGGAAAATCGCACCCGGTGGCGGGCGACCGCGGCTCATTTTGACCCGGTATCCCCACGGCGGTTAGGCTTGACCATCGTGCTCGCAGTATGCGAGCTGGAGGATCGTGCCCTGTAGGCCAGCGAGAGCGGCTGACGAGGTCGCCCGTGCGCGGCGACGGGTGTTCGAGAGTCCGGATACGAGCAACGTCCCAGTGACCGGTGGTCGCCCTTGAAAGCGGAGGCCGCCAGCTAGAGAAAGTCGGTTCATGCCAACCATCAACCAGCTGGTCCGCAAGGGCCGCCAGGACAAGAAGTCGGCGACGTCGACGGCTGCCCTCAAGGGCTCGCCCCAGCGTCGCGGCGTGTGCACGCGTGTGTACACCACGACCCCCAAGAAGCCGAACTCCGCGCTCCGTAAGGTCGCCCGTGTGCGCCTGACCACCGGCGTCGAGGTCTCGGCCTACATCCCCGGTGAGGGCCACAACCTCCAGGAGCACTCGATGGTGCTCGTGCGCGGTGGTCGTGTGAAGGACCTCCCGGGTGTCCGTTACAAGATCATCCGTGGCTCGCTCGACACGCAGGGCGTGAAGGACCGCAAGCAGGCCCGCTCCCGCTACGGCGCCAAGAAGGAGAAGTAATGCCTCGTAAGGGTCCCGCCCCGAAGCGCCAGCTCATCAGCGATCCGGTCTACGGTTCGCCGCTGGTCACGCAGCTCGTCAACAAGATCCTCCTCGACGGCAAGAAGACGACCGCCGAGCGCATCGTCTACTCCGCGATGGAGATCTGCCGCGAAAAGACCGGCACCGATCCGGTCATCACCCTCAAGAAGGCCCTGGACAACGTCAAGCCTGCACTCGAGGTCCGCTCCCGTCGCGTCGGTGGCGCCACCTACCAGGTGCCCGTCGAGGTGCGCCCCGGACGCTCCACCACCCTCGCGATGCGCTGGCTGGTCACCTTCTCCCGGCAGCGTCGTGAGAACACCATGATCGAGCGTCTCGCCAACGAGATCCTGGACGCCTCGAACGGCCTGGGTGCCGCGGTCAAGCGCCGCGAGGACACCCACAAGATGGCCGAGGCCAACCGGGCGTTCGCGCACTACCGCTGGTGATTCGGTGGGCCCCTGGCGGGGCGGTGTCGTCAAGACCCCCCGTCCAGGGTCCCGCAGCCGCCCACTTGGTGGCATCATTGACCAAGCCCCGTCTCGCCTCGCTGAGAGTGCGCAGCCGGAATCAACACAATGACCCGGTTCGGACGGTCGACACCGACCGCACGGGCCACCGACGACTCACGATCGGGGAGAATCCGTGGCACAGGACGTGCTGACCGACCTCAACAAGGTCCGCAACATCGGCATCATGGCGCACATCGACGCCGGTAAGACCACCACGACCGAGCGCATCCTGTTCTACACGGGTGTCAACCGTAAGGCCGGCGAGACGCACGACGGCGCGTCGACGACCGACTGGATGGAGCAGGAGAAGGAGCGTGGCATCACGATCACCTCCGCCGCGGTCACCTGCTTCTGGGAAGACAACCAGATCAACATCATCGACACCCCGGGCCACGTCGACTTCACGGTCGAGGTCGAGCGGTCGCTGCGCGTGCTCGACGGCGCCGTCGCGGTCTTCGACGGCAAGGAGGGCGTCGAGCCCCAGTCGGAGCAGGTATGGCGCCAGGCCGAGAAGTACGACGTCCCCCGTATCTGCTTCGTCAACAAGATGGACAAGCTGGGCGCGGACTTCTACTACACCGTCCAGACGATCGTCGATCGTCTCGGTGCCAAGCCGCTGATCCTCCAGCTCCCGATCGGTGCCGAGGACGCGTTCGACGGCGTCGTCGACCTGCTCACCATGAAGGCGCACTTCTGGCGTGGCAAGACCGAGATCGGCAGTGCCGCCTCGATCGAGGACATCCCGGCCGACCTGCAGGAGAAGGCCGCAGAGTACCGCGAGAAGCTCCTCGAGACGGTCGCCGAGACCGACGAAGAGCTCATGGAGAAGTACTTCGGCGGCGAAGAGCTGACCATCGACGAGATCAAGGCTGCGATCCGCAAGCTCGTGATCAACTCGGAGATCTACCCGGTCCTGTGTGGCTCCGCGTACAAGAACAAGGGCATCCAGCCCATGCTCAACGCGGTCATCGACTTCCTCCCGAACCCGCTGGACGTCGGCGAGGTCCACGGCCACAAGGTCGGCGACGAGGAGACCGAGATCCTGCGCAAGCCGTCCAAGGACGAGCCGTTCTCGGCGCTGGCGTTCAAGATCGCCGTGCACCCGTTCTTCGGCAAGCTCACCTTCGTGCGCGTCTACTCGGGTCGTGTCGAGCCGGGCACCCAGGTCGCCAACTCGACCAAGGGCCGCAAGGAGCGCGTCGGCAAGCTCTTCCAGATGCACGCCAACAAGGAGAACCCGGTCGACGAGGCCGTGGCCGGCAACATCTACGCCTTCATCGGGCTCAAGGACACCACCACCGGTGACACCCTGTGTGACCTGAACGACCAGGTCGTCCTCGAGTCGATGACGTTCCCGGACCCGGTCATCGACGTCTCCATCGAGCCCAAGACCAAGGCCGACCAGGAGAAGCTGGGCACCGCGATCCAGAAGCTCGCCGAGGAGGATCCGACCTTCACCGTGCGTCTGGACGACGAGACGGGTCAGACCGTCATCGGCGGCATGGGTGAGCTCCACCTCGACGTGCTGGTCGACCGCATGAAGCGGGAGTTCAAGGTCGAGGCGAACGTCGGTAAGCCGCAGGTAGCCTACCGCGAGACCATCAAGGGCTCGATCGACAAGTTCGACTACACCCACAAGAAGCAGACCGGTGGTTCCGGTCAGTTCGCCAAGGTGCAGATCGCGCTCGGGCCCCTGGATCAGGAGTCCGTCGAAGAGGGCGAGACCTACGTGTTCGATGACAAGGTCACCGGTGGCCGCGTGCCCAAGGAGTACATCCCCTCCGTGGACGCGGGCATCAAGGACGCCATGCAGTACGGCATCCTGGCCGGCTACCCGATGGTCAACGTCAAGGCGACCCTCGTCGACGGTGCCTACCACGAGGTCGACTCGTCGGAGATGGCGTTCAAGGTCGCGGGCTCGATGGCCTTCAAGGAGGCCGCACGCAAGTGTCAGCCCGTGATCCTCGAGCCGCTCATGGCCGTCGAGGTCACCACGCCGGAGGACTACATGGGCGACGTGATCGGCGACCTCAACTCCCGCCGCGGCCAGGTCAACGCGATGGAAGAGCGCTCCGGCGCCCGCGTCGTGAAGGCCAACGTGCCGCTGTCCGAGATGTTCGGCTACGTCGGCGACCTCCGGTCGAAGACGCAGGGCCGGGCCAACTACTCGATGGTCTTCTCCCACTACGCCGAGGTTCCGGCGAGTGTGTCGAAGGAGATCATCGCCAAGGCGACCGGCGAGTAACCGGTATGGTCCCGTTCCGCCCTCGCGGCGGGACGGGGCCGATGCCGGCGGCGCACGGTCGAACCTCCGGGTGGCCGCCGGTTCGTGCCCCACGGCACGATGAGTAAGATCAATCCACACAAAACAGTGCCCACTACCCGAAGTGGGGACAGACCAGTCCAGGAGGACATCAAGTGGCGAAGGCGAAGTTCGAGCGGACGAAGCCGCACGTTAACATCGGCACCATCGGTCACGTCGACCATGGCAAGACCACCACCACCGCGGCCATCACCAAGGTACTCGCGGACGCGTACCCGGACCTCAACGACTCGTTCGCGTTCGACGAGATCGACAAGGCGCCGGAGGAGAAGGCTCGTGGTATCACGATCAACATCTCCCACGTCGAGTACCAGACGGAGAAGCGTCACTACGCGCACGTCGACGCCCCCGGTCACGCCGACTACATCAAGAACATGATCACCGGTGCCGCCCAGATGGACGGCGCGATCCTGGTCGTGGCCGCCACCGACGGCCCGATGCCCCAGACGCGTGAGCACGTGCTTCTCGCCCGTCAGGTCGGCGTTCCCTACATCCTCGTCGCGCTCAACAAGTGCGACATGGTGGACGACGAGGAGATCCTCGAGCTCGTCGAGATGGAGGTTCGCGAGCTGCTGGCTTCGCAGGACTTCGACGAGGAGGCCCCCGTCATCCACATCTCCGCGCTGAAGGCTCTCGAGGGTGAGCAGAAGTGGGTCGACTCGGTCCTGGAGCTCATGCAGGCCTGTGACGCCTCCATCCCGGATCCCGAGCGCGAGACGGACAAGCCGTTCCTCATGCCCGTCGAGGACGTCTTCACCATCACCGGCCGTGGCACCGTCGTCACCGGTCGTATCGAGCGTGGCCAGATCAACGTGAACGAGGATGTCGAGCTCATCGGCATCAAGGAGAAGGCCACCAAGACCACCATCACGGGCATCGAGATGTTCCGTAAGCTCCTCGACTACGGCGAGGCGGGCGACAACGTCGGTCTGCTGGTCCGTGGCCTCAAGCGCGAGGACGTCGAGCGCGGTCAGGTCGTCATCAAGCCGGGCGCCTACACCCCGCACACCACGTTCGAGGGCCAGGCGTACATCCTGTCCAAGGACGAGGGCGGCCGCCACACGCCGTTCTTCAACAACTACCGTCCGCAGTTCTACTTCCGTACCACGGACGTGACCGGCGTCGTGACCCTCCCCGAGGGCACCGAGATGGTCATGCCGGGAGACAACACCGAGATGAGCGTCGAGCTCATCCAGCCGGTCGCCATGGACGAGGGCCTGCGCTTCGCGATCCGTGAGGGTGGCCGCACCGTCGGCGCCGGACAGGTCACCAAGATCATCAAGTGATCGTCTGACCTCACGGACCGGGTGAAGTAACCGGGCCAGAGAGTAAGGGGCGCCCCGCTCAGGCGGGGCGCCCCTCGCTCTATTTGTCGACTTCCGGCGAGTCGGACGGACAGGGTAGTCAGCGGCGACGTCCGAGCACGCTCATCGCCACGGAGAGCCCGATCGCGGCCACGCCGGCCAGCGCGGTCACCGCCACCGCGGCGACCTGCTCGGCCGAGGCGGAGTGTTCACCGCGTGCCGAGCCGATGACCCCGTGCCGCCGGTCGACCTCTTCGAGCGCGCGCAGCAGTTCGTCCGGGTCCCCGCCCTTGTCCGGGTGATGGCGCAGCACGGCCTGACGACGGTCCCTCTTGTAGGCGGCGGGATCACGTGGTTCGCGGCGGGTGTTCACGGGGGAGCTCCTCGGGGCAGGCTCGTCAGGTCGATGGTCGTTCCGACGATACCCGTGCGGGGGCGGGGCCCCGCGGCGCCGGTGGACGCCTCTGTACCGGGCCCGCCCCGGGCGATTTTGCTCTGTGCGCCACCGTGCGGCATACTGGTGAAGTTGCCCGGACAAGGCGGCATCCGAACGTGGGTAGATTTTACCCGCGGCAGGGGCCGGGTTGGCCGGGCGAGCACGACCGTGGCGGGTGAGCGATCACCCGCCGGAAAAGTGGGAGGGCGACACGCCCGACCGCGTGGACGCGTCGTGACACGTCAACAGCGGCAGCGGATCGGTCCGCCGTCTTCTTCGCCCAGCGGGGAGCGGCATCCCGTCCTCTGGATCACCTGAGTCGTGTTGCGCCTATGGCCGCGCGTCCGGGGACCTCCACGACGGGCACCGATGCACGAGACCGGGTGGTAGACGGTTTGACGGTGTCACTTATGACAAGCGAACACAACAGTGTCCCCGCCAGGCGAGGGCGCTCACGACAGCCGCCTTCACGGGCGGGAGGAGAAGAGGACGAAGTGGCGGGACAAAAGATCCGCATCAGGCTCAAGGCCTACGACCACGAGGCCATCGACGCCTCGGCGCGCAAGATCGTCGAGACGGTGACCCGCACCGGCGCTCGCGTCGTCGGTCCGGTGCCGCTGCCCACCGAGAAGAACGTTTACTGCGTCATCCGCTCGCCGCACAAGTACAAGGACTCGCGTGAGCACTTCGAGATGCGTACCCACAAGCGGCTGATCGACATTCTCGACCCCACGCCCAAGACCGTGGACGCGCTCATGCGCATCGACCTGCCTGCCAGCGTCGACGTCAACATCCAGTGACCTCCGACCGCGTAGCGGTCAGCAAGCAACGTGCAGCGGAGACAGTGAACAGATGAGTAACACCGAGATCAAGGGCATCCTGGGCGCCAAGCTCGGCATGACCCAGGTCTTCGACGAGAACAACCGGGTGGTTCCGGTCACCGTCGTCAAGGCCGGGCCGTGCGTCGTCACCGGGATTCGTACCGAAGAGACCGACGGCTACAACGCCGTCCAGATCGCGTTCGGCGCGATCGACCCCCGCAAGGTCACCAAGCCTGTCGCGGGTCAGTTCGACAAGGCCGGGGTCACCCCGCGCCGCCATGTCGCGGAGATCCGCCTCGAGAACGCCGAGCAGGCCGCCGGCTTCGAGGTCGGCCAGGAGCTCGGCGCGGACGTGTTCGAGGACGGCGCTTTCGTCGACGTCACCGGAACGTCCAAGGGCAAGGGCTTCGCCGGCACCATGAAGCGTCACGGCTTCGCCGGTCAGGGCGCCTCGCACGGTACCCAGGCCGTCCACCGCAAGCCGGGCTCGATCGGTGGCGCCGCCACCCCGGGTCGCGTCTTCCGCGGCAAGAAGATGGCTGGCCGCATGGGTAACGAGCGGGTCACCACCATGAACCTCAAGGTCCACAAGGTCGACGCCGAGGCCGGCGTCCTCCTCATCAAGGGTGCCATCCCCGGTCGCAACGGCGGCCTCGTGATGGTCCGTTCCGCAGTGAAGGGCGGTGCGCGCGCATGACCACCACGGAGAACACCGTGAACCTCAAGCTCGACGTCCGTACTCCGGCCGGGAAGACCGACGGTGCCGTCGAGCTCCCCGCCGAGATCTTCGGTGTCGAGCCCAACCTGCCGCTGATGCATCAGGTCGTGGTGGCCCAGCTGGCCGCCGCACGTCAGGGCACCCACTCGACCAAGACCCGTGGCGAGGTGCGCGGCGGTGGCCGCAAGCCGTTCCGTCAGAAGGGCACCGGCCGCGCTCGCCAGGGCTCGACCCGCGCACCCGCGTACACCGGCGGTGGCACCGTCCACGGTCCGAAGCCGCGGGACTACTCGCAGCGCACGCCCAAGAAGATGAAGGCCGCCGCCCTGCGCGGTGCCCTCTCCGACCGGGTCGCCAGCGAGCGGCTCCACGTGGTGACCGAGTTCATCGAGGGGCAGAAGCCGTCGACCTCGGGCGTCCGGACGTTCCTGGCGTCGTTGTCCGACCGCAAGAAGTTCCTGATCGTGGTGGGTCGTGAGGACCTCGCTGCATGGCGTTCGGTCGCCAACCTCGATCACGTCCACCCGATCGCTCCGGATCAGCTCAACACCTACGACGTCCTCAACGCCGACGACGTCGTGTTCACGGTCGAGACTCTGGACGCGTTCGTCACGCAGGCGGGTCGCATCCTCGCCGGCAAGGCTGCGAAGGAGGCCGACAAGTGAGCACAGTCGCCGATCCCCGGGACGTGATTCTCGCCCCGGTCGTCTCCGAGAAGGCCTACGGCCTGCTCGAGCAGGGCGTGTACACGTTCCTGGTGGCGCCGGACGCCAACAAGACGCAGATCAAGATCGCCATCCAGGAGATCTTCGGCGTCACCGTTGATTCCGTCAACACCGCAAACCGTAAGGGCAAGCGCAAGCGCACCCGCACCGGGTTCGGTCAGCGCAAGAGCACCAAGCGCGCCATCGTGACCCTCGCGGCCGACAGCAAGCCCATCGAGATCCCGGGTCTGACCGCCTGACGGCGGGAAGAGTTAAGGACGAGAGAACCTCATGGCTATCCGCAAGTACAAGCCCACGACCCCCGGTCGTCGCGGCTCGAGCGTCTCGGACTTCGCCGAGATCACCCGCTCGACGCCAGAGAAGTCGCTGCTGCGCCCGCTGAGCAAGACCGGCGGTCGTAACGGGCACGGCCGAATCACCACTCGCCACAAGGGCGGTGGACACAAGCGCCAGTACCGTGTCATCGACTTCCGTCGCAACGACAAGGACGGCGTGCTCGCCACCGTCGCGCACATCGAGTACGACCCGAACCGCACCGCCAACATTGCCCTGCTGCACTACGCAGACGGTGAGAAGCGGTACATCCTGGCCCCGCGCAACCTGAGGCAGGGCATGAAGGTCGAGTCGGGCGCGAACGCCGACATCAAGACCGGCAACAACCTGCCGCTCCGCAACATCCCCGCCGGCACCGTCGTGCACGTGGTGGAGCTGCGTCCGGGCGGCGGCGCCAAGATGGCCCGCGCGGCCGGCGCCGGAATCCAGCTTCTCGGTAAGGAAGGTGCCTACGCCACGCTGCGTATGCCCTCCGGCGAGATCCGTCGTGTCGACGTCCGTTGCCGGGCGACGATCGGCGAGGTCGGCAACGCCGAGCAGATCAACATCAACTGGGGTAAGGCCGGCCGCATGCGGTGGAAGGGCGTTCGCCCGACCGTCCGTGGTGTGGTCATGAACCCCGTCGACCACCCGCACGGCGGTGGCGAGGGTAAGACGTCCGGTGGACGTCACCCCGTCAGCCCGTGGGGACAGCTTGAGGGACGTACCCGCAAGCCCAACAAGGCGAGTGACAGTCTTATCGTCCGTCGCCGTCGCACCGGCAAGAAGCGCTAAGGAGGGAAACTAGGATGCCTCGTAGTCTCAAGAAGGGTCCGTTCGTCGACGAACACCTCCTCGCGAAGGTGGACGTGCAGAACGACAAGGGCACTCATCAGGTCATCAAGACCTGGTCGCGTCGCTCGACGATCCTGCCCGATTTCATCGGACACACGTTTGCCGTTCATGACGGCCGCAAGCATGTGCCCGTGTTCGTGTCCGACTCGATGGTGGGTCACAAGCTCGGCGAGTTCGCGCCGACACGCACGTTCAAGGGGCACATCAAGGACGATCGGAAGAGTAAGCGTCGATGAGCACTGATACCCAGCAGAACGAGCAGCAGGCCGATCAGAACCTGACGGCCCGCGCTACCGCGAAGTTCGTCCGTGTCACGCCCATGAAGGCGCGTCGCGTGATCGACCTGATCCGTGGCAAGGACGCTGCAGACGCGCTGAACACGCTGCGGTTCGCCCCGCAGTCCGCCAGCGAGCCCGTCGCCAAGGTCCTGGCCTCCGCGATCGCCAACGCAGAGAACAACCTCGACCTGGATCCCCGGACCCTGGTCGTCTCGACGGCGTACGCCGACGAGGGCCCGACGCTCAAGCGGTTCCAGCCGCGTGCACAGGGTCGTGCGTTCCGCGTGCGTAAGCGCACGAGCCACATCACCATCGAGGTGACCAGCGTGCCCGACAATGCCGGTGCCGGCCGGGGACGTCGCAACCAGGGAGGTGCCCGCTAAATGGGACAGAAGATCCAGCCGCACGGCTTCCGTCTCGGCATCACCTCGGACTGGACGTCCAAGTGGTATGCCGACAAGCAGTACGCAGACTACGTCGCCGAGGACATCAAGATCCGCGAGCTCCTGTCCAAGGGCATGGAGCGGGCCGGAATCTCGGGCGTCGACATCTCGCGTACCCGTGACCGGGTCCACGTCGACATCCACACCGCCCGCCCGGGCATCGTGATCGGTCGTCGTGGCGCCGAGGCCGACCGCCTGCGTGGCGAGCTCGAGAAGCTCACCGGCAAGCAGGTCCACCTCAACATCCTCGAGATCAAGAACACCGAGGCCGACGCCCAGCTGGTGGCCCAGGGCATCGCCGAGCAGCTCACGAACCGCGTGGCGTTCCGCCGTGCGATGCGTAAGGGCATCCAGTCGGCCATGCGTCAGCCCCAGGTCAAGGGCATCAAGGTGGTCTGCTCGGGTCGTCTCGGCGGCGCCGAGATGTCCCGCTCGGAGCGGTACCACGAGGGACGCGTCCCTCTGCACACCCTGCGTGCCGAGATCGATTACGGCACCTACGAGGCCAAGACGACCTTCGGTCGCATCGGCGTCAAGGTGTGGATCTACAAGGGTGACGTCGTCGGCGGTCGTCGCGAGTCCGACCAGTTCGCCCAGTCCAGCAACCGCGGCGGTGGCGACCGTGGCCCGCGCCGCGAGCGTGGCGCCGGCCGTCCGCGTCGTTCCGGCGCCCAGGGCACCACGGCCACGAGCACCGAGACCGGCCGTGCCGGCTCGGCTGCCCCGGCCGAGGCGCCCGCAGAAAACAAGGAGGCCTGACAGTGCTGATCCCCAAGCGCGTCAAGCACCGCAAGCAGCACCACCCCGGTCGTAAGGGCGGGGCGAAGGGCGGCACCAAGGTCACGTTCGGTGACTACGGCATCCAGGCTCTCGAGCCGGCCTACATCACCAACCGGCAGATCGAGTCCGCTCGTATCGCGATCAACCGCCACATCAAGCGTGGCGGCAAGGTCTGGATCAACATCTACCCGGATCGTCCGCTGACGAAGAAGCCCGCCGAGGTCCGGATGGGTTCCGGTAAGGGATCCGTCGAGTGGTGGGTCGCCAACGTCAAGCCGGGTCGCATCCTGTTCGAGATGTCGTACCCGAACGAGGAGACCGCCCGGGAGGCTCTGCGCCGTGCGCAGCACAAGCTCCCGTGCAAGACCCGCATCGTCACCCGGGAGGAGCAGTTCTGATGGCAAGTGGAATCACCGCCCCCGAGCTGCGCGAGCTCGACGCCGATGCGCTGACCGCGCGCCTTCGCGAGGCCAAGGAAGAGCTGTTCAACCTGCGCTTCCAGATGGCCACCGGTCAGCTGACCAACAACCGTCGCCTGCGGGTCGTACGACACGACATCGCGCGCATCTACACCGTCATCCGTGAGCGTGAGCTCGGGCTGTCGGCGGCGCCGGGTGATGCCAAGTGAGTGACAAGGAAACAGTTGTGACTGAGTCAGGCGAGAGCACGGAGCGCAACAGCCGCAAGGTGCGCATCGGGTACGTCGTGTCCGACAAGATGGAGAAGACCATCGTCGTCGAGCTCGAGGACCGCGTGAAGCATCCCCTGTACGGCAAGATCATGCGCCGTACCGAGCGTGTGAAGGCGCACGACGAGACCAACACCGCCGGCATCGGCGATCGCGTGCGGATCATGGAGACCCGCCCGATCTCCGCCAGCAAGCGGTACCGCCTCGTCGAGGTGCTGGAGCGGGCCAAGTAGCCCACTCCACTCAGATAGTCCGGCCCGGCCACGAGAACTCTCGTGGCCGGGCCGACGTCTATTTTCAGTGTTCCTCGCAGTAAAACCGCCGCAGAGGATTACCCTGGCGAAACAAAAGCTGAGTAATGTGTCACCCGTTCGAAGGGCACCTCGTGTCAGACAGGAGCGACACATGAACACCCGGATCTTCTCGGGCCCCAGGCCTCCGCGTACTCGCGGTGGTCGGCGCCGGTCCTACCCGGTTGCTGTCGCGGCCGCGGTGGCCGCACTCTCAGTCATCGGCGTGCCCGCGGTGAGCGCCCAGGGCTCCGGGGCGGGATCACTGGATCCGCAGTCGGTTGCCCCCAGTGTCGCCCCCGGCAGCCTGTTCGGCGTACCGTCGCTCAGCCTGGCCGCGGCGACCCAGCTCGGAGCCCCGATCCCACTCACGGCTGTCCTCGGCTCCCTCGGGATGGTGGGGTCGTCGGACTTCGCCAGGCCGGGTAGTTCGAACAGCGCGCCGGCGGAGCCCATAGCGACGCGGGACCCGGACATCACAGCGACAACGGTCAGGTCGGTCGAGCCACTGTTCCCGGCATCGACAGACGAGGTGGACCGCCGCGCAGAGGTATGGACCGTCACGTCGGAATCGATGCAGCGTGAGGTGCGGGTCGAGGTCTACCGGGCTCCGGCCGGGGTCGACGCCCCGAACATGTACTTCCTCGACGGTGTGGGTAGTGAGTCGCCGTCGGGCTGGAGCGGGGGGATGGGATGGGGCGATCCCCGGCTGCGCCAGCGTGCGGTGAACGTGGTCGCACCCACGGGGGCGCCGTCCTCGATGTGGAGTGACTGGGAGGAAGACGACCCGGTCCTCGGCCCGAACATGTGGGAGACCTTCCTGGTGGAGGAGCTGCCCGGACTACTCTCCACAGGCCTGGAGGGCGCGGCGGAGCCCGTCGCGCATAACGGCGACTGGGGAGTCCTGGGTGTGTCGATGGGCGCGGCATCGGCCGTGCATCTCGCGAACACCAACAACATGTTCCGGGGAGTGGCCGGCGTCAGCGGCGCCTATTCCACGATGGACGCTCTCGGGTACCAGTACGCGAGGTTGACCGTGGCCGCGCGGGGCGGCGACGCGACCAACATGTGGGGCCCGCGGGGCGCGGAGCCGTGGCGTGAGCACGACACGATCGCGAACCCCGCCGGGCTGTCGGGCAAGTCCGTCTACCTCAGCGCCGCGACCGGCCGCGTCGGGTCGAGTGAACTCGGACGCTTCGGTAGTAACGAGATGGTCCTTCTCGACGGGCACGTGTTGGAGAAGGGATCATTCGAGAGCACCCGTGCGCTGGAATCGGCCCTCGCCTCCGTCCCCGGTGTGCACCTGCAGATGAACTATATGCCGACCGGCATCCACAACTGGCCGGTGTTCGTCACCGAGATGCTCCCGGGTACCGACCACATCCTGAGCGGACTGGCGCCGGCGACACCCAACGGGCGCACGACCACCGGAGCGGTGGGGGAGCGGGCTGCGGGCTCCCTCGGGTCGGCGACCTCCAGCGGATCGGCCGGCTCCGGTGGTGGCACCGGGTCGCTCGGTTCGAGCGGGCGATGATCCGGATTTGGGCTGAGTAGCCCGCTCACCCTACACTGGAGCAGTTGCCCGACCTGCGCGCGTCCGCGCGTGCGGCCCGGCGACATGACCGCGTGTGTCGGGTCGGTATCCGGCACACACAGAACAGACCTGGTCAGGAGAACCATGATCCAGCAGGAGTCGCGACTGAAGGTCGCCGACAACACGGGTGCCAAGGAGATTCTGTGCATCCGCGTTCTCGGTGGATCCAAGCGTCGCTACGCGGGCGTCGGTGACATCATCGTCGCCAGCGTCAAGGACGCCATCCCCGGTGGCAACGTCAAGAAGGGCGAGATCGTCAAGGCGGTCATCGTGCGCACCGCCAAGGAGCGCCGTCGCCCGGACGGCTCGTACATCAAGTTCGATGAGAACGCCGCCGTCATCATCAAGAACGACAACGATCCGCGCGGAACGCGCATCTTCGGGCCCGTCGGCCGCGAGCTGCGCGACAAGAAGTTCATGCGCATCGTCTCGCTGGCTCCGGAGGTGCTCTGACATGAAGGTCCACAAGGGCGATACGGTGCTCGTCATCTCGGGCAAAGACAAGGGCGCCAAGGGCAAGGTCATCCAGGCCTTCCCGGCGCAGGAGAAGGTCCTCGTCGAGGGCGTCAACCGCATCAAGAAGCACACCTCCAACTCGGCTGCCGAGCGTGGCGCCTCTTCCGGTGGCATCGTCACCCAGGAGGCCCCGATCCACGTGTCGAACGTGATGGTCGTGGACGCTGACGGCACCCCGACCCGGGTCGGAATCCGCACCGACGAGAACGGCAAGCGTGTCCGTGTCTCGCGCAAGACCGGGAAGGACCTGTGACCATGACTGATACCGCGCTTCCCACTGGTTACACCCCGCGCCTCAAGGCCAAGTACCGCAGCGAGATCAAGCCGGCGCTGAACGAGACGTTCGAGTACGAGAACGTCATGCAGATCCCCGGCGTCGTCAAGGTCGTCGTGAACATGGGTGTCGGTGACGCGGCTCGCGACGCCAAGCTCATCAACGGTGCGATCAACGACCTCACCCTGATCACCGGTCAGAAGCCGGAGGTCCGTCGGGCCCGCAAGTCGATCGCGCAGTTCAAGCTGCGTGAGGGCATGCCGATCGGCGCGCGCGTCACCCTGCGTGGCGATCGCATGTGGGAGTTCCTGGATCGCCTGACCACCGTTGCCCTTCCCCGCATCCGCGACTTCCGTGGTCTCTCGGGCAAGCAGTTCGATGGCCACGGCAACTACACGTTCGGCCTCAACGAGCAGAGCATGTTCTACGAGATCGACGTGGACAAGATCGACCGCCCCCGCGGCATGGACATCACGGTCGTCACCACGGCGACCAACAACGAAGAGGGCCGCGCGCTGCTCAAGCAGCTCGGCTTCCCCTTCAAGGAGGACTGACCTCCGCCCGGCCGGACCGGCCGTCCCCGCCGGGGCTTCGCGTCATGCGCTGGCCCCGGCGGCGGGCAGACGGCCCAGTCGTCAGGTCGTCCACGGTGAGAAGAGCACCGGGGACGGCGGGACACCCGGCACGCCCCACGGGGACCCCGGATCCCACACAAGAGAACATTCGCACTCTTCGTGATAGGCCCACGACGTCAGCTGCCCGGCCCACAGGCCGCCGCACACGACGTGTTGCATGGGAACCGTTACGAGAAAGGAACATGGTCCATCCATGTCGATGACCGATCCCATCGCGGACATGCTGACGCGTGTGCGTAACGCCAATTCGGCGTTCCACGAAACCGTGTCGATGCCGCATTCCAAGCTCAAGGGCAACATCGCGGCGATCCTCAAGCAGGAGGGCTACATCGCCGACTACGCCGTGGCCGACGCCGAGGTGGGCAAGAAGCTCACCATCGACCTCAAGTACGGCCCGTCGCGCCAGCAGAGCATCCAGGGCATCAAGCGCATCTCCAAGCCGGGTCTGCGCGTGTATGCCAAGTCGACCGAGCTGCCCAAGGTCCTCGGTGGCCTGGGTGTCGCGATCATCTCGACCTCCCAGGGGCTCCTCACCGACCGTCAGGCGAACAACAAGAAGGTGGGCGGGGAAGTCCTCGCCTACGTCTGGTAAGGGGGCGAGAAATGTCACGTATCGGCAAGGCTCCGATCAACGTCCCGTCCGGTGTCGACATCAAGGTCGACGGCCAGACCGTCACGGTCAAGGGCCCCAAGGGTGAGCTCACCCAGGTGCTGCCCGACCCCATCTCGGTGACGATCGAGGAGGGCACCCTCACGGTGAACCGTCCCGATGACCACCGCGACAACCGCTCCCTGCACGGCCTCTCGCGCTCGCTGATCAACAACATGGTCGTCGGCGTCACCGACGGCTACAAGCAGGACATGGAGATCTTCGGCGTCGGTTACCGCGTCGTGGCCAAGGGCAAGGACCTGGAGTTCGCGCTCGGCTACTCGCACCCGGTGCCGGTCACCGCTCCCGACGGCATCGCGTTCGCCGTGGACGGTGCGACCAAGTTCTCGATCTCCGGTATCGACAAGCAGCAGGTGGGCCAGATCGCCGCCAACATCAAGCGACTGCGGAAGCACGACCCGTACAAGGGTAAGGGCATCCGCTACGCGGGCGAGCAGGTCCGTCGCAAGGTCGGAAAGACGGGTAAGTGATCATGAGCAGCACCAAGAAGCGTTCCCCGCTGGGTACCGATGCCTCGACCGCACGTCGGGAGAGCCGCGCCCGGCGCCATTACCGCCTCCGCAAGAAGGTCTCCGGTACGCCGGAGCGTCCGCGGTTGGTCGTGAACAGGTCTTCGCGCCACATGCACGCCCAGATCGTCGACGACCTGGCCGGCCGTACGCTGGCCGCCGCGTCGACCATCGAGGCCGATGTGCGTGCACTCGAGGGCGACAAGAAGGCCCGCAGCGCGAAGGTCGGCCAGCTCCTGGCCGAGCGTGCGAAGGCCGCCGGCATCGACGCAGTCGTGTTCGACCGTGGTGGCAACCGGTACCACGGCCGGATCGCGTCGCTCGCCGACGCCGCCCGCGAGGGTGGGCTGGAGTTCTGATGATCAACACCACTGCACTGACCGCTAATGGAAGGACCGTCTGATGCCGGGACGTCAGCGTCGTGACGGCGGAAGCAACGGGCCCGCCGCAGACAACAAGAACACCAACGACAACGCCCAGGGCCGCGGCAACGACCGTGGCCGTGGTCGGGGCCGCGACGACCGTCGGGGTCGCGACGAGGAGAAGTCGCAGTACATCGAGCGCGTCGTCACCATCAACCGCGTCTCCAAGGTCGTGAAGGGTGGCCGTCGCTTCAGCTTCACCGCCCTCGTGATCCTCGGTGACGGTAACGGCATGGTCGGCGTCGGCTACGGCAAGGCCAAGGAGGTGCCGGCGGCCATCCAGAAGGGTGCCGAGGAGGCCCGGAAGAACTTCTTCCGCGTTCCGCTCATCGGCTCCACCATCCCCCACCCGATCCAGGGTGAGGAGGCCGCCGGTGTCGTCATGCTCCGTCCGGCTTCGCCCGGTACCGGTGTCATCGCCGGCGGCGCCGCCCGCGCCGTGCTGGAGTGTGCCGGCGTCAACGACATCCTGTGCAAGTCGCTGGGGTCGGACAACGCGATCAATGTCGTGCACGCCACCGTGGCCGCGCTCAAGGGCCTGCATCGTCCGGAGGAGGTCGCGGCTCGTCGTGGGCTTCCGATCGAGGACGTCGCTCCCGCGGGCATGCTCCGCGCCCGTGCCGGACAGGGGGCCTGATCATGGCTAACCTCAAGATCACCCAGGTCCGCGGGACCATCGGGTCCAAGAAGAACCAGCGGGACTCCCTGCGTACGCTCGGCCTCAAGGGCATCCGGAAGTCGGTCGTGCGTGAGGACAACGCGCAGACCCGGGGTCTCATCAACGTCGTGAACCACCTCGTCGTGGTCGAAGAGACGGAGTGAGCATGAGCATCAAGTTGCACCACCTGCGCCCGGCGCCCGGTGCCCACACCGAGAAGACCCGTGTCGGTCGTGGTGAGGGTTCGAAGGGCAAGACCGCCGGCCGCGGCACCAAGGGCACCAAGGCCCGTAAGAACGTCCCCGCCGGGTTCGAGGGCGGCCAGATGCCGATCCAGATGCGTCTCCCGAAGCTCAAGGGCTTCAAGAACCGCAACAAGGTCGTCTTCCAGGTCGTCAATGTCTCGGACATCGAGCGGCTGTTCCCGAACGGCGGGCAGGTCGGCGTCGCCGAGCTCGTCGCCGCGGGTGCCGTTCGCAAGAACGAGCCGGTCAAGGTGCTCGGTGACGGGGAGATCTCCGTCGCTGTCACCGTGACCGTCGACAAGGTTTCCGCGTCGGCCAAGAGCAAGATCGAGGCTGCCGGCGGAAGCGTGTCGGAGGCCGGGGCCTGATTCCCCGACCGGCCCCCACGGGGCCGACGACGGGTGCAGGGGCCGTGTCCGAGACTCTCGGATCCGGCCCCTGCGTTCGTCTTGATAGAGTTTTCCCGTTGTGCGTTCCGGGGCCGACCGATCGGTCTCACCGTCCGTTCCCGGCGCATCTGATCTCGACGACAGGCGGCCGCGAGCCGTCAATGACCAGGAGGACATGTGCTCTCCGCACTCGCGTCCGCGATCAAGGACAGTGACCTGAGGAAGAAGATCTTCTTCACGCTCGGGATCATCATCCTGTACCGGATCGGCGCACAGATCCCGTCGCCCGGCGTCGACTATCCCAAGCTCCGCGGGTTGCTCGACACGGCGATGACCGGAGACAACGCGCAGTTGTACTCCCTGGTCAATCTCTTCTCGGGTGGCGCACTCCTGCAGTTGTCGGTGTTCGCGATCGGCATCATGCCGTACATCACGGCCAGCATCATCGTGCAGCTGCTCACCGTGGTCATCCCGCATTTCGAGCAGCTGAAGAAGGAAGGCCAGTCGGGCCAGGCCAAGATGACGCAGTACACGCGTTATCTGACCATCGCCCTGGCCATCCTCCAGTCCGCCGGTATCGTCGCGCTCGCCGACCGTGGTCAGCTCCTCGGCAACGGCCAGTCGGTCCTGATGGACAACGACATCCTCACGCTGATCACCATCGTGCTCGTCATGACCGGCGGCGCCGCTCTCGTCATGTGGTTCGGCGAGCTCATCACCGACCGTGGCGTCGGCAACGGCATGTCCCTGCTCATCTTCGCCGGAATCGCCTCCCGCATCCCGGCGGAGGGTGTGAACATCTACCAGAACTCGTCGACGCTGAAGTTCGCCGCGGTGATGTTCGCCGTGGTGCTGATCGTCGTCGCCGTCGTCTTCGTCGAGCAGGGTCAGCGTCGGATCCCGGTCCAGTACGCCAAGCGCATGGTCGGACGTCGCCAGTACGGCGGCACCTCCACCTACCTTCCGCTCAAGGTCAACCAGGCCGGCGTCATCCCGGTCATCTTCGCGTCGTCGCTGATGTACGTGCCGATCCTCATCACTCAGTTGATCTCCGGCCCCGACGGCACGGGCGATGGATTCTGGCAGCGCTATGTCATGCAGTACCTGCAGAACCCCTCGAGCGTGGGCTACATCCTCCTGTACTTCGTCCTGATCATCTTCTTCTCGTACTTCTACGTCGCCATCCAGTTCGATCCGATGGAGCAGGCCGAGAACATGAAGAAGTACGGCGGCTTCATCCCTGGCATCCGTCCCGGTCGACCGACCGCCGAGTACCTGGGCTACGTCCTCAACCGCATTCTTCTGTTCGGCTCCCTGTACCTCGGTCTCATCGCGGTGCTCCCGAACATCTTCCTGGACATGGGCAGCGGGGGTGGAGATCTCCAGAACATGCCGTTCGGCGGTACCGCGGTGCTCATCATGGTCTCCGTGGGCCTCGACACCGTGAAGCAGATCGAGGCGCAGCTGATGCAGCGCAACTACGAGGGTTTCCTCAAGTAGCCGCTCAGGATCACGCGCAACACAACACCGTAGAAAGGCTGGTCATCACCATGCGTCTCGTCCTCCTCGGCCCTCCCGGCGCCGGCAAGGGAACCCAGGCGGCCCTGCTCTCCGAGAAGCTCGGCGTGCCCCACATCTCGACCGGCGAGCTGTTCCGCGCGAACATCTCGCAGGGGACCGATCTGGGCAAGGAGGCGAAGTCGTACATCGACGCGGGCAACCTCGTCCCCGCCGAGGTCACCAACCGCATGGTCGAGGCGCGGATCGCCGAGCCCGACGCCACCGAGGG
Source organism: Dietzia sp. NPDC055340 (assembly GCF_053645335.1). Classification (NCBI taxonomy): domain Bacteria; kingdom Bacillati; phylum Actinomycetota; class Actinomycetes; order Mycobacteriales; family Dietziaceae; genus Dietzia; species Dietzia sp. NPDC055340. The sequence goes on along the minus strand of NZ_JBSHML010000006.1, from coordinate 4,458 downwards.
CTTTCTCCTCGACGGCTACCCGCGCAGCGTCGAGCAGGCGGATGCGCTGAAGGTCATGCTCGCCGAGTCGGGCAACTCGCTCGACGGCGTGCTCGAGTTCCGCGTGGACGAGGACACGGTCGTCGCACGGATGCTGGCCCGCGGCCGCGAGGACGACACGGAGGACGTCATCCGCAACCGGATGTCGGTCTACCAGTCGGAGACCGCACCTCTGCTGGAGTACTACGCGGGGCAGGTGTCGACCATCGACGCCGTCGGTGAGGTCGAGGAGATCAACTCCCGCGCACTCGCCGCTCTCGGACGCTGACGACCGCCGTGTTCGGTAGATCCCGCAAAGGGGCGGTAGCCGCACGCACCCCGGGTGAACTCGATGCCATGGAGGCGGCCGGCCGGATCGTCGGCCGGGCCCTGGTGGCGGCCCGGGAGGCGGCCGTTCCCGGAGCGACGACCGCTGATCTCGACGCGATCGTCGAACAGCTGATCCGGGATGCCGGTGCGGTGCCGTCCTTCAAGGGCTACGAGGGTTTCCCGGGGTCGGTCTGTTCCTCGGTGAACGAGGTCGTGGTCCACGGCATCCCCGGCTCGTCCACGGTGCTGGCCGAGGGCGACCTGGTGTCCGTCGACTGTGGAGCGATACTCGACGGCTGGCACGGCGATTCCGCCTGGTCCTTCGGCGTCGGGGCGCTCGAGCCCGGGGTGCAGGCGCTGAATGACGCGACACGCGAGGTCCTGGCCGAGGGCATGCTCGCCATGCGGCCGGGTAACCGGCTCACGGACGTCTCGCATGCACTCGAGGTCGCGACCCGCCGCGCCGAGGAGCGGCACGGCGTATCGCTGGGCATCGTGGACGGCTACGGGGGACACGGGATCGGCCGCGAGATGCACGAATGGCCGTTCCTCGCGAACGAGGGCAAGCCCGGCCGGGGGCCGAGGCTCCAGGAGGGCTCGGTCCTGGCGATCGAGCCGATGCTCGTCCTCGGCGGAGAGACGGACACCACGACCCTGTCCGATGACTGGACCGTCGTGACCGTGGACGGCTCGCCGGCCGCGCACTGGGAGCACACCATCGCCGTGACCGCCGACGGGCCCCGGATCCTCACGCCGCGGCCCCGGGAGTGACCGGCGGCCCGGTGCGACACCCGAAAACGATTTCTTATACGTAGTCTTCTCCGCATATCGTGTGTTCGACGCGAACATCAGGCCATCCTCGAAAGGTGCCGGCATGCTCTCTCGCCCTCAGGCTGGTCGTCGGACCCCCTCGCTGACGTGGGCGGCGGGCACTGTCCTCATGATTCTGGCGCTGATCGCCGGGCAACTCACGAGCGCGTTCGCGCCGTCGGCAGCGGCGCAATCCGTGGCGGACGACGCCGGCGGTTCGCTCATGGCGCAGCCGGGACCGGGCCCCTTCTACCAGGCGGATCCGGCGGTCCTGTCCGAGGCCAGACCAGGCCAGGTCATCAATTCACGTGGCGCCGCGATGCCGGCCTTCGCGGGTTACGGCATCACCGAGATCGCCTACCGGTCGACCGACACCGCGGACCGTCCGATCCTGGCCACCGCGACGGTGGTGCGTCCGCATCATGCGCGTCCCAACGGTCCCGTCCTGAGCTACCAGCACTACCTCAACGCGCTCGGGCAGGGATGCGCGCCGACCGAGACGCTGGTCAATCCGACGGTCGAGACCGTCCAGGACAACGCGATGGCCTTCCTGCGTTTCCAACTGGATCGCGGCTGGACGGTCATCATCCCCGACCACCTCGGTCCGAAGGTCGCTTATCCCGGTGGCCGTCTGTCGGCGAGGATCGTCCTCGACGGGATGAGGGCGGTGCGGGATGATCCGCGATTCGACTCCCGGGAGAGCCGATTCGGTGCGCTCGGCTACTCGGGTGGGGGCATCGCGAGCGCCTGGGTGGCGCTCCTGCACGACGAGTACGCGCCCGACGTCAATCTGGTCGGTGTGGCCCAGGGCGGCGTCCCGACGGACATGACCACGATGGCCCGCATGATCGGCAACGACCCGCATCCCGCATTCGGTCTGGCCTTCGCCGCCGCGGTGGGGATGGCGCGCGAGTACCCGGAGGAGATCCGACTCGAGGAGAAGTTGACGCCGGAGGGCTGGGGGCTCTACAACCAGGTCCGGGACAGGTGCACCGCCACGCTGCTGACCCGTGGGGCCTTCAAGTCGGTGCCGATGGTGCTGAACGGGGGGAACCTCATGGCGGAGGAGGGCCTGATGCGCGCGCTCGCGGACAACAGCATTCGCCTGAGTCCTGATGTCCCCCGGGTGCCGGTCTACATGTGGCACTCGGGCACCGATCCACTGGTGCCGTTCTGGGACGCGGAGGAGACCGCGAAGCGGTACTGCCGTGAGGGATCGCCGGTCACGTGGGAGCCCGGGTTCGCCCCCGAGCACCTTCTCGGGGCGGTCGAGAAGCTGCCGGCGGCACTGGGGTGGTTGCAGCGGCGGTTCGACGGCGTGCCCGCGGGATCCGCCTGCTACCACTGACCGGTTCCGAGGCGATTGGCGCAGCGGGGGCCACTGACGTAGGCTTATACGTCGGTGTGCCCACCAGTGCACCACAATCCGGTAGACGTCACCCGGGGAATCGTGGAGGACCGTAACCAGCATGGCAAAGAAAGACGGAGCCATCGAGGTCGAGGGCCGTGTCATCGAGCCGTTGCCGAACGCTATGTTCCGCATCGAACTCGAGAACGGGCACAAGGTCCTCGCCCACATCAGCGGGAAGATGCGGCAGCACTACATCCGCATCCTTCCGGAGGATCGCGTCGTCGTGGAGCTCTCGCCCTACGACCTGACGCGTGGCCGGATCGTCTACCGCTACAAGTAAGACGTTCAACTCCCTGAACCAGCCGCCGCGCCCCCTCGTGGGTACGGCGGGTTCACACCCTCGGTTGCGGAGGCCGGGGCCCCGAACGGATCGCTCATCGTGAGATGACCATCCGGGCAGGGGGCGGTCGGGGAGCAGACCTACCGCACGACGAAAGAGATACGCCACATGGCACGCCTTGCCGGCGTTGATCTCCCTCGCGACAAGCGCATGGAGATCGCGCTCACCTACATTTTCGGCATCGGTCGCACCCGGTCGCTCGAGATCCTGGAGCGTACGGGCATCGACCCGAACCAGCGCACCAAGGACCTCACCGATGAGCAGCTGACCGTCCTTCGTGACGACATCGAGGGCAACTACAAGGTGGAGGGTGACCTCCGCCGCGAGATCCAGGGCGACATCCGCCGGAAGATCGAGATCGGTAGCTACCAGGGGCTCCGCCACCGTCGTGGCCTGCCCGTCCGTGGTCAGCGCACCAAGACCAACGCCCGTTCCCGTAAGGGTCCGAAGAAGACCGTCGCCGGAAAGAAGAAGTAATGCCCCCCAAGTCACGCGCTGCGGGCCCCAAGAAGTCGGGTCGTCGCAGGGAGAAGAAGAACGTCGCCCACGGGCAGGCTCATATCAAGAGCACGTTCAACAACACCATCGTCTCGATCACCGACCCCACCGGTGCCGTCCTGTCCTGGGCGTCCTCGGGTCACGTCGGCTTCAAGGGCTCGCGCAAGTCGACGCCCTTCGCCGCCCAGCTGGCCGCCGAGAACGCTGCCCGCAAGGCGCAGGAGCACGGCATGAAGAAGGTCGACGTGTTCGTCAAGGGCCCCGGCTCGGGCCGTGAGACCGCGATCCGCTCGCTCCAGGCCGCCGGCCTCGAGGTGGGCACGATCTCCGATGTCACCCCCCAGCCCCACAACGGCTGCCGTCCGCCCAAGCGGCGTCGAGTCTGAGCCGGAAGGAACGTAGAAAACAATGGCACGTTACACCGGCCCAGCCACCCGCAAGTCGCGTCGTCTCGGCGTCGACCTCGTGGGTGGGGACACCGCATTCGAGCGTCGGCCCTTCCCGCCCGGCCACCATGGCCGTGCGCGGATCAAGGAGTCCGAGTACCGCCTCCAGCTGCAGGAGAAGCAGAAGGCCCGCTTCACCTACGGCGTCATGGAGAAGCAGTTCCGTCGTTACTACGAGGAGGCGAACCGTCGCGCCGGCAAGACCGGTGAGAATCTCCTCCAGATTCTCGAGTCGCGACTGGACAACGTCGTCTACCGCGCGGGTCTCGCGCAGACGCGTCGTCAGGCACGTCAGCTCGTGAGCCACGGGCACCTGCTGGTCAACGACCAGAAGGTGACCATCCCGAGCTACCGCGTCTCGCAGTACGACATCATCGACGTCCGTCCCAAGTCCACCAAGATGGACTGGTTCGAGATCGCCCAGGAGTCCCTCGGCGAGCGTCCCGTCCCGGCGTGGCTGCAGGTGGTTCCCACGAACCTCCGCATCCTCGTCCACCAGCTCCCCGAGCGCGCCCAGATCGAGGTGCCGCTGCAGGAGCAGTTGATCGTCGAGCTCTACTCGAAGTGATCTGTCCTCCACCGTCGCCGGGCGGGCCGCGTAACGC